>JAMPFB010000049.1 GCA_023664735.1 Robinsoniella sp. | reverse complement strand
AGAAAACGTGCTCTGCATAAAACCTGCTCTGCGCCTGTGGGCTGAACTGTTACGAAAAAAGAGTAAAACATCAAGGAAAATAAAGGAGGAAAAGTATGAAAATCACATTAAAGGACGGTTCCGTAAAGGAGTATTCACAGGCTATGAGCGTATATGACATTGCCCTCGATATCAGCGAAGGGTTAGCAAGGGCTGCCTGTGCTGGTGAGGTTGACGGTACAGTAGTGGATTTAAGGACTATGGTGGAAAATGATTGTGAGCTAAATATTTTAACTGCCAATGATAAGGCAGGCTTATCCACTATCCGCCATACTACATCCCATGTTCTTGCCGAGGCTGTAAAGCGTTTGTATCCCAATGTGAAGCTGGCAATTGGACCTTCCATTGACACAGGCTTTTATTATGATTTTGAAGCAGAGCCTTTTTCCAGAGAAGATTTAGATAAAATAGAAGCAGAAATGAAAAAAATCATCAAGGAAGGTGCAAAGCTTGAAAGGTTTACCCTTCCAAGAGAAGAGGCTATAAAGTTCATGGAAGAGAAGGGAGAGCCTTATAAGGTAGAACTGATTCGGGACTTGCCGGAGGATGCCGTGATTTCCTTCTACAGTCAGGGAGAGTTTACGGATCTTTGTGCAGGACCTCATTTAATGAGCACCAAAGGGATTAAGGCATTTAAGCTAATTTCCTCTTCCGGAGCTTATTGGAGAGGGAAATCTGAAAATGCCATGCTCCAAAGAATATATGGAACCGCTTTCAACAAAAAGGATGAATTAAAGGAATATTTAGAGCATTTGGAGGATATTAAGAAACGTGACCATAATAAGCTTGGACGTGAAATGGAGCTGTTTACCACCGTTGATGTAATAGGGCAGGGGCTTCCGCTTTTAATGCCAAAGGGCGCAAAAATGATTCAAACCATGCAGCGCTGGATAGAGGATGAGGAAGAGAAAAGGGGCTATATCCGTACCAAAACACCTCTTATGGCAAAAAGCGATTTGTACCGGATTTCAGGACACTGGGATCATTATAAGGAAGGCATGTTCGTGCTGGGAGATGAGGAAAAGGACAAGGAAGTATTTGCACTTCGTCCCATGACCTGTCCTTTCCAATATTATGTGTATAAAGCAAGCCAGAAATCCTATCGGGATCTGCCGCTGCGCTATGGTGAGACTTCCACCTTGTTCCGCAACGAGGATTCCGGTGAAATGCATGGGCTTACCCGTGTCCGCCAGTTTACTATTTCAGAAGGACACCTGATTGTAAGACCGGACCAAATGGTGGAAGAGTTCAAAGGCTGCCTTGCCTTGGCAAAGTACTGTCTGGATACGTTAGGCGTATCAGAGGATGTGACCTACCGGTTATCCAAATGGGATCCAAACAATCAGGAAAAATATGTAGGAAGCGCAGAAGTCTGGGAAGAGACACAGGGACATATCCGAAGCATCCTACAGGAGCTGGAAGTTCCTTTTACGGAAGAAGAGGGAGAAGCTGCATTTTATGGGCCTAAAGTGGATATTCAGGCAAAGAATGTCTATGGCAAGGAAGATACTATGATTACTATTCAGTGGGATGCGGTTTTAGCAGAACAGTTTGATATGTACTATGTGGATCAGAATGGAGAAAAAGTTCGTCCCTATATTATCCACAGAACCTCCATGGGCTGTTATGAAAGAACTCTGGCATGGCTAATTGAAAAATATGCCGGAAAGTTCCCAACATGGCTTTGCCCGGAGCAGGTGCGGGTGCTTCCCATTTCCGAAAAATATGTGGACTATGCAAAGAGCGTGGAAGCAAAATTAAAAGAAAACGGAATCCTTTGTACGTTGGATAACCGTTCTGAAAAAATTGGCTATAAGATTCGTGAGACCCGCCTTGCCAAAGTGCCATATATGCTTGTAGTAGGACAAAAGGAAGAGGAGGATAACCTTGTTTCCGTAAGAAGCCGGTTTGCCGGTGACGAGGGGCAGAAATCCTTAGATACCTTTATTGATGAAATTTTAAAAGAAATCAGAACAAAAGAAATCAGAAAGGAATTAGTAGAGGAAGGCAAGTAAAGGAAAGAAAATAAATAGGTAGAAAAACAAATAAAAGAGACCTGCGGCATGGAAGAAAAAAATACTCCATGCCGTATTTTTTTAAAATCTGATTTTCATTTCGCATAAAAAAACAAATGCCACCAATACTACATATAGGAACATTTTTGTTCTGGAACAGGCAATAAATTTTAGGAAAAATATAGGAGGTTTTTATATGGCAGTATTAAAATGTGCAGTTGACACCTGCTCTTATAACAAAAGCGACTGTTGCTGTAAGGGCGATATTATGGTAGGCGGAAAACATGCGGAGAACACAGAAGAAACATGCTGTGATTCCTTTCGGGAGCAGGGAAGGGATAATTTTGTAAGCGCACTGGATCATCCCTGCCGCACTATCAGCATTGATTGCGAGGCAACAAAATGTATATACAATTCAAATTATAAATGTCATGCAGAAAAAGTAGACATCAAGGGCTGCAATGCCTGTGACTGCAGGCAGACTTCCTGCGGTACTTTTCGGGAAAAATAAAAGGGAAAAATAAGAGTTTTTTTCCATTGCCATTTTCTGTCTTTTCGCTTATAATAAGTTTTCGGTAAAGCAAATGGATTACCAATAAGTGGAAGCACAAAAGAAAATAAAAAGGAAAACTGCAGGAAAAGGACGGAGAAGAAACATGCCAGAAATACAGTGGAAGCAGATTACAATGGAGGACAAGGAGCTTATAAGCAGCTATTACGAAAAGGAACAATCCAGAAGCTGTGAGTTTACCTTTGCTAACAATCTGCTATGGTCGCCTCATTATAAAACCAGATATGGAATTGTGGAGAACATGCTGGTATTTATTTCTTCGGAAGAAAAGTTTTCCGTCAGCTTTCCGTTAGGCGATGGAAATAAAAAAGAAGCATTGGAGGCGCTGTTTTCCTATTTTGAAGAAAAGGGAAAGCCTTTTCGGATGCATCTGGTGACGCCGGAGCAATTTCAAAAGCTGGAAGCTCTTTATCCGGGCAGATTTCAAATTGAATATGACCGGGATGCGGCGGATTATGTATATGAATCGGAAAAACTCATTACCTTATCAGGGAAAAAGCTTCACAGCAAGCGAAACCATCTGAACCGGTTTAAAGAGGAACATCCGAACTGGCAGTATGAATCCATAACGGCTGAAAACAAACAGGAATGTTTGGAAATGGCTGAAAAGTGGCGGGAATTAAATGGCTGTCAGGAAGATGAGGGAAAAGAAGCGGAATTTTGCGTCACATTAAATGCTCTTAAAAATATGGAAATCCTCGGATTAAAAGGCGGGCTGATTCGTCTGGATGGAGAAGTGATTGCTTTTTCTTTAGGGGAGCCGGTATGTAAGGATACCTTTGTGGTTCATATAGAAAAGGCATATGCCCATATACAGGGTGCCTATCCGATTATCAACCAGCAGTTTGCCGAACATGAGGCAGCGGATTATCAATATATAAACAGGGAAGAGGACGTGGGAGCGGAAGGGCTCAGAAAGGCAAAGCTTTCTTATCGCCCTGCGTTTTTACAGGAAAAAGGATTAGTCACCTTGAAGTAGGGCTAATCCTTTTTTGTAAGATTCACTCGGTATTCAGTAGGAGTGCAGCCTAAATATTTTTTAAATAGCTTATTGAAATAACTGCTGCTGTTAAAGCCTACGGAAGAGGCAAGAGCTGCAATGGAAGTATTTTTATTTTCCCTTATCATTCCTGCTGCTATAAAAATGCGGTATTTCATCAGATATTCAAATGGGGTGAGCTGGATGCTTCTTTTAAAGCAGCGGCAGCATTCGCCTTTGCTCACATGGATGGAGGAAGCAATGTCATCTAAGGAAATGGTGTCGCTGTAATGCTTCTGGATAAATAAAATGGCTTTCTTTGTGCGGGCTTCATCTAAAGTTAGCTGAGAGGAACCGCTGGAGAAAGAAGCAACGGAAGGTTTTAAATGCTCCAGTAAAAGAAGCCAAAAGGAAGAAAGGGCGCTTCTTGTATGAATTTCGTAGCCAAAGGGCTTTTGAAAATTTTGGGCAAAAGCCTCCTGAAGCTGGGCTATGGCATCCCTATGAAAAGTTTCTGTTCCATCAAGCAGTATATAATGCAAATCCGGATTGGAGGAAATAGGATTTAAATAGGTGGCAGCAAGCTTTGTCTGCCCATGCCCAAACAGGAAAATAGGATGGAATACGATTGATGCATATATGCAGATTTCATCATCTTCGGGATGGACTGCATGAAGAATATTGTGATTGATAAAAACCGCCTGTCCTTCTGATAAAACAAGAACCTGCTCCTCAATCATAAATCTGGCGCATCCTTTTTTCATAAAACAAATTTCCATCTCATCATGCCAGTGAAAGGGACCGGAACCGGCATCCGGGTCGTTAAGATCCACCAAATAGGCGCCAACCGGATATTCCAAATCCCCATGCTCCTTTTGCTCTTTTTGATTTTCGGAAACGATAGCCTTGGAGCTTGCGGTATGAAATGCTTTCTTCATGAAATCACCCAAATCATCTTTCTATGTAATCAGTAAATGCTTTTACGGCTGTCCTGTAATTTCCCTTGGCAATGGGAACAAAGCTTCCGTCCTTTGTAATGAAATCATAGCGGCGGCTTCCGGTAACATGCTGGAAGTTTACAAGAAAGCTCCGATGGCAGCGGTAAAAATGCTCATCAGGAAGGGATTTTTGCAAATCATCCATTCTTCCTCTTAGGAACAAGATGCCTTCTTTCGTATGAAGTGTAATTTTGGATTCCATAATTTCGGCATAATAAATATCCGAAATGGGAAGCAGCACCTTTTGATTGGAGGTATCCTTTAATAGTACAGTTTCTTCTTTTGCAGCTTCTCCATGGGCATCGAAAAAACGCCGGAATGCTTCTTCTAAATTTACCATGGTAACAGGCTTTACCAAATAATGCAGGGGCGCCACCTCATAGCTTTCTACTGCATAATCGCTGGAGGAAGTAATAAATACGATATTTGCGGCATCGGCTTTTTGACGTATTTTTCTTGCAAGCTCCATGCCATTCATCCCGTCTAACAATATGTCCAGAAAAAATAAATCATAGGCTGTGGAGGATAGGGCAGTAAGCAGGCTTTCTGCGCTTTCGTATGTATCGATGTTGTAGGAAAAAACAGTTTTCTCCAATATTTTTGCAGACATTTTCTTTAAAACGTTGGTAAAAAGAAGCTCATTATCTACGATTGCTACCCGGATATGTTCCATTGCGATTGCCCCTCCCCAAGAACCTAAATGTAATAGAAATTTCAGTTAATGAATTTCTTTCATTTTAGCATAGGAGACGGGAAATCTCAAATATAAAATGCCTGTTTAGGTAGAAAAATGCCTGTTCATGTAAAAGGGGTTTTGTTTTTGGGGAAACCGTGTATACTGATGATTGTGTAAAAGATAAAAATATATTTTATGGCAGTACGGGCAGCCGCTTTTGTGAAGCAGGGTTTCGTGCTGCTTTTTATTTATAGTAATAGATTGGGTTTTTATGGAAAGGCTTCAGGCTGGGTTCAGGCTATGTTTTCTGTTGAATGCCCATAAAATATAGTGTATGCTATAAAGGGGACGCACTTATTTAAGTGGTTCATCTAAAATGACAAATATATTGGCAGAGGGATGTGATTGCAACTGTGAAATACATATTGTTAGACACAAATATAATCATAGACATGTTTATTGACAGAAGGCATCAGGTGACAGATACGGTGCTGGCAAGCTTTATCAAATTATTAGATTATGACGAAATACGCCTTATTGTGCCAGATATTGTGCAAACGGAAACCTACAGGCACCTTGATGATGAACTTACAATTATGGGAAAGCAGATTCATAAAGTCATGAAAGAGATTGAAGGACTATATGGAGTGAGTACATACCATATTCAGGGGCTTGATATAAAGCCATATAAAGATTTTTCAAGACGTGAGCTTGCAAAAGCATATGATAATTTTGCAAAAAATGAAACGAGCTTCCGAAATGAATTGAAAAAGGTAGCTGATATGGTGTTTGGGCATAAAAACAGCATTGTTGTTCCCTGCGATGAATTTCTTACCAATGCTGTTACAAAAAGGAAAATATACAAGCGCGCACCTTTTCACATAGAAAGCAAGGATTCCTTTGGTGATGGACTGATAACGGAAACATTGATAAATATTTGCAACTATGTTGATGTAAAAAAAGATGATATTATTTATTTTGTCACGGGAAATTACACAGATTTCTGTAAAGACAAGGATAATAAAGAAACCTTTCATGAACATATTGAAGAGGACTTGAAAAACAGCGGGATTCCTTGTGATGTAAAGTGTATTCATACATTTGGAAAATTGATTTTTGTAGAATTAAAAGAAAATGTGGAAGCAGCCAATTTAAGCTTTGAATTTGAAAAACAGATGGAAGAGGAATATGCAGAAGCAATGGCGGCTTATCAAATGGACATTATCAATATGGATAGAGAATGCGTAGACCTTGTGTCACTTGATGGCTATGAAAGTTATTTGGAAGAAAATCTGGTGGATTCTAAAATGAATCAGGATATTACGGAAGTGTTTGAAAGGATAAATGCCATATTGCAGGACTATGAAGAGGAAGGTTACAGCTTCTTGTACAGTGAAATTTGCAATAGATTAAAAAGCAGTAGTCTGCGGCAGGGAATAAAGCTGCTTAAAAAAGTGATTGCTGCATGTAAGGAAGAAGAGGGATTTCCCGGCTTAATGGATTCAGAAGAAATTACCGTGGCAGAAGCACAGGAAATCTTACAATGGCTGGAAGAAAAAGCAACCTATTTTTATAGGATAGAAAATTTGAAAAGCCTGCCAGATTCTATTTTTTTTGGTGATATGGTGACGATTTTTGATGCAGATTTGTGTGAACTGACATTTTGCTTAGACAGTCTGGAATTAAAGCCATCACCCAAAGAAGAGGAATGGATTGACATAACCCTTGATGACAGCAAAGAGGAGAGAAGCGCCAGAGGCAAGGTGAAATTAATGGTGGGATATATAGATTTTGATGAGGACGGCGGTGTGGCAGATGGCACTTTAGATGACATCGATTATGATTATGAGAGGATTTTAGAACAATTGGACATGATTGCGGAGGAATGGGAAGAAAGAAAATCGGCTGAGAGTAAAATCAGAGAAACACTTGGGAAGAATTTTGGGCTTTTGTTCTAAAGTATATATAGATACAATTTTGCAGCAGTATCTGGATGCACTTAAGGAGCAGGGAGAATATTCCATGATTCCCATGCTGGATATTATATTTTCCTTTTGTGAAAGTTATAAAGAACTGCTTTTTATGCTGCGGGACAATGAACTGTTATATCTGCTCCTGCTAAAGCTGAACCAGCTAGTGCCTGCCGAACATAAGAAAATAACGGAAAATATTCCTAAGCAGACATTCGGTACAACATCCATTCTTTCGCAATATGTTGTTTATTTCAATATTGGTGGTATTTGGAATATTATTACTGGCTGGATTGAAAATGATATGAAAGACAGTACGGCAGATATTAAAAATGCCATGACTTATTATTTGCAAAATATCGGAACCATTGATTTGAGAAACATATAAGAAGGAGCATAGAGAGTTTTATATGAATTTATACAGTATTATTTAAAGGTATGTGACCTATTAGATATAGCCTTCATACCTGACCTGCAATGTTCTATTAAAATCCTCTTTTTATAGTAACGGTTTAGTCTGTTTTGCTGCCGCCTCCCACGTCCGTCCACCCAAAAACCCCATGCGCTGCCATCTCCCACATCCGTCCTCAAAAGCCCCTATGCCACCCCCCCCTTTTTTTATACAATTTTCTACACAAAAATTTTCCCCCTGCAGGTTGCCCCCCCTTCTTTTGTATGATATAATAAAACGATTATGCGAAAGGATAGACAGGTGAAGAAAATGAAAGCATTTTTAATTTTGGAAGACGGCACCGTATTTGAAGGAATCCAAATTGGAGCCAAGAAAGAAATCATCAGTGAAATTGTTTTTAACACATCTATGGCAGGATATTTAGAAGTGCTCACAGACCCCTCCTATGCAGGACAGGCAGTGTGCATGACCTATCCTCTCATTGGAAATTACGGCATCTGTAAAGAGGACATGGAGTCAAGAAGGCTTTGGCCGGACGGGTTTATTGTCAGAGAGCTGTCCCGTATTCCAAGCAACTTCAGATGTGATATGACTATACAGGAACTGTTAGAAAGCTATGATGTGCCGGGAATTGCGGGAATCGATACAAGAGCCCTTACGAAGATTTTAAGAGAAAAAGGCACCATGAATGGCATGATTACCACAAATGAGGCATATGATTTAAATGAAATAATTCCAAAATTAAAACAATACACAACCGGAAAGGTTGTGGAAATCGTTACCTGTGAACATAAATATGAATTAAAAGGCTCCAAGTCCTTAGAGGATAATGGACCCATTTCCGGCAGTGCCAAATATACGGGCGAGAAGGAAAAAAAGCCCTCTCTAGTAAGAGAATTAAAGGGCGCAGGCAAAAAGGTGGCGCTTTTGGATTTGGGAGCAAAAGACAACATTGCCAAGAGCCTTGCGGCCAGAGGCTGTGACGTAACGGTTTATCCCGCCCAGACAAAGGCGGAAGAGATTTTTGCAGCAAAGCCGGATGGCATTATGCTTTCAAACGGACCGGGAGATCCAAAGGAATGTACTTCCATTATAGAAGAGATACGAAAGCTTTATGAAGGGGATATTCCCATTTTTGCCATCTGCTTAGGGCACCAGCTAATGGCCCTTGCTACAGGAGCAGATACCTTTAAGATGAAATACGGGCACAGAGGAGGCAACCATCCGGTAAAGGATCTTGCTACTGGAAGGGTTTATATTTCCTCACAGAATCATGGTTATGTGGTGGATATGGACAAGCTGGATGAAAAGGTGGCGGTTCCGGCGTTTATCAATGTAAATGACGGCACCAATGAAGGGCTTTCCTATACGGGCAAAAACATCTTTACGGTGCAGTTCCATCCGGAAGCATGTCCGGGACCACAGGATTCCGGAGATTTATTTGACAGATTTATTATGATGATGGAGGAAACCAACAATGCCTAAAAATCCAAATGTAAAAAAAGTATTAGTAATCGGCTCCGGTCCCATCGTTATCGGACAGGCGGCAGAATTTGATTATGCAGGGACTCAGGCATGTCGTTCCTTAAAAGAGGAAGGCGTGGAAGTCATTTTAGTAAATTCCAATCCTGCAACCATAATGACGGATAAAGATATTGCAGATAAAGTATATATCGAGCCATTGACTGTAAAAGTGCTGGAGCAGTTGATTGAAAAGGAAAAACCGGACAGCGTGCTTCCTACCCTTGGAGGACAGGCAGGGCTGAATCTGGGCATGGAGCTAGAAGAGTCCGGCTTCCTTGCAAAGCATCATGTGAAATTGCTGGGAACCACTGCAGCTACCATAAAAAAAGCAGAAGACCGTCAGGAATTTAAAGACACCATGGAAAAAATCGGGGAACCCTGTGCAGCTTCCCTTGTGGTGGAAACAGTAGAAGACGGAGTAGCATTTACTAATTCCATTGGCTATCCGGTAGTGCTTCGTCCTGCCTATACATTGGGAGGCTCCGGCGGCGGTATTGCCCACAATCAGACGGAGCTGGAAGAAATTCTGGAAAACGGCTTAAGGCTTTCCCGCGTGGGGCAGGTTTTAGTAGAGCGCTGCATAGCAGGCTGGAAGGAAATTGAATACGAAGTCATGCGGGATAGTGCAGGTAACTGCATTACCGTATGTAATATGGAAAATATCGATCCGGTTGGAGTACATACAGGAGACAGCATTGTAGTGGCGCCTTCCCAGACATTGGGGGATAAGGAATACCAGATGCTCAGAAGCTCTGCTTTGAATATTATCAGTGAGCTGGAGATTACCGGAGGCTGTAACGTACAGTTTGCCCTCCATCCCACCAGCTTTGAATATTGTGTTATCGAAGTGAATCCCCGTGTAAGCCGTTCCTCGGCGCTGGCGTCCAAGGCAACCGGCTATCCCATTGCAAAGGTGGCAGCCAAAATTGCCCTTGGCTATACGCTGGATGAAATAAAGAATGCCATTACAGGTAAGACCTATGCCAGCTTTGAGCCTACATTAGATTATTGTGTTATAAAGCTTCCCAGACTTCCTTTTGACAAGTTCATTACGGCAAAACGTACCCTTACCACTCAGATGAAGGCTACCGGAGAAGTCATGAGCATCTGCCACAATTTTGAAGGTGCGCTTATGAAAGCAATCCGTTCCTTGGAGCAGCATGTAGATTGTCTCTTAAGCTATGATTTTTCCAGTCTTTCCTTAGAGGAACTGGAGGAAAGGCTGAAGATTGTAGATGACCAGAGGATTTATGTGATTGCAGAGGCATTGAGAAAGGGCATGGATTATGAGACTATCCATGACATTACCAAAATCGACACATGGTTCATTGATAAGCTGGCGATCATTGTGGAAATGGAAAATGCCTTAAAGAAGGGCCCCCTTACCTTAGAGCTGTTAAAAGAAGCAAAACGCATAGAGTTTCCGGATAATGTAATTTCCCGCCTGACAGGAATCAAAGAAGAGGAAATCAAAAAGATGCGCTATGAAAATGGAATCGTAGCCGTATATAAAATGGTGGACACCTGTGCAGCAGAATTTGAAGCTTCCACGCCCTATTATTATTCTGTATACGGAGGGGAAAATGAAGCGGTGGAAACAAAGCCGGAAAAGAAAGTGCTTGTTCTTGGCTCCGGCCCCATTCGTATCGGGCAGGGAATTGAATTTGACTACTGCTCCGTACATGCTACATGGGCATTTGCCAGGGAAGGCTATGAAACTATTATCGTCAATAACAATCCGGAAACAGTCAGTACGGACTTTGATATTGCCGACAAGCTTTACTTTGAGCCACTTACTCCGGAGGATGTGGAAAGCATTGTAAATCTGGAAAAGCCGGATGGCGCAGTAGTGCAGTTTGGCGGTCAGACGGCAATTAAGCTGACAGAAAGCCTGATGAAGATGGGAGTGCCTATTTTGGGCACCAGTGCGGAAAACGTAGATGCAGCGGAAGACAGGGAGCTGTTTGATAAGATCTTAGAGGAATGTCATATTCCAAGGCCCTCCGGTGGCACAGTATTTACCGCAGAGGAAGCAAAGAGGGTGGCAAATGAATTAGGCTATCCGGTGCTTGTAAGACCTTCCTACGTACTGGGGGGACAGGGAATGCAGATTGCCATTTCCGATGAAGAAGTGGAAGAATTTATGGAAATCATCAACCGGATTGCCCAGGATCATCCTATCTTAGTGGATAAATATCTGGTAGGAAAGGAAATCGAGGTGGATGCGGTCTGCGATGGGGAAGATATATTGATTCCGGGCATTATGGAGCATATTGAACGGGCCGGCGTCCATTCCGGTGACAGTATTTCTGTATATCCGGCAAGGAGCATCAGCCAGAAGGTAAAGGAAACCATTGCAGAATATACAAGAAGGCTGGCAAGGGCCCTTCACGTAATTGGCTTGATTAATATTCAGTTTATCGTATGCGGTGAAGAGGTATATGTAATTGAAGTAAATCCCCGTTCCTCCCGTACAGTGCCTTATATCAGCAAGGTAACCGGGATTCCCATCGTGCCCCTTGCAACAAAGGTCATTATTGGCAATACCATAAAAGAGCTTGGCTACGAGCCGGGGCTTCAAAAGGAAGCAGATTATGTGGCAATCAAAATGCCAGTATTCTCCTTTGAAAAAATCAGGGGCGCAGAAATCAGCTTAGGGCCGGAAATGAAATCCACAGGAGAATGCTTAGGAATTGCAAAGACCTTTAACGAAGCCTTATACAAGGCATTTATCGGAGCAGGAATTGACCTGCCAAAGCACAAGCAGTTGATTATTACCGTAAAGGATGCGGATAAAGGGGAAGCAATTGAAATCGGAAGAAGATTTGAAAAATTAGGCTATAAGATTTATGCCACCCGTTCTACGGCAAATGCCTTAAAGGAGGCTGGAGTAAATGCCAGAAAGGTAAACAAGATTCAACAGGAATCACCTACGGTCATGGATCTTATTTTAGGACACAAGATCGATCTGGTTATTGATACGCCTACTCAGGGAAGGGATAAATCCAGAGACGGCTTCCTGATTCGCAGAACCGCCATAGAAACAGGCGTGAACTGCTTAACTAGTCTGGATACAGCCAATGCGCTGCTGACTAGTCTTGAGAATACAGATGTACAGAATCTTACATTGATTGACATAGCAACTATATAAACAGATTTAGATGATAAGGAAAGAGTATATGTTTCATGTTAGGAAAAGGCGAAGCAGGGATCATTTCCTTGGACGCATGATTGCTATAGGACTTGTTGCTCTTATTATCTGTACAATAATATGTATCTTACACGTTGTTGATGTAAAGAAAAATTTTGAAGAGGAAAGAACACAAAATATAGAGAAGCATTTAATGGTTTCCACGGAAAATATGTCAGAGCATATGAACCATTCCATGGAAACACTGGAACAGGCAGTTTCCGTTATGACAAGAAGCGGAAAAAAGCCGGATAAGGAATTGATTTTCTTTGTGCTCGGCGAATATCAGAATATCAATGATTTTTCACTGGTTGTATTTATTGACAACAATGGGACCACTTATTATGCAGATGGAGGTACGAAGCAAAAGGGCGAGGAACCTATAGAAATGCTGTATGTGACGGAAAAAAGAATAATGGTGTTCAATAACTATGATCTGGGAGACGGTGTGGGCACTGCCATGTATGTAATGCCGGTTATTTTTGAAGGAGAAAAGCTGGGGGAAATGGTAGGGCTGCAGCCCATGACGGATATGCTCAAGGGATATGCCTTTGAGTATTTAAACGAAATCGGGGACACCTTTCTGATAGGCATGGACGGTGAAATACTGGTAAGCCAGAGCAGAGAATTTGATATTAAGCCGGAGGCTGAGGAAAATATATTTGACCTGTTAAAGGGATTGGACTTAAAAGGAACAGACGATGTAGAAGCAATTGATTCCATGCAGAAGGACTTGAATAATCATACTACAAGTAGGATTATCTTATCAACTGGCAGGGGAGCCGTGTATGCTGCCAGCCAGCAAATAGAAGGAGTGGAGAAGTTCTATTTGTTTCATTGTTACCGGGAAACGGTGTTTAACGAGAGGGTTTATCCGGTTCTTTACCGAAGCGTTGCCTCTGTTTTGATTATTGTGACAGCTATGCTCTGCCTGCTTATTTATGTGTGGTTCTGTCTTAGGAGGAACATCAATATTATTGAGAAGCTTGCCTATGAGGACCCCATTACAAAAGGAAAGAACTTAAATTATTTTACGGAAAAAGCATCCAGAATCATTAGCGAGGGCAAGAGAACCAATTTTGCAGTCGCCAGGTTTGACATATTGAACTTCCGATATATCAACGAAGCATACGGGCATTCAAAGGCGGATGATTTGCTGACGATTATTTCTATGGAAGGAAATAAGGTATTTCAGGACAAGGAATTATGCATCCGTATGACTGCCGATCACTTTGTAGTGCTCTTAAAGAGCAAGGATGATTATAAAACAAAAATACAGGAATTTATTGATAACATCAATATCCGGGCCATTGAATCAGGAATCATTTATCCCATTAAGCTAAAATGTGGGATTTATCAGATACGCAATGACGACAGGGACATTGACCAGATTCTTGACAGGGCAAACGCAGCAAGAAAATCATTGGTTGGAAATGAAAAAGAGCTGATTTCCTTTTATAGCGATAAGATTATCAATGATATGCGCATGGCGGATAAAATCGAATCGGATATGGATAAGGCTCTCATGAACAGAGAATTCAAGCTGTTCCTTCAGCCGAAATGGAATATTGAAAAAGACGAGCTTTATGGGGCAGAGGCGCTGGTACGCTGGATTAAGCCGGATGGAACCGTTGTTTATCCTGACCAGTTCATACCGGTGTTTGAAAGCAATGGCTTTATTGAAAAGCTGGATTTTTATATGTTGACAAATGTCTGCCGTATGCTTCACAACCTGCAAAGGGCGGGTATGCCTGTGTTCCCGGTTTCCGTAAACCAGTCCAGAAGGCTTTGGGATAATCCCGGATATGTGGAGCATGTGGGACAAATCCTGAAGCGTTATCAGGTTCCAAGCAATATGGTGGAGCTGGAAGTGACGGAAACGGTATTCTTTGAAGAACGTGATAAAATGCTTGCCATTATCCATGCGCTGAAAGAAAAGGAAGTGCTTCTTTCCATGGATGACTTTGGCTCCGGCTACTCGTCCCTAAATCTGTTAAAGGATGTTCCCTTTGATGTGCTAAAGATTGACCGGGAATTTTTCAGCGAGTCGGTAACCTCGCAGTCTAGCACGTGGATTTTGCAGAAAATCATTGAAATGGCAGAAGGACTGAATATCCGGGTGCTTTGTGAAGGCGTGGAAACAAAGGAACAGGTAGAGCTTTTAGGAAAGCTTGGCTGTAAATACGTGCAGGGCTATTATTACTCTGAGCCTCTTTCCATGGCTGCATTTTTAGAAAGATATTTTGGTGATCATATTGAATTATCAGATGATGATGGAGAAGATACTACAACAGAATAGTGAACGGGGGAAAAGCCTCTTTTTACATAGCTGCTGCGCACCATGCAGCAGCTATGTTCTTACTTATCTGCGAAGCTTTTTTAAAATTACTGTTTTTTACTACAACCCTAATATTACAGAGGATTTGGAATATAAAAAAAGGGTGGAGGAGCAGAAACGGTTTATTTTAAAGCTCAATGAGGAGGCAGGAGCGGATGGCAGCTTAGAAAAAGGAAAGGTTTTTCCCATTTCCTTTCAGGAAGGGGAGTATATGCCGGAACTCTTTTTTCAGCTTGTAAAAGGGCATGAGGCAGACCGGGAAGGCGGCGGGCGCTGCTATTTGTGCTATGAAATGCGCTTAAGGGAAGCGGCCCTTTATGGAAAAGAACAGGGCTTTGACTATTTTACTACCACCTTGTCCATAAGCCCCTTAAAAAATGCCAAATGGCTCAATGAGATTGGAGAAAGAATGGGAGAGGAATATGGAATTTCATACCTCCCCTCCGATTTTAAGAAAAAGGACGGGTATAAGAAGTCCATTTTACTGTCCGGAGAATATGATTTATACAGACAGGATTACTGTGGCTGTGTATTTTCCAAAAGAGAAAGACAAAGGAATAAAGGAAAGGAAGAATAAAATTCATGAAAAAAATACTGGATCTGATTTCGGAAGAAATGAAAAAAGCATTTGAAGAAGCAGGCTATGACAGGGAGCTTGGAAAGGTGACTCTTTCTAACCGCCCTGACCTTTGCGAATACCAGTGCAATGGCGCTATGGCAGGAGCCAAGGCTTACAAAAAGGCTCCCATTATGATAGCAAATGAAGTGACGGAAAAACTAAAGGACAGTGGGATATTTTCAGAAGTAACCGCTGTTATGCCGGGCTTTTTGAACTTAAAGGTAAAGGAAGAGTTTGTTACAGCTTACTTAAAGGAAATGAGTTCAAGCGATAAATTTGGCTTGGAGAAGCCATTAAAGGTAAAAAAAATCGTGATTGACTACGGCGGACCCAATGTGGCAAAGCCCCTTCATGTAGGGCACCTGCGTTCAGCGATTATTGGGGAGAGCATTAAGCGCATTGCCCGTTATGCAGGCCATGAAGTCATTGGCGATATCCATTTAGGGGACTGGGGACTTCAAATGGGGCTTATTATTACGGAATTAAAGGAGCGGCAGCCGGAGCTTGTTTATTTTGATGAGACTTATACGGGCGAATACCCAAAGGAGCCGCCATTTACCATTTCCCAGTTGGAAGAAATCTATCCTACTGCCAGTGGAAAATCCAAGGAGGATAAGGCATATAAGGAACGTGCCATGGAAGACACCTATAAGCTGCAAAACGGCGTCAGAGGGCATAGGGCGCTT
The DNA here is from genome assembly GCA_023664735.1 of Robinsoniella sp. Taxonomy (GTDB): domain Bacteria; phylum Bacillota; class Clostridia; order Lachnospirales; family Lachnospiraceae; genus RGIG3040. Next base: position 4,103 of record JAMPFB010000049.1, on the reverse strand, counting down.
TGGAACCATATCATCCAAGTATCTGTAACGGATTTGAAAAAGAATTATGCCAATCTGAATGTGGACTTCGACCTTTGGAAAGGAGAATCGGATGTTCATGACAGGATTCCTGCCATGGTGGAATATATGAAGAAAGAGGGCTATGCCCATGAATCGGAAGGGGCATTGGTAGTAGATGTCAAGGAAGAGACGGATACAAAGGAAATCCCACCCTGCATGATATTAAAGTCAGACGGCGCATCCTTATACAATACAACGGATTTGGCGACCATTATGGAAAGAATGGAAGAAATTCATCCGGATCAGCTTATTTATGTGGTGGATAAAAGACAAGAGCTGTATTTTGAGCAGGTATTCCGCTGTGCCAAAAAAACAAAGCTGGTAGAGGAAGATACCGACTTAAGATTTTTGGGCTTTGGCACTATGAACGGCAAGGATGGAAAGCCCTTTAAGACCAGAGACGGCGGCGTCATGCGCTTAGAAAGCCTGATTTCTGACATCAATGAAAAGATGTTTCAAAAGATTACCGATAACCATGAGGTAGAAGAGGAGGAAGCAAGGAAAACCGCAAAAATAGTTGCCCTTTCTGCAGTAAAATACGGGGATTTGTCCAATCAGGCAAGCAAGGACTATATTTTTGATGTGGACAGGTTCACTTCCTTTGAAGGAGATACAGGCCCTTATATCCTTTATACAATGGTTCGGATTAAATCCATCCTTGCCAAGTACAGGGAGCAGGGAGGAGATATGGAGGCAGCCACATTGCAAAGCAGCCTAAGCCCTTCCCAAAAGGATTTGATGCTTGCCCTGACGAAATTTACAAGCATGATGGAGGCCGCTTATGAAGAGCTGGCGCCTCATAAAATATGTGCCTATATTTACGACCTTGCAAATGCCTTTAACCGTTTTTACCATGAAACAAAAATACTTACCCAAGAGGATGAACAGGTAAAGGCAGGCTTTATTGCGTTGCTTCAATTAACACTGGCTGTTTTGGAGGACTGCATTCAGGTGCTGGGCTTTGATGCGCCGGAGAGAATGTAATTGACTAATCCCTACTAAAAGTGTATGATTACTTATATATACCATGCAGTCATTTTCTATTAGGAGCTGCAGCGGTAATGCAGAAAATAGGAAAAGCGGGGAAGGGTCATGAAAATATCAACAAAAGGAAGATATGCACTAAGACTTATGCTGGATTTGGCATTGCATGATACAGGTGAGCCGGTGCGGATTAAAGAAATATCCACCAGACAGGATATTTCCGATAAATACTTAGAACAAATCGTATCCATGCTGAATAAAGCAGGCTTGGTAAAGAGCATCCGAGGCCCTCAGGGGGGCTATCGCCTTTCCAAGCAGCCAAATCAGTATACAGTAGGGGAAATCCTGCGCATAACAGAAGGCAGCCTTGCACCGGTAAGCTGCTTGGAGGACGAACCAAATGAATGTAAAAGACAGGAGCAGTGTGCCACCCTCCTTTTATGGCAAAAGCTGAATGAGGCTATTTCCGGTGTGGTGGATACGGTTACGCTGGCAGATTTGGTAGAATGGCAGCAGGAGAGAGCGGATTTTTATGTGATATAGAGTGGCAGTCATAGCTTGCGGGCTATGGCTGGCGTTTTTATAAGAGCTGAATATTGTAAATATATTGACAACACTAAGGAGGCGGAATATATTATAACCAAGTGAGTGTGATGATATGATAGCTACTAATTTTTCTAATGTAAGGAACAATTTTAAGGAAGTTTGCGACCGGGTTGTACAAGATTCTGATATTGCAATAATAACAAGAAAAAATCATGAAAATGTCGTGCTGATGTCTCAGGCACAGTATGATAATCTAATGAAAAACCAAAATCATTAAAATATGATTTTGCTGGAAAGTGGAGTAGACGAATTACTGATGAACATAGAATTGTTTATCAGGCGGAAGGAAGCAATTTAATAGTGTATACTGTAGATATCATTATTGAGATGTATACGAGTTGCTTAAAAAGGCAGAAAGAAAAGTATATTATTTTAAGTATATTGTTTTTGCTGGGAATTTGGGCTTATCTTAAAGTTCAAGATATGAATGCAACAAATTTTAGAATATCTTGCAAGAAATTGTGGAACAGATTAATCAAATAATAGATTTAAGGAAAGAGAGGAATAATAATATGGTATATCCTTATGCAACATTAAGTGACACAACAGAAGTTGTTCATTCTGAAATAAATCCAGATGGGAGAGTTAAAGTTTATATTGAAAAAGCGGTACATGATGGTTTTTATAATGCCACATGCTATTTGCCTGATTATACATGGGAAAATATAGTTGGTTTTTCTGAGACCGAAATTGAATATTATAAAGAATTTGTTGAAAATAATGCCCATTTAATTATGAGATTTGCAAAAGAAGGGGGATTTGAAAATGCCTCAAATTTTTAAATTTGGTGGTTATATAATTTTCTTTTGGTCAAACGAAAATAAGCCGACGGAGCCTATTCATGTTCATATTGCAAAACATGACCCAAGATCCAATTCGACAAAAGTGTGGATAACGAAGAAAGGAAAAACATTGGTTTGCAATAATAATTCGCAGATACCATCAAAAGATTTAAGAAAGCTATTGATATTTATTGAAGCGAACAGTAGTGAGATTATGCAAAAGTGGTGTGAATATTTTGGAGAAATCAGTTACTATTGTTGATGTCTTAAAATCTAAGAAACAAAAAAATCTTATGCTGGATTTCAGAATACAGTATGCGCTTCATACAACAAGTTTTTAACGGTTTTTAATAAGACTTGAAAGATCATAAGATTTTGATATAATAGAAATAACAATAGAAAAGTTGGTGTAAAATGATAACAATAGAACAGTTAAAGGCATTAAATATGGTATGTATGGAATGTGCCTTGTTATAAGTGTTCGGAATGTAATGAGATTGTTTATACCGGCGATGTTATTAAGAGACTGGAGCAGATCACAGAACAGGCGAAACAATTCACACAGGAAATTTCCATTGTGAATTATAGCAGTGCTGCTTGAATGCAATGCCGGTTTAGATGGGAATAGAGATATCAATTTGAAAGAGGGTATTGTATATGAGTGAAAGAGAACAGGCAAAACAGATTATAGATCGGCTCCCTGAATATAAAATGGGAAATTTACTTTTATTTTTAAAGGGAATGGAATTTGATGACGATATAGAAGATGATTTATTTTGTCAGAAAATGTATGAAGAGTATTTGAATGATCCCGATCCCGAAAAGGATGAGGAAATAACTATTGAAGAGTTGGCAGCAAGGGAAGGTATAGAACTATGAAATATACAATAGTTATTAAGAAGATAGCAGAAAAATTTATAGTAAAGCTTCCTCAACCTGAAAAAGAAAGAGTTTTAAAAGCGATTTATCAATTACCGGAAGGAAACGACATAAGGGAATTAAAAGGTAAGAAAAATGAAGGTTTATATCGTCTCCGTGTCGGTGACTATCGGGTTGTATACACAATAGACGATGGAAAATTGATCGTCTATGTTGTAGATGTTGGAAATCGGGGAGATATATATAAAAAGTATAGATAGGGAAGTGGTAAAGATTACGAACAAACAAAAAATGAAGCTGCTTGTAAGGCAGAATAAGCATTATCTATCTACAAGATAGTGCTTTTTTGTTAACTTTAAATATAGATAAAAATTTATAAAATATAAATAAATGTTTAAAGCACCTTGCTACTTGAACTCGAAAATAAAAAGCCTCAAAAACCCTGTAAATACAAAGCTCTCAAGACTCCTTACAATAGCGAGAGGGGGATTTGAACCCTCGACACTACGGGTATGAACCGTATGCTCTAGCCAACTGAGCTATCTCGCCATAAACAATATAAAGATAAAAAAGTGGGACCTACAGGGCTCGAACCTGTGACCCTCTGCTTGTAAGGCAGATGCTCTCCCAGCTGAGCTAAGATCCCACAGGAAACGGGTTGTTCGCAACCCGCTTTGCTAGTATACAATTTATTTGGGGTGTTTGTCAAGATAATATTTGAAAAAATTTGAAAAGCGGGTAACAGTTCAGCCTGTTTTTTTGAAGGTAGTGGCTAAACGGACGCAACAGAGG
>JAMPFB010000048.1 GCA_023664735.1 Robinsoniella sp. | reverse complement strand
AGGAGCTTGGGATAGAGAGGAAGTCTGGGTATAAGGATAGTGGGACTTCGCCGGACTCTGGGAAAAAGAGTGGCAGTACATCTATCAAAAGCACAGATTTGATATTTGGAAGTAACACAAAATCAACACAAAAATTAATAAATCAAATGAATAGTAGAGGGTGGACAGAATCTTTAATAAAAGATACCGTTGATAACCCATATACTACTCGTGTTAGTACAAATAAAGCAACAGGTAACTCGGCAACAGTATTTTATACAAAACAAGGTTCGTATGTAATTGTAGATAATGTTACCAAGGAAATAGTACAAATTAGTGACAATATAAATCCATCTACATGGATACCAGATACTAGTATAGTAGATCCTTATAATCCAGAGTGAGGTAGATATGATTAGAATAACAGAGATTGATACAGTGGTTGAACATATTGTTTTTTCAGGAGAAGTATTAATTAACTTATTTGATTTTAATAACGTTTTAAAATCAGACATTGGAAAACAAATTGAGATGGAAGAATGCCTAATTACTCCATACTATATTCAAGATAATAAAAGAATGGAATTATACCAATATGAGTTTTGTATTTGTAATGAATGTAATTTTGAAGATTATATTTTAAGACTAACAGGCAAGAGAAATTTTGAGGATATTCCAGAAGAAATTATAAATCTTCGTAAAATATGCTTTGCAAAAATTAGTGAAAATAATAAAATATTTGATTATTTAAATTTTTTATTTAAGAATCAAGAACTAAGAAGAGAAGTAGAGCAAAATTTTGATAATTTTAACGAAGTAAATCTGTATGCAACGGTATTTTAACTTTTGAAAGATTAATTTACTGAAATAGAAAGATGAATATTAGAGTAACGGTTTTGAAAGCATAGTTGAACTGATATACAATCAGAAATGAGTTTAAGAGTAATAGTAAGTTTTCAAAAGGTTTAATTGGTCATGACTTTGAAGATTATTTAGCCCAAAATATAGGAGGAAATGACTCATTTAGTGCTGGTGGTAGAGATTTTGATGGCGGTATAGGTAATCGTTGGTGGGAAGCAAAATCTGGACAATTTTGGAATATGTTAGAAAGTAATCCAAATAAGTTAGCAAAGTTTAAATCTGATATGGGAGATCGTTTGAGAATAGCAAGAGAAAATGGTGCTACTTATGAATTGTTTTCAAATACACCAATTCCAGAGTCCATAAAGTAATGGTTAACTAAGAAAGGAATTAAATATACAGAATTACTTGATTAGGAGGTATGAAACATTATGGCAAGAGAAGCAATCATAGAGATAAATTGTAGTAGATATTCTGAAAGGATTATAGATCTAATAAATCTATTTAATGAGTTAGGATGGAAGTATTACAATACTGAAAAAAAAATTGAGTATCTACCCATTGGAGATGATGATGCTTTCGATTGGCAGTAGAAATTTCTTTCGGAAGATGAACTGCAAGAACTAATTAATTATAAGCAAAATAATTTTGTAAGAGTGGGTCTCAATTTGTATTATGAAAATTCTGAAGAAGGATTAACCTTATTGATTAAAAATACAAAAGAAATAATAATTAATTTAAGTATTAATAGAAAAACAGTGGAGAATAATAGGGAATCAATAACAGATATTGGCTGGTATTTTAATAACATAATACAAAAGCTTAAGGAAAGAGAATGTCCTATTGATTATATTAAATTTGAAGAATATATGGATTGAATCTTTTAATCATAGTTATGTTTTAGGACTTTCAATTTCTTAGTTTTCTAAAAAACTTTATACTTATGATGGCTTTAATTGTTTAAATAGGGCAGAAATTTTAGATGAAAAAGCATAGGTAACAGGTATGATGCCTTTGGCAATGCTAATGTCGTTCAGTAAACGGTAGGAAACCGCTTTCGTTATGATGGGGAGCAATACGATGCGGTAATGGGGCAGTATTATCTGAGAGCCAGATATTATAATCCTGTTATTGGCAGGTTTACGCAGGAAGATACGTATTATGGGGATGGGTTGAATCTGTATGCGTATTGCGGGAATAATCCGGTAGGGTATGAGGATCCTAGTGGGCATCAAGTATGTTCCACACAGAAAGAAGTTTATTCCAAGTATAGGAAGCAGGGTATGTCTAAGAAAGATGCATACGAAGCGATGAAGAAGGAGCTTGGGATAGAGAGGAAGTCTGGGTATAAGGATAGTGGGACTTCGCCGGATTTTGGGAAGAAGTCTGGGCATAAGGATAGTAGGGCTGTATCGGATTCTGGAAAAAAGAGCGTTACTTCTACAATGGGAAACAATATAGATATTACGCCATCACCTAATCATAGTTCAGTTAGTAAAAATCCGGGACCTTTTGGTGAACCTAATACTTCTGTGGATATTGTAGATGCAGATGGAAATGTAAAAACTAGACGTTGGTATGATTCTGATGGTAAAGCATATAGAGATGTTGACATGAGTGACCATGGAAATCCCAAAGAACATCCAGAAGTTCCACATGAACATACATGGGAATATACAGGTGGAAAACCTAAAAGAAATTAAGGAGAGTAAAATGAAGGGCTGTATTATTAAGAATAACGGATTAACTATAAAAGATGTATATAATTGTGTTGAGGATGTTGATAAATACAATTGGTTAATTACTAATATTGAATGTTATCCAAATAATATGAAAATTAAGCGACTTTTAAGTAATGAATATTGTTGGATTGCAGGAAAAGATTTGTTAAAAATTTTGTACACAGAGGACTTTCAATGGGTGTGGGGAGTATTTTCTGCATTTTCTAAGGAAGTGAAGTTAAATGAGGTACTTAATTATAGCTTTCCATATGCAGATGGATATAAAGGTTTTTGGAAAAATCCAATTTCTATTCAACATCCGTTAGCAAAAATGGAGATAGTAGCATGGGATGGTTTAATAATTTTGGCGATATCTAAAGAGAAGAAAGATATTGAAGCAATAATGAAAAACAAAGCAGAGGCAGAAGATTTGGAAGATTACAATAAGGAGCAATCATAAGATTAGAAGGCAGCAGATAGTCTAATATAGATACAACAAGCAATGCAATTTGTGTTAGATAGAAATGTGTAGGTAAACCGTTACGATGTGCAAAGACGTATTATCATTATGTGTCGGATGAGCAGGGGAGCATATCTGATAAATAGACTATGAATGTATTAATTACTAACGAAAAAGTCAAAAACATGCTATTACAGAAGGCCTATGAAAATTCAGAAAAAATTGTAACACATTGAAAAGGAAAATTACTAATGAAAATTTTAAATCATAAAATATTTTCAGGAAAATCAATAGAAAAATATAAGCTGGGAATGGATATAATCTGTTTGTACAATATGACTATTCGGAGGATAAATTGGTTTATTTGTATTAAGAGGTGAATCAAATTGGAATGGAAAAATATAAAAATTCAAGGAATAGGTAATATTGAGAAATGCGTTGGAGAATTTAATATTTCTGAAACATTAAAAACACCATATGGCAAGTTTAAAGTTAAAATTTATGAACGACAAAATGGAAAATATGTGGGCTACACAAATCTTCAAATAAAAGATAAAGATGGATGTGCCTTTGCAGGAGTGGGGCATGGTGAAACAGTAGAAGAAGCATTGAAAGATACAATTGAATACTTTTTAAATATGATTAATGAAAATCAAGATTTTGGCAAAGAAAACTTTGAGTGCTCAGACCCTTTTGATTTCTAGTATGATTAAAATTTAGTCTGCAAATAAATACAAAAAATAAGCGAAATCTGTATAAAAATAGCAAAAAATAGCAGAAGGAGTATTTAATGGAAAAAGTACGATTTATTAGAGTTCCAAAGGATGAAAAAGCAATGGAAGATTATGATTATGGAGTACAAAAAAAGGAGCAAATGGAAGAAATGATATTGTCGGAAGCACAGTATAAGGCTTTAGATGATACAGGAGTCTTTGATAGAATCAATGAAAAATGTGACATTATTATTGATGACTATGAAGAGGAAGTTCTCAAGTTAGATAAAATTCCATTAGCTTTAGAGATAGTAAACCAATTGATAAATAGTAATGATAATGAAGAACTTATAGAATTGAAAAACATTTTGAATTTGGCAATTACATATAAAACAATTGTTGGATTTGATTTTTAATAAAGGATTTCGGAAAATATTTATTTTTTCTAAAAAAGCATAAAAAGAAACATCCGAATCCAACCTACACATACAACACCCTCAAAAAAACAAACAGACAAAAGGAGCAAGCATAAGATGAAATCCTATTCCTTATATCTGGACAACAGCCCAGTAAAAAAGTACAACAACACCTACAAAAAAAACGAACTGGAAAACATGACAACCCACCAGCTCCGTGACATCTGCACAAAGGAAATGATTATCAAGGGAATCACCAACCCCCTAAACCGTTACGAGCTCATTGAAACCATCCTAAGATACCGGGGAGAAAAGGAAGCCCTTTTCATCCGAAAGGTAAAGGAAGGCGGACTAAAACGGTTAGAGGACATCCTAAAGCGGAAAAAGGGCACCCTCTTAAAAGATGAAGGAACCATTCACAACCCGGCAAAACTGATTTTATATAAAGACCTGAACCTGACTCTTTTTGACAAATATCAGGTAGGCATCGACCGCAGCAAGAAAAACGACATCAGCAAAACCGTCATCAACCACATCGTGGAATCCAACGTGCTTTTGGTAGGGGCAGACGGTGAAATCTGCACTATCCTAAATCTAGTCAGCGATGGGCAGGAAGATGAAAAGTTCTATCTGGAAAGAGAAGGAGAACAGCCCATCAATTTAGGAGAGCGTAAATTTTATTACCTTCTGTTCTTCGAGAAACGGGATTCTGACTACTTATATAATGCCTACTACAATATCGACCAAAAGCCCTATGCAGCCCTGAACTATTACAAGATTCCCCTTGTGGATTTAGAGGTCAGGGACGTGGAGGAAACAGAGGCAATCCTCTCAATCGACTTTGGAACCTCCAATACCACTGCAGGCACCTACTTAGACTACGGATATATTAACAGACACGACAGTAACGACTTATTAAACGGCGGAATCAAGTTAGATGCCATCAATGAAGTGCAGTTTTTGGACAACTCCAAATCACGGAAAAAATGGGTGCCCATGCTGCCTACCGTAGTGTGCGTGGCGGACTGCAAGGATCCGGAAAATGTAAAATACCACTTTGGATATGAGGCCCAAAAGGATACCCAGATTAAGTATTATGACGAATCCTTTAGTATTTTTTATGAAATCAAGCGGTGGGTCAATAGCTACCACGTGAAGCAGGAAGTCATGGATAAGGAAGGAAATACCGCAATGGTGGTGCGGGGGGAAATCATCCGCCAATACCTGCTTTACGTCATAGCCTGTGCCCAGCAGCGGTTCAAATGTAAATTCAAGCACCTTCACCTGACTAGCCCCGTAAAGCTGAAGCAGCAATATAACCAGATGTTTGCGGAGCTTCTGCCGGAGTACGATATTGATACGAAGCATATGCTGGATGAAGGAACTGCCGTCATCTACAACACCATACATAACCTGATTGAAAAGAAACGGTATTACGAGGGAGAAGAGATTTCTGCGCTGATTATTGACTGTGGAGGCGGCACTACGGACCTATCCTCCTGTAACTTCGTCATAGAAAACGACAGCATATCCTACAAGGTGGAAATTGAGACTACCTATGAAAACGGAGATACCAATTTCGGAGGAAACAATATTACCTACCGCATTATGCAGTACATTAAAATCATGTTTGCAAAGCACTACAGTCAGGGAGGGCAGGTGCGCATTGATGAATTGATTACTGTGGCAAGCGAAGATATTTTCCGTTTTGTGGACGAGTTTGGCAGGGAAGAGGTTTATAAGGATTTGGAAAGAGCCTATGACGAAGCGGAAGCCGTCATCCCAACTAAGTTTAAGAACTACGAAAACCATACGAGAGATGAATATTTCATGGTAAAAAACAACTTTTACTTCCTGTTTGATATTGCAGACCGGATGAAAAAGCAGTTTTACATGCGGGAAGGCATTTTAAGGAACAGCTTCCAAAATAACTACGAAAAAGAAAACGACGACTTAAAGGTTACCCAGATTGACCGATGGAATCTGGTAGTGCGGGAAGAGGGAAGGCTGATTTATAAGCACTCCTTTCCGGAAGTAGTATTTAACATTAAGGAAATCGAGCTTTTGTTAAAAGCGGACATATATGAAATCGTCAACAAATTCCTCCATGAATTTTACGAAGACCATTCCCTTTCCGGCTTTTCCATTATCAAGCTGACGGGACAGTCCTGCCGGATTGATATTTTCAGGGAAGCATTGAAGGAATTTGTTCCCGGAAAAAGCATTGAGTTCAAGCAGCAGACAAAGGAAAAGCAGAGCATTATGGAATTGAAGCTGACCTGTGTCCGGGGCGCTATCCAATATGTAAATGCAAGAAAAATGGGCTTTACCGACGTGGTACTCACATACCGGATGCCAGCGATTCCCTATTCCATCAGCGGCTACACTCACGAGAATAAGGAAGTCATGCTGATTTACAGCTTAGACCGGAAGCAGACCTACGGGCATTTGTCCAGAAACAGCGGAATCAGGCAGTTAGAGCTTTTCTTAAAGGATGGAAACGGCAATCTGAAATACCGCTATATCTACGACAATAAGCCGGAAGATTATGTGGAAACCACCTATGAAAAGATTCAGGATAAGTACATGGCATACAAGGAATGCATCAGACAGGATGATACCGACGATATCGTAGAGTCTGAAGTAAAGTTTTTCATTTTTGCGGCAAAGGACCAGTGGGGCTTTTTCTTAGTGCCTGTCACAAGAAAAAATTCCATTTTGTACATGGGAAGGGAAGCCTTTTATGCATTTGAAAATGACTGCTGGGAAATGGACTTCTTTGATGGAATGAAATAGAAATGACAAAAGATAATATTGATTAAAACATATCATGACTAAAAATTTAAATAGAAGAGGAGATTTTCATATGTGGAATATGGTTTTAGTTTTACTTATTATCTTTCTTTACTTTCCGGTAAATGCTTTTATGGAAAAGGTGCAGCTGCACAAATATGAGCATATAGTATTGGCGATTTTGGGGAAAGGAGTGGCTCTGTCCATTACCGTATTGCTTTGTACACTTGCACTTATGCTGATTAGAGACAGGAGAGATACCATAACAACGGATTTAGAGGATAAGGGAATGGCGGAGTTTGTTGCTACAGCTCCCAGCATTAAAAATATAAAGAACTTTAACGGAAAGCGTGCGGTTACGGTTACAAAGTATTATGTGAAATATACGGCAAAACTGGATTCCACCAGATATAGCTATTATGATGAGGTATCCGGCTCGGCGGAAATGAATGAGCTGCTTGATCAAAAGGCAGTGTTACATTTAAGGGTATTTGAAGGTACGGATGGGAAAATCTTTTATGGCAAAGAAACAGATACAGTGGATTCTTATCTTGCAGAAAACGTTGCGTGGAAGCCTGTCTATCAAAAAATAATTGCAATTGCGGCAGCAGCGCTTGTGTTACTGGAAGTATTGCTTGTATCACTTGGAATGAAAATAGGCAGATAGGGAGATATGGAATGAAAATGGAGCAGACCAACAGAACAATCCTGTTTGAAGAAATAAATCCCAATAAAGCAGATTTATTTACGCTGATTGGAGATATAAAAGAGCAGGAAAGCTTAACAGATGAAATGGTAGAGCAGATTCATAGGGAGCTGGAGGTAAATTCTTTCCAGCAGCTGATTGATAAGTTTGAGCCGGGAATTTATATGTATCTAAATACCTCAGCCTGCAATGTAAGCTTTTCCAGACAGCTCTATTCCCTAGAGGGACATGAAGCTTCAAAGATTACGTTAGACCAAAGGGATTCACTGCTTTCAGTAATTTTAGAGCTGATGGATTCCAAAAAAAACAGACAGTATTTACTTAAAAATTTTAATTACATATTAGATTCTCTTGTGTCAAAAGACCGTAAGAAAAAGTTTTTAAAACAGAGAAATAAATGCATAACCATGTTTCATGAAAAAAAGACGGCAGAGGCAAAAAAGCTTTGCCAAAATATGCAGCAGGAGCACAACAAAGGCTTGTTTCTTTTAACGCTTTTTCTGCAGGGAGCCTATGAAGTCATGGTAACAGGAAACCCCGAAGGTCAGAAGGACAGGTTCATTGGGGATGCTGCTTCCTCTAATCTGGTTACGCCCATAGCTCTGTCAGAAAACCTTCAAAAAAGAGAAGCCCGTTTACTGGAAGAGGAGCAAAAGGAATATAAGGCTTTTCTGGAAGGTATCATGGAAAAAATAGAAAAACAACAGCCGGTCTGCCATAGGGAATTATTTACCTTATGCATGGAGCTTCCAACTATAAAGACAAAGGGAGAGGTAGAAAAGCTGCAGTCTGTTTATGAAAAATATCTGGCATATTATTCCGATATTATCAGAATGTTCTGGATTCAGGGAAAACCTTTATTGGAACAATTGCTGGGCATAAAGATGTTTTTTGAACAGTATGGCGGGATTTCGGAAGGAATGTCCCCTTCCCTTGTCATATCCAATGTTTCGGTAAAGGATATTTTATCCATGGATGCCCGCAAGAAGCTGCAGATTTATCTGGAAACAGTCAATCAGAAAAACTATGGGAAAAATACGCTATGGTATGGAATCATACCTAATATTTCTCTGGCAGACCATGAAAAAGAAAAAAACCTTAGGGAAAGATTTCAGGGAACAAAAGAAAGGATTCAATATCCGTCAAATGATTGTCAGGAGGTTTCGGTTTTATTGCAGATTCTGGCAGAATATAAAATCCAGACCTTTATCAGTCCTCAGGTTACGGATAAGACTACATATCAATGGCTGAAACAGCATGGCATGGAAAACTGGATGGAGACCTTGAAGGAATATGAGGGCATGGAAAAGCTGGAATATGTGATTCCCTGTTACCCCAACTGTATGGTAATTCCAAAAGAACAGGCACAGCTTATATTAGGGCACAATACCTCTTATGATGAATTAAAGGAGCAGGTAAGGATTCAGGGAGAAAAAAAGCTGTGGCTGGATGGACTGGGAATTGAAGCAGCTTATATTACAGCAGGACTGTTTGCAGCCTGTCAGTGCCCTAAATATCTGGAGGCGAAATATAAGAACCGTATTAATGCTGAATTTCCGGGTGTGGCATACAGGATTACAGAAGAGGACCATGCGCTTATGACGCCAACCACTATGGCAAGGGAGGTTCTTACTTTTCCAGAGGAGCTGATTCGGGAAATCCAAAGAAGGGCAGCCGGGGTGGTCCTGATTCCCTGCGGAGGAAAAATAGTGGCTTCCACAGATAGGACGCTTGCCTATTTAAAAGGAATCAATGATGAAATTTATCATATTCAGACAATAAGCTATATTCAAAGAGTAATCCGCAGCATGACTCAGGATTATAAAGAAAACCTTATTAAGCAATTTTTTCAAAACCGGCCGGGAAGCATTCGGATGCAGTGGATGGAAAATAAAAAATACATCAACTCGATTATGAAAGAAGGAGAAACCATGGAATATGACATAGAAGAAAAAAACAACACCTGCACATTTACTGTCATGTTTGAAAAGGGTAAGAAAGGAGAGACTGTACACATTGCAAAATAAAGTATTAGAACATGAATTTAATCCGGAAGAATACATGAATGAAAGGCTGCTTGAGATAGGAGACGATACAGAGAGAAAACAGCTAAGAGCCATTATGAATTCCTTTTTCTCCCCATTTTATCAATATATGGAGGAAAAGTACCAAAAGCTGGAGCAGCGGCTGTTGGAACAAAATGAACAGAATAACGCTTTAGAGATTGTTACTACAATCTGTCCCAAAAATAAACTAATTGCTTATGAAGACACTATGTTTCCCATATATGAAGAGGATTTAATAGAGCAGTGCATCAGCGTGGAGGAGCTGAAGGCCTGTCTGGAGGAACAAAAAGAATGCTTCTGTTATTTTGCATACGGGCAGATGGAGTATGAAAAGCTGCAAAAGCTTTGGAAAGAAAAAAGAAGATTTAAAGGAAAAATAAAAACGGCAGATGCAGAATTTGAGGCATATTTTGTTCTGAAAAAAAATGAGAAATACGGAAAAAAGATAAAAGAGCTGTATGAAATATTTATACGGAATCAAATACCATGGCATACACTTAAGGCTCCCTTCATCAATAAGATGATAGATGTATATGTGGTGGAGGCATCTTATCCGGATGGAGAAACAATAGAATCCATTGAAGTGGATTTTGAAGAATACAAGGAGCAGATTCTCTTTGAGATGGTTCCCTTATGGAATATTGGAAAAAAGAAAATCAGAAGCAGCGCATATCCTGCATTTGAAGTAGATCAGGTGAATTTTACCCATACCATATACAGCAGCCAGTTGGAAAAGGACTGCCAGTATCTGGTAGCAAATGATCAGCTAGAATATTGGAATGTGAGAAAAGAAGCGGAGGATTTATGTATTGAATGTAAGGAGGTAGAGCCGGTTACATGGGAGCTGCTGGAAATTCATCATCATATTCAATGCCACTATAAGGATGCATATCCGCTTATGAGCAATGCCAGAAGGACTAAGACAGACACTATGCTCATGCGTACTTTGGGAGAGCTTAGAAAACGGATTGGAGAGCTGCAGATAGAAGACTGTTTAACGTTCAGGGAGCTGCAAAAGGTAGATTCTGTTACCCAGAAAGAAGTGAATATCTATTCCATGGATGAGCCCATACAGGAAGAATTGCAGGCACAGGGAAACAGACCGGGGCTATTGTTCATTTTTGAAGCAACAGACAAGGAAAACTATTTAAATGGTGACGTGCTCAGCTATGTGATAAGCAGCTTGCAATGGGAGCTACCGGAATATCAGTGCTTTGGAAAAATTATGTAGCGGAAGGTTGGATGGGCTGTTATGAATAAAATTTGGGAATTTATGTACGAAAATCAGGAAAAAATCAGATACCGGCAGACGGAATATTTCAGTCCCTATTACGAGGTCTCACAGGAATCCATAAAAGAAATGGAGGATCAGACGTGGCAGGTAAGCTTTAACAGCTTTTACCGCTATGAAAAGGTTTTTGAATCCCTGTTTGACTTGGATATAAAAGAAGAAAGCAGGACACTGTTGTTTGATTGCATTCTGCACTATCTTGTATGTCAGGAATTTAAACTGGGAATCACAGAAGAGGAATATAACATACGCCAATACTGGGCTGCTATAGAACAGGGAGTTTATGGGGATGCGGTACAGCATATGTTTCAGGGGCTTTCAAAAGAAAAAAAGCATTTCATTGCCCGTACCCTTTATAAGCAAAGCAGGTTATGCGCCAGTGTGTACCTGTTTGCCAGAACAGTTACCGGAATTTTAGATAACTGCGTGGTATACCGGAATAAAATTCAGCCAACCGTTATTTTGGTATACATACAGGAAAAAAATATTTCCAATCAGGAAAAAATACTTTTGGCGCTGGAGGAATTATTTCTACCGCTGAATTATACAATGCGTATCTTTTTGGAGAAGCATTTTGGAGTAATAGAGGCTGAGCAGACACTGGAAATGGATCAGATAGAAATTTTTTAAGGAGAAAGATATGATAGGACTAAAAATACCTGTATTTGAAAAAGGAAATGTATTGACCCGGGAAATGCTGGATTCCATAAAAGCATATGCAGTGGATGCCATTCAGCTTTCTTATCAGGGCTACGGAAACGGAATTATAAGCGGATGTGAGCTTACCATAACCGACAATATTCTTACTATCCATAAGGGATTGGTAAGCTATCAGGGAAATATATGCTTTATTACGGAAAATATAGACCTTAAGTATCATTCCACAGATACTTGGAATGCGGTAAAGCTTTATTTTGGCGAGCTGTCAAAGGAACAAAGCTTTACCACAATGGAAATGTATGGGGAAATAACAGAACGGACAGAATATGAAGCCTCTGCCATAGAGCTTGCCAGATTCCGCCTGCAAAAAGGAGCAGTGCTTCGGACGAACCACAGAAATCTACAGGATTATGAGACAGAATATGACACTTTAAGCATGATAGAAGCTGAATATGCCGGCTACAAGGAAAGTACCATATGCCCGGAGCTTTTATATCAGTTTGCAAAGGAAGCCGGCAGCTTCCATATAACAAGAGATATAGATATGGCTTTTCTTTTGCAGATTCAAAATATGAAGGGACAAAGCTTAAACCGGAAAGCAGTGGAGACCTACATTGCCCTGCGCTTAGAAAAAGAGATAAACCATTTGACGAACCGGGAAATTTATGAAGGCTTAGTGGAGGTCTTGAAAAAAATAAAACGTGGAAAGGCAGAACCGGAAGTACGGCGCAGACCGCAGAAGATGATAATTGATTAGGAGGATTGCTATGAGTGAATTCATGGATGAGGAAATTTTAAAAGAGAAAAAAAGAATACAAAAGGAACAGCAGGAGGTTCTGGAAAAGGAAATAAAAGGAGATAAAAAGGATGAATCCATATTTGATGGCAGCGTAACGCTTATGGACCGAACGGTAACCTATGAGCGCATAGAAATCCCGGAGCTGAAAATCAGCGTCCTGATGCCTGCGGATTTTTTTCTGGTATCGGAGGAAGTGAAGCAATATATTTATCCGGCAGGAAACAGACCCTCCCATGTATATGGAGGGGAAAATATTTTCTATCAGCTTTCCTTTTCCCTGACAGCCCATCAGGTTCCGGATGAGGGAATGGTGAAATTTGTTCCAATGGCAAAAAAGCTTATGGAAGCCATGGGCCCAAAGACCAAAGTCATGAATTCCAATGTGATTGAACATATGGTGGAAGAAAAAAAATACCATATAGGAATCGTGGAATTTATTTCTACTGCCATTGATATGAGCATATACAATGTGATGTTCTATGTAAGTATTGATAATCAGCTCTTAATGGGAAATTTCACATTTCCTCTGAAATATAAAAATTCCTATATAAAAATAGCAAAAGAAACCATTGATAGCCTGATAATTCTGGAGAAAGGAGAAGAATAATGGAAACGATTACGTACTTAAACCTTAGCGTGGACGGCACGCCTATAGAAAAAATAGTAAGCCTGTCCATTCAGCATTCCATTAACCAGCATGCCACAGCAGAGCTAACGGGAGAAGCTCCCTTGGCGGCAGCAGGGAATTTTGCAAAAAGATGTGATGAAACCACAAAAGTAACAATTACCACAAAAGCATCGGGACAGCCGGCAGTGATTTTTTGCGGTCTGGTGGCAAATGTGGGAGTAGAAAAGCAGGATGCCTATGGATTATTAAAGCTAAGCCTGAAATCTACCAGCTATTTGTTAGATACAAAAAAGAAAAATAAAAGCTTTCAAAATACAGGAAAAACCTATGAAGAGATTTTAAAGGAAACCTATGGTTCCAGTGCCAGCCTGACAATGAATGTTTCGGATAAGGCGATTGGAAGTATTGTCATGCAGTATAACGAGACGGACTGGGAGTTTACAAGAAGAATCGCTGCTAACTTCAATGCACCAGTATTTACCAATGTGGACACGCCAAAGCCCAATATTACCATTGGAATGCCAACCGCCGGAAAGTCCTATACATTAAATGATGTAGAAACCGATTATGGAAGCGGTCTTGGTGGAGGCACCGGACTTAAGACCCAACAATATATGTATCTGGGAGATAAAGTAAGCTATGGAGGGCAGATAGAACGGGTAAAGAGTCTGTCGGCAACTATGGTAAGTGGCATTCTTACTACTACAGTTACAGTGGCGTCAGACAAAGGCTTTGAGTCACAAAATGCCTTGATGTCAGCCGGAGTGGGCACCGCACTTGGCATGGATGCAGCGGGTGGCGGTGGAAACGGAGTGGGCGTCACTACCAATGCGGCAGTTTCCGGGAAGATGTTTACCGGAATCGTTCAGGCAGTAAAAAAGGATAAGGTACAGGTTCATCTAGTTGATATTGATGCGGAATATGATGGAGGGGGAAACTATTGGTTTCCATATTCCACTGCCTATTCCTCTTCCGACGGAAGCGGATTTTACTGTATGCCCGCAGAGGGCGATACGGTCCGGGTATTCTTTCCATCCGGCAAGGAAGGAGAGGCTTTTGCGGCAAGCTCCGTAAATGTATCGCCTTTGGATGATCCAAAACATAAAAAGTGGCGTTCTCCTGCAGGAAAAGAAATACTAATGACAGAAGAGGGAATTTTTATTACCTGTAAGGAAAATAGAATCTTTATCAATCTGTCAGACGATGATGGAATTACCATTAGCTGTGACAAGGATATCAATATATGCTCCAAAACCAATGTTTCAGTGATGGCAAATGAAAGCATGGTGCTGCAGGCAGATAACAATATCCTTATATCCACTGCCGAATCCTATATCGATATGAAGCCGGAAAAAATTGAAATTGGCGCCTATAACGTGACGATTGCATAACATACGGAGGAAAAAATGGAACACAATTATTTGCAGGAATTTATGGAAGCTTACCATCCAAAAGAGCGCAAATGGTTTTTGGAGCAGACCTTTCAATATGTAAATGAACACAGGCAGGAGCTGATTGAAAAGATAAAAAAGAATCTGGAGATTTTTCTGCTGGGTGTTGTCACGGGACAAAAGGAATTTCCGGTGCCGGTAGAATGTATACAGCTTTCCCTGTTGGATGTTTCCATTTTTAAGGAAGAGCCGGCGCTTCGGTATGATGCATATGGGGAGCTGGGAGTCTTAGGCACCAGACTTTACAGCAAAAATTTTCCCTGTCAGTGGATTCTTACCTATTGGGAGGAGTACAGAAAAAGGCTGGAAGAGGATGTAAAAAAAATGCAGGCAGTCCGTTTCATCAGTCAGGCGAGGATTCGGCAGATTATGCTGGAAAGCGCTGGTATGCTAAATGCATTTCTTTATGGAATCATAAAATATCCTTTTGCTGCTTTAGATGCCATGGAACCGCTAAATGAACTATTAAAAACGGAACATTTCTATATCAGCTTTGGAAATTATATGGACCGGCAGGTTTTGTTACATACAGAATATCCGGAGATTGATATTTTCTTTCATAAAAAAGAGGAGGATTTGAAATATAGAAGATATCAGCACAAGGTATACCGGAAAAAGGAATTTAAAGAACTGGATTTAACCCACAGCAAATTCGTGGAATGTCAGTTTGTAAACTGCAGATTTGAAAAGTGCCAATTAAAGGACGTTGCCTTTGAGAATTGCAGGTTCTACCATACGGACATGGAAAACTGTACAGGCTATGGCATGACTATGAACAACTGCATTATAGAGCAGTTGAAATGTATGGAGGTAAATTTCCATTATGAAGGAGAAGAGGATGGCAGCGCAAAGGATATTTATAAGCCGTTAGAAATCCTTTTGTCACAAATAGATTATATGGAGGCGGAAAACTGCAATTTAAGCTATGCAAATCTGTTGGAAAATGCTCCTGTGAAAATCAAGGTCATGGAATGTAAGCTGGAAAACAGCACGTTGGAGGGAAAAATAGATGAAAATGGAATATTTGAGGATATGTCAGGACAAGAAGATGAGTAATCCCTTTGTGGTAGAAGGACTGGACAATCAGATTTACGTGGCAAATCCGTCAAAAGAGCAGTTTGAGCGGCTTCCAAAGTCAATGGTTACCTATTTTGATTATGCTCCTGACTTTGATGTGCCGGATTACATAGCGGCGCCTACGCCTATGGTATCGCCAAAGCTGCGGAAGGTATTTCGTATGTATGATGATACTATGCAGTTTAAAAGCATACAAAATTATACAAACAAGGAAACGGATGCCTTCAAGCTGGCGCCTTCCTATTATGTATATTATGTGGAGCAGACAAGCTGCCTCCATGAGAGCTCTGTGATTGCACCTAATGGAACGGTGACGGAGCTGGTGCTTGTGGGAAGCCAGCTTCGCAATAAGGATATTGTTGTAATTGGGGGCATTGTGCAAAAGATTACAATCGTATCTTTGGCAGTAGCTGAAAGCATTATGAGACGCAGATTGTTTGGAATTGATTTTGAAGAAGTAAGGATAAAGTAGACGGTAAGGGAGGAATAGAGAAATGGCAAAACAGGATGCAATGGGGGGAACTGGAAAAACACAATATGTCACCAGATTGATGAAAGCAAAATGTTCCTTTGGTTCCATGAGTCAATATTTAAATTTACCATTAGATCATGGGGTTTGGTTTCAATCGCCGGATACCCCTATTATGAATGCCAATGACCATGAACCGGACAAGCATATTTTACATTTTGGAAGGTGTACTTCTTCTAAAAATCCGGGCAATACCATAAATCTGGAGGAAATGATTATTGGCGCCTTATTTCCATTTGGGGGCTGTTTAGGCAGCAAGCTCTTAAAAAAGCTGTTAAATTGCGAAGGATGTAAATGCAAGCCCATGACCATAACTCCATGGAAGGAACCGGATGAAGACTATTATATTGACGGGGCGCCGGCAGTTACGGTGGAAAGTACCCTGCAATGTTATTATGGAGGAAGCATTACGATAGATACGGAGAGCGAGGCGGAGGGTGATGAAAACACGGATGAAACAGTAGAGACTGAGGAAAAGGGATATCATTCCACCAATAAAATGCCTGCTTCCATGGCAGAAAAGATAAATGATTTCTGTACAGGTCCGCAGGATGGCTCAGATTCTGCCTTTGATGGAGCAATGGACTCCATGGCAGGCGCCATGGGCATGTATGCAGTATCGCCGGAGACAAGCGCCAGCAATTATGCTCATAATAAAGCACAGCAGATACCGGCAGGGGCAGTGGATTCCATGGGAAATATTATTGATTCTTCAGCGCTTGGAAACTATAAACTAGGAAATGGAACAGTGGCTTCTCAGGGGAATGGCGTGGTGGCAGCATACAATGCGGTAAATATGCTGTCTCAGAATGCGGATATGGCATCCATTATCCGGTTTTTTGAATTACTTCCTTATTTAATGGGCAATGCCTCTTTGGGGGAAGAAGCCTATGGATTGGTGGGATTGCTTATGTATATGATGGCGCTAAATTACAATGTGTCCGTCAGCACTAAAAAATCATCTGGAAAGAGCAGTAAAAAAAGCGGGAAAGCAAAACAGGGAAAAGCCGGGCAAATGGGCTTAAAGCAAGGTAAAGCCGGGCAGATAGGCTTAGAACAGGGAAAGGCCGGGCAGTTAAATACAAAACGAGAAAAAGGTAAGCAGTTGAACTTGGAACAAGGAAAAGCAAAACAGTTAAACGTAAAAGAAGAAAGTAAAAAACAGAAGAAAAAACAAGTGGCAGTGATGGGTTCGCTTGTATCAGATACAAAAGGAAAAAGAAAAATAGGAGGATTAACAGCAACACCGGTAATGGAAGAAAGTGACAGCTTACGGCACCGGATGAAGGACTCTGAAATCATGGTACTTATCGGAGAAGAGGAACAAGAGCTAATGGAGGGAGGAGACGAATAATGCAGGGGCAGTATACGTTAGCACAGCTTAAAATTTCTGCAGGTCTTTCTTATCAGGAAATTTTAGATTGTAAAATAAAGGGAAAAGCAGGAGAGCATGGTGTCTGTGAAGTTCTTTTGGAAGTGGCAGAAACCATGAAAGCCGGTCAGGTTAATGATCTTATAGACAGTGAAGGCTCAGTTAGCTTAGATGGAAAAATACTTTTAAAAGGCGTAGTTACAGAGGCGGGGCTTAGTAGTGAAAACGGCTACTGCAGAGCAAAGCTGGTAATTGCCACCAAATCCATTCTGGCAAACAAGCAGAAGGATAGCTGTGTATTTCAGGATCCGGGGAAAAAATTGTCGGATATGGTAAGCCATGCCCTGTCAGGAACCGGGCTCACTGCACAGTATGAAAAGGATATTGCTATTTCCCATGTAGTGTACAGACAGGATGAGACGCCATGGCAGTTCATCAAACGTTTGGCGGCGCAGTACAAATATCAGGTATATGCAGACTTTAAAAGCAGCGCCATTGCCATTGGAGAGGTGGGCTTTGCCACCTACCCGGAATCTGATCTTGGAAAGGGGAAGTCCGTCAGCAAGGATATTTCTGAGCTTCGTCAGATACAGAGCAATCAGGACAGCACAGCAGCCGCTTATGCATTTGAAACCCAGACGTATATCAGTGAAAATATTTCCATGGCAACAGGGGATCATATTGGAAAAGAGACTATTTTAGAGCACCTGATTACCGGAGAAAAGGGAATTCTTACGAATGAAATCCGGGTGCAGAAAAGCAGCACCAGTGCGCCTTCTTACCAAAGTCAGGCAGCGCCATCCATTGCCAGCGGTATTGTAACGGGAACCGTTACCGCAGTGGATGGAAACCAGATACAGGTACAATTTGATGCCAATGGAGGAATTGGCGGAGGTCTTACATGGATTCCCTACGAAGCAGTAATCAGCAACAGCTTTTATTGTATGCCGGATGTGGGAGACAAAGCATTTATTTATTATGAAAATAACGGAAAGATTATCTGTATGGGAAGCAAGCGAAGCAGCGATTCCCATCCGGATTTTGACAAGCCGGAAGAAAAGGTCATGACTAATCATGACAAAATGATAAAATTTACAACTACGGGATTAAACATAACGGCTACCAGAGAGCTTCACGACAATAATTCCGATCAGGAGATTTCGGTAAAAATGGATGATAAGGAAGGCATTACCATTACTTCCGGAAAAGCCATCCAGATTTTTACCGATCAGAACATCCGTCTGGCAGCAGGGGAAAAGAAGCCGGATGAGCATAATGAGCTTTTCAAGCAGGGAAAGAATAAATTTAAAGAAAGAGACGATGCAGGCGCCAGCGAATATGCAGCAGACAGCGGCCTGAATGGGGCAGCGGCCTTTTTGACAGCTACAGGCACTGGTTTAAGCAATTTGGGAAGCGACATTAAGGACAGCTTTGTGCAAGGCTTTCAGGGAATGGTATTTTACGATTTATGGGGAGGCAAAGGTCAGGAAGGAGAAGGCGAGGGGGAGGAAGATCCAGAAATCGTATATGAAACTGGAGTTTTATCTCTGTATGCAAGTGAGAAGCTTTTGCTGGTGTCAGGGGAAAGTATTATAGATTTAAGTAGCGAAATTACTTTTTCCACACCGGAATTTCGCTGGCTGGGATATGACCAGACAGAGCATGAACAAGTAGAGGAGCAGCTTCATGACTGGTGGGAGACTGCACTGGACGGATTACAGCTTGCTTTGGATATTGCAGGATTCATTCCGGGTATTGGAGATGCTTTGGACTTAGTAAATGCAGGAATTTCTCTTGCAAGAGGGGATTATTTTGGTGCAGCATCTTCCTTAGTATCCGCTATACCGGGTGTGGGAAGCTTTATTGGCGGCGGAGCTAAGGCATTAAAGGCAGGGGGCAAGGCAGCTAAAGTAGTGGCAAAGGCTACAAAGGTTTTGTCAAAATATAAGAAAGTAATCAAGGCGGTGGAATATTTTTACTCCACAGTAAATTTAGTGGCTACCTTTATTCGTAATAAGGATCAGATTGGCGAGTTTTGTGCTAAGATGCTGGACGGAAGCTTTGACTGGAACAACCCGGAGGATGTGCAATTGTTAATCAGTATGGGAAATCTGGGAGTTGCTACGGTGGGTCATCTTAAGAAAACCCATGATACCTTTGGAAAAAAGAAATCCAAAAATAAGACAGGCGGAGATTCTGATGATGGAAATAATAGGAATGGAAATAACGATGGGCAGGACAACCAGACCTGCAAATACGACCCAATCAATGTAGTAACAGGAAGCCAGACCCTTGTATATACGGACTTTGCCCTTACGGATATTACGGGGAACCGTTATTTCAAGCGAACCTATGAATCCGTCTATGTAAATGAAGGCGGCTTGTTCGGCTGCCGTTGGATGGCGGAAATGGAAAGCAACATCACGAGGAAGGATGGACTTACCATCGTCCAGATGCCGGACATGCATTTGATCCGCTTTAAGAAAACAGAAGACGGCTATGAGAATCTGATGCAGGGAAAACAGCAGTACCGCCTCTTTGACACAGAAGAAGGCTACGTGCTGAAGGACCATGCAAGCGGAATTTCCATGTACTACAGGGCAGATGGAAAGCTTTCCCATACAGAGGACGGAAACCACAACCGCACCGAATACATCTATGAAGACGGCGTGCCAAAGCGGATAGAGTATCCGGGCGGGCAGTT
>JAMPFB010000047.1 GCA_023664735.1 Robinsoniella sp. | reverse complement strand
TTGACAAAAGTCACTTCATAACAGTACCGCTGCGTCTTTGCAGAGCGAGAGCGTGCCCGGAAGACTATCCTATGCCCACCAAGCTCCGCGCCCATCCATCCCATCCCCGCCAAGCTCCCACGTCCGCCCAACCAACACTTACCAAGCTCCAATTAATCCACATTTAATCAGAAATTCCCCCCACAGGTTAAGAATAACGTATAATCTGCCGAAATAAAAGGTGAATGTTCCATCATTCATCTTTTATTTTGCCGCAAGATGGCAGGAAATAAAAACAGAAAGGCAAATGCTCTACATGGAGAATTGATATGAAGGTAAATTTTGAAGGAATGAATCAAAATCAAAATGTAGACAACAGTAAAATTACATACAGCGCTCCCTATACCCCAAGGATGCGGGCACAAAAGGGATTTCATTTAGACATTTCTGGTACTGTTATGGATAACAACGCTTATGGAGGTCATGGAAAGACCACAGAAGATGTTATGAACGAAGTTGCAAATTTGGATGTTGCCAATATGCGCAACTACATTGCCATAATGTCTAATTCTATGTCCGGAGAAGATATTTCCAATCTGATGAAAGATGGTTTCCAGCCGGGAAGCATAGATGTGGAAACGGCTGTTACTGTTGTAGACCAGATAAAAGCAAAGCTTGCGGAAGCAGGAATTGAAATTGCCGGTTATACGGATGATATCAGCATGGATAAGCTGAAAAAGATTACCGGGAATGCCGGATATGCCATTTCCATTGCCCAAAAGCTAACTGAATACCATGTGCCTGTTACAAAGGAAAATGTAACAGAGGCAATGAAAGAATTTGAAAAAGCAGGCAAGCTTGAAGAATTAAGCGACGGCGCCATAAAATATATGGTTACCAATGGAAAAGAGCCTACTATTGACAATTTATACAGGGCACAGTTCAGCGCCGCCAAAAACGGAGACATACAGGGAACCGGATATTTTGAAGATGATTTCACAGGCTATTATGGAAAAAAGGCTGACGACATCCACTTTGAACGGCTTCAGGCACAAATGGAAAAGGTGATAGAGGATGCAGGCCTTGTAGTATATAAGGATACTGTGAATCAGGCAAAATGGCTGGTGGAAAAAGGTATTCCATTAACAAAGGATAACCTGCTGTTATTAAACCAGCTAAAGGAAATCACTTTTCCAAAAGAAGCAGAAGAGATTATCAATTCCATAGCTGCCGCTTTATCGGAAGGAAGGCAGGCAAAGGATGCATTTTTATCCAATAAGGAAAGCGCTTTAAAGCAGGCGGTGGATTTAAAAAAGACAGTGGATGACCTTACCGATGAAGCAATGGAAAAGGTTTTTGCAGAAGGAAAAATCTTTACAATCAAAAATCTTAAAAAGGCTATGCTAGAAATTTCCCTGTCCGCTACCACGCCGGGCATGGCATATGAAAAAAAGAGTATAGAAAGCCCGGTTTTTGTTACTGCAAAAAGGCAGCTAGAGGAAATCCGGCTGCGGATGACGGTGGATGCCAATTACAAGCTGTTAAAAAGCGGATTTTCCATTGAAACGGCAGAGCTGGAACAAGTAGTGGAAAAGCTGAAACAGCAGGAAGAAGCGGATCAGAAGGTGCTGTTTGGACAATCGGAGGAGGCTTCCATTTCGGAAAAAGCTTCTCTTTACAAGGAGGTAACCCAAAAGGTAACAGCCATTCAGGATATGCCCATTTCCGTAATAGGAAAGGTAGCATTTACCCGCTCTGTATTTACTTTAAACTATGTACATACACAGGGAACCGTATTAAAAAATGCTTATGAAAATGCAGAAAAAGGCTATGAAGCCCTAATGACGGCTCCAAGAGGTGATTTGGGAGATTCCATTCAAAAAGCATTTGGAAAAATAAAAGTGCTACTGGATGATTTGGGCATAGAATACAACGATGCCAATGCAAGGGCGGTACGTATTTTAGGATACAACCAGATGGAGATTACGGAAGAAAATATAGATGCTGTAAAAAGCGCTGACGAGGCACTTACAAGTGTAATCAATAAAATGACTCCTGCAGCAGTGCTTCAAATGATTAGGGAAGAGGTAAATCCGCTGAACATGAACGTGGAGCAATTATATGATTACTTAAAGAAAAAGGAAACAGAGCCATCTGCTGAAATGGAAAAATACAGCAAATACCTGTATAAGCTGGAAAAAAGCAATGGCATTTCAGAAGAGGAAAGAGATGCATATATTGGAATATACAGGCTGTTTCGGCAAATTGAAAAAGGCGACGGCGCTGCCATTGGAAGCCTTTTGCAATCAGGCAGAGAATTGTCATTGTCCAATCTGTTAGGAGAAACACGTAACCGAAAGCGCAGCTTTCAGGCAACGGTTGATGATGATTTCGGAGTGCTTTCTGATTTGAATAAAAAGGGAATATCCATATCCGACCAGATTCTGGGATATTACAAAAGAAAGGCGGATCATATTTTTGAGGAGCTTTCCCCGGAAAAATTCCGGACGGTGGATATTACAGGAGACGTTACCTTAGAACAGCTTGATGAACTGTTAAGCAAACAGACAGAAGACGATTTCATGGAAAAGGAATATGTGAAGGAGCAGCTTGATGACATGCGCAGAATCCGTAAGGTAGGCGATGGAGTAATCGAAGCCTTACTGGAATACGGTCAGGATATTTCACCGGATAATCTGTTAGCGGCAGATTACCTTATGAATTATAAAGGAGCTGCATTTAAGCAGATTGCTTCCTATGCAAAGAAAAATGACAGAAATACCAATCGCGCTACTACCAGTGAGCAGACGCTAACTGCACGCTTAGAAGGGGATATAGGCCAGCTTAAGGAATCCATGACAGACTCTGGCTCTATGGAAACCGCATATGACAGATTTATAGAAACCGCAGAGGATATACTGGAAAACAGCTCCTTTGAAGAAGGCACTGTTGCCATAGATGTAAAGAGCATGGCGATTTTTTCCAAGCAGCTAAGGCTTTTAAAAAATTTGGCAAAGGAAGAAAATTATGAAGTGCCTGTTTCCATAGACGGCCAGCTTACCTCCATTCACATAAAGGTGCTTCGGAATAAAGGGGAAAAGGGAAAGGTAACCGCTTCCCTGGAAACAGAAAAGCTTGGAAAGGTAGCAGCATGTCTGGAGGCAGAGCAGGACAGAATTTCCGGATATGTGGTATGCAGCTCCAAAGAGGGGATTGAAATATTGAAGGCTCAGCAGACGAGGCTTCAGGAAGGGCTTTTGGCAGAAACAGATAAGGAAGCTCAGGTTCAAATACTTTACAGCAGGCAGATAGATGCAGAAGGATTTTCCCATAAAAAGGAAACGGATACGGCAATATCCACAAAAGAGCTGTATCATGCTGCAAAGGCTTTTATCGATTTTATAGAAACATGTTAAACAAAGCAAACAAAAGGAAGGTGCCCAAATGAAAGTTAATTACAATTTACAAGCTATTATTGCCAATAAATCTCTTAGTACAAGTGAGAATAATCTGGCTGTATCCAGTACCCGTTTATCCTCCGGCTACAAAATCAATGATGCAAAGGATAATCCATCAGGAATTGCCATTGCCAAAAGAATGAACGCCCAGCTTAAGGGATTGGATAAAGCGCTTCAGAATGCTACGGATGGCATTTCTGTAGTACAGACGGCAGAAGGCGCTTTAGCGGAAATTCAGGAAATGATTCAGAGAATGAGTGAATTGTCAATAAGGGCAGCAACCGGCACTATGACAGAAGGAGACAGGGAGCTTGTTATGGAAGAGGTCTCCCAGTTGAAAAGCGAAATAGTCAGAGTAGCGGAAACCACTGATTTTAACGGACAAAACCTATTAAATGGAGAGTGTGATTTACGAGGATATACGAATCAGGCAGGCGCAAAGGTAGAATATTATTCCGATGATGTGCAGTTAGGAAAATATTTACTGACCATTACCCCGGCGTTTGATGCAGATGGCAACTTGACAGATGCCACTTCTGTAAATTTCGGAACTGCCACAGCTGGCGAGGAGGCACATCGTTTTGATTCAAGCTGCATTACGAAGGTAAAGGGAGATACTATTACTATAATAGATGCAATGCAGAACGAGGTGATGATTTCCATTGATAAGGATACATTTGCCGGAGCAGGGACGGAAATGGAAATTGACCTGACTGGAATTGGTGCAATGCGCTTCCAGATTGGAGCCAATGAAGGACAGGTGCTTCCTATCCGGATTCCCACGATTTCCTTAAAACATATGGGAATTGATACTTTGGATGTTTCCACTGCAGAAAATGCAGAGAAGGCAATTGCCCAGTTAAGCGAAGCGAATGATTATATATCCGCAGTCCGTTCCAGAATAGGCGCTTATCAGAACCGCCTTGAGCATGCCCAGACCAATCTGGAAGCTTCCAGTGAAAGCGTTACATCGGCATATTCAAGTATTATGGATGTGAATATGGCAACAGAAATGACAGAATATACAAAGCTTCAGGTATTGACTCAGGCAGGCACTTCCATGTTAGCTCAGGCAAACGAAAGACCTCAACAGATATTGCAATTATTGCAGTAATCATTTTCGAGGAAAGGATTAGCAGGGGGTAACCGGAGGTTGAAGGATGAATAATGAATTAAAGCAGCAATACAAGCTGCGGATAACAAATGCAAATAAGACCCAGCTAGTGGTCATCCTGTACGAAATGTTCCTGCAATACATGGAGGAAGCAAAGGAGGCACATGGAAAAGAGGACGGGAAAGCCTTCAAGGATGCAATCCGATATGCCAGAGGATGCGTGAAGGAGCTGATGCAGTCCCTGAATTTTGAATATGAGCCTGCAAAGGAGCTGATGCAGCTTTATGTATATGTGAACAAAGAGCTTGTCTCGGCGGATGTCCAAAATAAAACAGAGCCGCTTGATAACAGCATTATGGTAATGAAAGGACTTTGGGAGGCATACAGCCAGATAAGCAGCATGGATCGGTCTCCTGCTGTAATGGAAAATTCACAAAAGGTTTATGCAGGGCTTACCTATAGCCGTGGTGATTTAGTGGAAAACTTGAATCAGGTCGGTGAAAATAGAGGATTTTTGGTTTGATTCTTCAGGCAGCAGATTTAATTTTGCTGCCTGTTCCAATAAGTACTTATATCTTTTTAAGCTGGAATTTACTTCATAAATATAGCAGTCAATTAAATCCGGTTCCGTTACGTTATCAAAGTTGGAGTAAGCACATTCTAAGGCAAATTTTGTTTTATCTATATCATCTAAAAGCTGTAAACGTTCCTTGTTTTTTTCAGCAATGACTGATCCTTCTGATTTCATGTTCTTCCCCTTTCCTGTACCGAAATTCACATTATTTCCTTTAATTCCCTTTTTACTAAGTATAGTCACAACCCGAAAAAAATATTCATAATAAATTCCAGACAGCCATATAATGTAAAAAAATCAGACAAGGAAAGGCAGAAAAAATATGAAAATGGAAGAACTCTGGGGCGGCTGTGCCATTATTCTCGTATGTATTCTGGTGCTTGCCATTTTGTTTTTTAAAAATAAGCTGGAAGTCATTATGGGATTTTTTATGAGGGGAGTCTTTGGCGCTCTTGCCATTTACGGTGTAAACCAGCTACTGTTATCCTTTGGCATCCAGCAGGGTGTGGGCATCAATCCACTTACTCTTTTGACAAGCGCAATCCTAGGAATTCCGGGGGTTTGCGTCCTGTTTGCCCTTATATTTATATGATTCATTGTGAAATTTTCACAAAAAAAATATTATTTTAAAAAAAGCTATGGACAAGTAAAAAAACATGTCTTATAATCCAACTTACAAGTCAGCGAGACAGCCGGCTATATATCACACATATCCATTGTGTGAATCTACACAGTTCAGTTTTCACGGATGTCCATTTTCGGACAACTTTTCCAAGACAGGTATTTTATGAAAAGGAGGAACCGCACATTTATTATTTCATATGCTGTTTTTTATGGATAGCAATGCTTATGGATATATGCTGCTATCGGATAAAAAACATAATCATCATATGGGGATTTCTTATAGGAACAGGCATATTGATTTATGAAAAGGGCATAAAGGCATTGGCGGGAGGCATGGTTAGTTTATTAGTGCTTTCTTTGGTGCTCATTCCTGTTTTTGCCCTGCAGGTCATAGGAGCGGCAGATGTAAAGCTGTTTCTGCTGCTTGGACTGCTGACAGGCATCAGGCCGGCGCTTTACTGTATTATGATTTCCTTTCTTATAGGCGCTGCCTACAGCCTTATCCAAATGCTCTATTATAAAAATCTGTTTCAAAGACTTTCCTATTTTTATCAGTACTTCAAAAAAGCTCTATGCACGAATCAAATTCAACCATATCATCAACAACAGCCTGATCGAAGGGCAGTGATTCATTTTACGATTCCCATATTTTTAAGCTTTTGTATTTATTGGATTGGAGGTATTTCATGGATGCCCTTTTAGCAATTTGTGATTATGAAAAAAAGTATGTATATAAGCTAGCTGAATATCTGTCAGGGAAGAAGCGCTTTCCCTTCCGGGTCATGGCATTTGACAATATAGAAAAGCTTGGCGCTTTTTTAAAAGAAAATCCGGTGGAAATCCTGCTTTTAGGAGAAGCAATGAAGGAGGAAGCCCTTGCGAAAACCGAAATCGGACAAATCTTTTATTTATCTGAGGAAAACCGGGAAAGCAGTCCGGCAAGTCCCTTTATCTATAAATACCAGTCCGGCACTGCCATTATGAAAAAAATCATAGAGCTTTATGCAGAGGGAGAAGGGGAAAGGAAAGTACAAGGAGAAGAAAAAGGAAAAGGACATATGGAAATCATAGGTGTATACAGTCCCATTGGAAGGTGCCTGCAAACCTCCTTTTCCCTGATTTTAGGGCAGATTCTGGCAAAGGAAAAAAGATGCCTGTATTTGAACTTTGAGGCATATTCCGGATTTTCCAAGCTTTTGGAAAAGGAATTTCAACATGATTTTATGGATCTGATGTACTTTTTAAAGGAAGGAAGCGGAAAATTCGTATACAAGCTGGCAAGCATGGTAGATTCTATTGGCAATCTGGATTTCATTCCTCCCGCAGTTTCCTTTTTGGACATATTGGAAATGGAAGGGGAAAAATGGCAGCTCCTTTTGGATGAACTGGAAAGAAGTACGGATTATGAAGCAGTCATACTAGATTTATCGGACAATGTTCGGGGATTGTTTGAAATACTGGAACGGTGCAGCAGGATTTATACCATTACCAAGCCTGACGGCATGGCGCTTGCCAAAATAGACCAGTATGAAAAGCTGCTGACCTACATAAAAAAAGAGGCGCTTTTAAAAAAGACCGTTACATGCAAAATTCCTGTCTTTAAGCAGGTGCCCTATAAAATGATTTATCTGTCCCACAGCCAGCTAGCAGACTATGTAAAGAATATGTTAAAGGAACAGGAAAAATGAATGACGAAATCAGCTATGAAACAATAAAAAGAAATTTGAAGGCAGAGCTTTTTCAGGCAATCGACTTTTCCAGAGAAGTAAAGGATGAAGAAATAAGAGAGCTGATTGACGAAAAAATCATGGGTCTTAAAAAAGAGGATTATATTCCTCTTGCAAAGAAGGAAAGGCTTGGAAGAGAATTATTTTTTTCCATAAGAAAGCTGGATATTTTACAGGAGCTTATTGAGGATGAAGAAATAACGGAAATTATGGTAAATGGTCCTGACCGGATATTCATGGAAAAAAAGGGGAGGATTTACAGGTGGGAAAATGAATTTGAATCCAAAGACAAATTAGAGGATGTAATCCAGCAGATTGTGGCAAAATCTAACCGGGTAGTAAATGAAAGCAGCCCTATTGTAGATGCCAGACTGGAAAACGGCTCCAGAGTCAATGTGGTGCTTGCCCCGGTAGCGCTGAACGGGCCTATTCTTACAATCCGAAGGTTTCCAGACAATCCCCTTACTATGGAAGACCTGATTCAAATGGGTTCCATTACAAGGGAAGCAGCAGAGTTTTTAAAATGTCTGGTAATAGCAGGGTACAACATCTTCATAAGCGGCGGGACAGGAAGCGGAAAGACCACGTTCTTAAATGTACTATCCGGATTCATCCCAAAGGAACAGAGGATTATTACGATTGAGGATAGTGCGGAGCTGCAGCTTGCGGATATTCCTAATTTAGTATCCATGGAAACAAGAAATGCCAATATGGAAGGCTGTCAGGAAATCACCATAAGGGATTTAATCCGAACTTCCTTAAGAATGCGTCCAGACCGAATTATCGTGGGAGAAGTAAGAGGCGGAGAAGCGCTTGATTTATTACAGGCATTAAATACCGGACATGACGGAAGCCTGTCCACAGGCCACAGCAACAGCTCAAAGGACATGCTGAGCCGTTTGGAAACCATGGTCTTAATGGGAATGGAGCTTCCCCTGCCAGCCATACGGCGGCAGATTGCTTCCGGAATTGATATTATCGTACATTTGGGAAGGCTTAGGGACCACACCAGAAAGGTTTTGGAAATCATAGAGATAACAGGCTTTGATCAGGGAGAAATCCTGACGGCGCCCCTCTATGAATTTAAAGAAGAATTTCATAAGGGAGAGGAAGCGGTAAAAGGCTTTCTCACAAAAACAGGGAAACTAATGCACGAAGATAAGCTGATTTTTGCAGGAATGGGAAACTGCATAAAGGAAAGGGAAGAGAGCATATGACAAAAAAGCATATAGCAAGAAAGCATGATAGGAAAAAACAAAAAAATCTTGGGAAGGATATGGTTACAGGATTGGCAATTCTTCTGTGCATTAGTTATTTCTTTTATCATTCCTTCCTTCCCATGCTGCTTTTATCCCCACTTTTAATCGTTTATCGAAAGCTTTGTGAAATAGAGAGAGAGCGTTTAAGAAGGCAGAAGCTGAGCTTACAGTTTAAGGATGGCATCTTAGCAGTTTCTGCTGCCTTAAAGGCAGGGTATTCCATAGAAAATGCATTCTATGAGGCATATAAGGATTTATGCCATTTATATAAGCCACAGGATATGATTATACAGGAATTTTTATATATCAACAGGCAGCTTGCCAGTAATATGGTGCTTGAATCCCTTCTTCTGGACTTTGCAGGCCGCAGCCAGATAGAAGAAATCAGGGATTTTGCCCAAGTATTCTCCATTGCCAAACGCAGCGGGGGCAATTTAAATAAGATAATTGAGCATACAGCCCTGTTAATCAGCGAGAAAATACAGGTAAAGCGGGATATTCAGACAATTTTAGCGGCAAGGCAGTTTGAACAAAAAGTCATGAATGTTGTGCCCTTGTTCATTTTATTTTATATCAGCATGACCTCACCGGGATTTTTCGATTCCATGTATGGAAATCCGGGAGGCATATGCATTATGACAATATGTCTGGCAGCATATTTTGCAGCATTCCTTTTATCTCGAAAAATTGTGGCAATTGAAATTTAGGAGTGAACAATCATGATAGTATGTATTCTTTTATTTGCAATATATTTGTTTCTTTTTTTCTTGGGCAGAAAAGAGCCGGATTCCAATCCGTTTATGAAATCAGCGGGTTATCTGGTAAAAAAGTCCCCCATCAAAGAAATCAGTTCAGAAGCTGTCCGGGAAAATTTGAAAATTTTACACCCCTTAAAGGCCGTTGATAAACAGGTAACCGCCTATTATCAAAAAAAGCTGTCTTTTGTACTTACCGTTGTTTTTTTAGGAAACTGTCTTGTGCTCCTTGCAGGAGTGAGTAATTGGCAGACTACATATTTAAAGGACAATAGGATTACAAGAAACTCCCATGGAGAGCAGGAACGGTATGTAAGGCTTTTAACGGCCATAGGGGAAAGTAAGAAGGAGCTTGTGCTGCAAGTAGCAGCAGTAAAATACGATAAAGCTCAAATAGAAGCTATCTTTCAGGAAATGGAAGAGGAAATAAAAAGCGGGATGCTGTTGGAAAATGAAAGCTTTGATAAGGTAAGGAGCAATCTGTACTTTCCAAAAAGCATAAAAGACTATCCGGTAGAAATAGAGTATGCAACGGATTACTGGGATTATGTGGATGATACGGGGGAAGTAAAAAATGAACAGCTAAAGGAGCCCGTTATTATCGTAGTGGAGGTGACTCTTTCCTATGAGGAATACAGCAGACAGTTTTCTGTTCCCCTTACGCTTTATCCAAAGGAATATACGCAAGAAGAAGCATTGTTCCAAAAGGTAGAAGAAAAAATCAGGGAATATGACAAGAAACAGGAAACAGAAGGTGAGCTGATGCTGCCACAGGAAATAGAGGAAAAGAAAATCGTCTATAAGGAAATAAAGGAACAGAGCCAGCTTCCCCTTTTCTTGCTGGTAATTGCCACGGGAGTCCTGATTTATTTTTTCAAGGACAGGGAATTAAGCAAAAGAGTGGAGCAAAGAAGAAGAGCCTTGCAGTTAGAATATCCGGAATTTGTCAGCAAGTTTACTTTGCTGACGGGAGCGGGAATGCCTGTAAAATCCGCATTAAGAAAGCTGGCAATGGATTATAAGGACAGCAGGAACCATGGCGCAGAGGAGAATATAACCTATGAAGAGCTGCTGATTGCTGTTTATGAAATGGAAAGCGGAGTATTGGAGGAAGAAGCTTATGACCATTTTGGAAAAAGATGTGAGATTCCTCAATATATAAAGCTGAGCGGGCTGTTGATTCAAAATATGAAAAAAGGCTCTAAAGATATGTTTTCCCTTTTGGAAAAGGAAGTAAGGGAATCCTTTGAAGAAAGAAAAAGCAATGGAAGGAGATTAGGAGAGGAAGCAGGGACAAAACTTCTCTTGCCAATGATGCTTATGCTTGGAATCGTTATGGTTCTTATTATCGTTCCGGCATTTCTCTCTTATCAAATATAACAAAGAAAGGAGAAACAGTTATGAAAGCATTACACGTACTGAAAAAATTATGGTTGGGGGAGGAGGGAATCGGGACAGTGGAGCTGATACTTATTCTTGTTGTTTTAATTGGGCTTGTCATCATCTTTAAAAAGCAGCTTACAGATTTGGTAAACAGCATATTTAAGACAATCACCTCTAAAAGCAGTAGCATTACAAAATAGTTCAAGTAATATAGTTCAAGTAATTTTTAAGGAGTAACATTATGGGAAAAGGTCTTATTGAGAAAAAAGGTTCTGTCACTATTTATCTGGCACTTACCTTGTCGGTAATGCTGTCACTGTTTTTAACTTTAATAGAAGGTGCAAGAATAAGCGCTGTCCGTATGCAGACAGAATGTGCCATGGATATCAGCCTATATTCTGTTTTTGCGGAATACAATCGGGAGCTTTTGGAACAATACGACCTTTTCTTTATTGATAACTCCTATGGAAGTGGAAATTGTGCTATCGGCAATACAGAAGAACATTTCAAGGAATATATGTCAGATAATGTGGAGCAGAATCTGGGAATTGCCGATTATGCAGTAAGGGATTTGCTTGCCATGAAGGTGGAGCATGTACAAATCAACCAATTTACTCTGGCAACTGATGATCAGGGAGAGGTATTTAGAAGGCAGGCGGTTTCTTATGTAAAGGATAAATATGGGCTTTCCTATATAAAAGAACTGAAAAAGTCCATGGAGCAGGCAGCAGATGCAAACCTGCTTAAGCGGGATATTACTAAGGAAAGAAATGACAATCAAAAAGCAATTGAAGACACAGAGCTTCCTAAGAAAAAGGTAGGAGAGGATGAATGGGAGGAAATCCCTTTGGATAATCCGGCAGATGAAGTAAATGCAAGCCGGAATAAAGGGGTGCTTTCTTTAGTAACAAAAAAAGATGCACAGCTTTCCAATGAAACCATAGCAAGCGCTAATTATATTTCCCATCGAAAAAAAAGCAAGGGCGCTGGACTGTTGGAACGGGAAGGCTTAAGCGAAACAGACGAATTGTTTTTTTACGGCTATCTTTTGGACAAGTTTGGAACCTATGTAAATCCTCTGGAAAAAAGCAGGCTGAAATATCAGATAGAATACATATTGGCAGGAAAAGAAAATGATATGGACAACTTAAAGTGGGTAGTGAACAGATTGCTGCTGATACGGGAGACTGCAAATGTGGTGTATTTGTTTTCCAATGATGTAAAAATGGCAGAAGCAGAAGCGCTGGCGCTTACTTTATCGGCAGTCATCCAGCTTCCGGAGCTGGCAAAGCTTGTACAGGTAGCAATTTTATTTGCATGGGCATATGCAGAAAGCGTTTATGATGTAAAACAGCTTTTGGCAGGCAGGAGGGTTCCGCTCCTTAAGACAGATGAAACATGGCATTTTGGTCTGGAGGGAATGTTGTCCTACGAAGAGGGATTGGAGGATGCGAAAGAGAAAGATGCGAAAGTGAAAGATGCGAAAGAGAAAGATACACTGGCGGAAGGCTTGTCCTATGAAGATTATCTTATGGTGCTCCTAACAACTGTCAGTAAGGAAACAAAAACCTTCCGGGCAATGGATTTAATAGAGATGGATATTCGGAAAACTGCCGGAAACGAGGCATTTCGCATGGATGGCTGTGTGGATTATATAGATGCAACTGCCTTTGTACACAGCGGATTTGGTTATGACTGCGATATTACAAGAGATTATTGCTATTTTTAGCAGAAGGAAGGTGTCAGGGGATGTCCTTTTTGGGAATTTCTAAAATTACCACAATATGCACATCAAATATTAAGAAAGGTTATGCTCTCCGTACAAGTCCAAGAAAATCAAAAGTGTTCCCAAGAAGGACGTCCCCTGACATCTTGCAGGCAAAAAAATGGATTCTAAAAATCTGTAAAAAGAGAAAACGGGGAAGCATCACCGTAGAAGCGTCTTTAGCAGTGCCGTTGTTTTTATTTTTTATTATCAATTTGTGCTCCATGTTTGATATCCTTGCACTTCATGTCCATTTAGAGGCTGCGCTCCATCAAACAGCAAAGGAAATGGCTGTTTATGGACACGTCATAAATCAGGCTGATAAAAAGGAAATCCTATCCACCCTGCCCGGTTCGGTGGCTTTTAGTGAAACTTATGTAAGGCAGCAGGTAAATAAAATCGTAGGGCAGGATTATCTGAATCATTCCTGCATAAAAAATGGAAGCAGCGGAATTACATACAGCTTTAGCAAAATTATGAAGGATGACAGGATTGAATTGACAGCCGTTTATCGGGTGGAGCCTAAAATACCATACATTGGGTTTAAAGGCTTTTCCATGGTTACAAGCTGTAAGGCAAGGGCTTTTACCGGATATGACAATGCCAAATCCGGTAAAAACGAAACAGAAGAACAAATAGTATACGTTGCAGAAACGGGGAAGGTCTACCATTTTAGCAAAAGCTGCACTCATTTAAAACTGTCCATATCCAGAGTTTCTTTTCAGAATGTAAAAGGACTTCGGAATGAGGGTGGAGAAAAATACAGGGCATGTGAAAGGTGCGGAAAAAATCCCGGAAATACGGTTTACATAACAAAAGAGGGTAATCGTTATCATACTGCTATAAGCTGTTCCGGTTTAAAAAGGACAATTGATAGTATCCCCATAAGTAAAGTGGGGGACAGGACACCTTGCAGCAGGTGCGGAAGCTAAAAAAGAAGAGGAGGCTTTTTAATGGAGGAACTTGTAACTATGACATTAACCATGGCGCTATTGGGAATTTGTGCTTATTTCGATTTAAAGGAAAAGAAAATCCCTGTTTTGCCAATATTTTTATCCATTTGTATTCATATATTCTTTTTTATCTATCAGGATAATTTTCAGTTCATAAGCCTTTTGGCAGCTTTCCTTTTAGGCGCAGGATTCTGCCTGTTGTCCATGCTTTCCAAAGGAGCCTTGGGAATGGGGGATGGGCTGCTGGCGGCAGCCTGTGGAGTGAGTCTTGGATTTTACAAAGCGCTGGCGTTGTTTTTCTATGGCTTTCTTTTTGCGGGGCTGGTAGGTTTTTTTCTTCTTATAAGGAAGAAAAAAAGCAGAAAGGAGGAGCTGCCCCTTGTTCCTTTTTTGTATTTGGTTTATGGGGGCATGTGTTTTTTGGGATTATAGATATAAACCTTATAGCTGGCATTTTGCAGGAGAAAAGTAACAGTTCAGCCCACATGCACAGAGCGGGTTTTATGCAGAGCATGTTTTCTGCGTCGCCACGCTTTCGCTCTATAAAAACGCAACAGTGCTAAGCTCGAAAAGACCTCGCTAAGCGCTGGCGTTTTTATAAGGGCTCCTTCAGAAAACATGCTCTGCATAAAACCCGCTCTGTGCATGTGGGCTGAAATGTTATGGAGAAATTAGAAATTTTATTATTATTTGTGTCGCCGTCTGGCAGCGGAATGGAGAGGAAGATGAGAAAGCTAAAAGAGCAAGGAGAATATATAAGAGTGTTTAAAGGGCATGGAAAGAATATTAGAGGGCTAAAAAAGCAGAACAGGAAAAATAAGCAAAACAAGCATATAAGAATGTATACAGTAGAAGAAAATAGCAGCCCTATATGCAGCCTTGTAAAAAGCCGGCTGCAAGGCAGCAGTACGGTGGAATTAAGCCTGCTTATGCCCTTGCTTCTTACTTTATTTGCATTTTTAATTTATTTGTCATTTTTTTTATACAACCGGGTGGAGACAAGCGCTAATGCATATATTTGTGCATTGCGGGGCAGCAGGATGGAGCAGGAAGCTCCAAAGGCTACCTACCAGCTTATGAAAAAGGAAAGCGCCAAGCTTATGAAAGAAAGCCTGTTGGCAGTAAAGGGATATAAGGAACAAATAGAGGTAAAGGGAAATCAAGTTCAGGTAACCTATGAGATTTCACAGCAGGTTCCGGCAGCGCTTATTTTTGACAGCTTATTTCATAAGGACACATGGGAGTTTCAGGTTACAAAAAAGACAAAGAAGCTGCATCCGGTGTCTTTTATCAGAAGCTGTAGAAAGCTTTCCGGTATAAAAAACGAAAAAAGAAAGGAAGGGGAAAATGAAGGGAACCTATAGGAGAGAGTTAAATTCCAGTTATTTCATATTAGAAGAACATGCCATGGAGAGCGCACAGTATTATCAAATGAAAATGGTGACAGAAAATAAAATCAGCCATCTATTGCCTATATCCATACACAATTTTAATGGAGAAAACCAATTTTACTACGATATTAGCGGAAAACAGACATTGGCATGTATTTTTGAAAAAAGAGAAATAGAAGCGGAACAAATCATGCAAATCCTTTCCGGGTTATCAAAAGCATTAAAGGAGTTAGAGGGTTATCTGCTAGAAGAAGACCATTTATGCCTTGAGCCGGAATATATGTATATGAATGTAAATACAGAACAATTATTTTTATGTTTTTATCCCTTTGAGGAAGCGGATTTTTGCCAAAGCATCCAAAAGCTTTCCGAATACTTGCTAAACCGTATCGATCATCAGGATGAACAGGCAGTGAATATTGCCTATCAGCTTTACCGCCTTACAAGAGAGGAGCATTTTGCCTTTATACAGATTGTGGAAGAAATTTTAAAGGAAAACGAAAACTCGGAAAAAAAGAAAAATGAATGGAAGGAACCGTACATAGATAAAGCCGGTGCCTGTGAAACGCCACCCTGCCAAAGCAGTGGTGACAGAGCTTATGAGTATAACGTTTACGAGCATAACGCTTACGAGCATAACGCTTACGAGCACAAGGCTTATGAGCACAAGACCTTGGAGCAAAAGACTCTGGAGCCATTGGAAAGAGAATATGAAAATGCTTCCTTACAGGGGCAAACACCTCAAAATCCCATAAAAATATTTAAAATTCCTGCATTTTGCTTTCTCCTTTTTATATTGGCAGGAGCCGGATATATAGCTTATCAATATGGGAACAGACCCTTGGACAGTCTTTTTTCAGTTTCTGCATTTTTTGGCACAAAGGATATGATACTTGCAGCGGGGGCTGTTTTTGTTGGAATTGCAGGCTTTTTTCTGCTCTTTCTGTATAAAAAAATATTAGAAGGGGGAAAAGAAAATGAGACAGAAGAAGAAAACATTCAAAAACAGCAGGAACGAGAATATTTTGCCATAAGTGAAAGAGCTTATGAAAAGGAATATGATGAATTGGAGGACATTGAGACAGAGGCGGCAGAAAGACTTCCAAGGTATGAAGAAACCGTTTTATTACAGGAAAACAGATATAAAGAAGAAGGCATTTTAATTGAAAAGCTGAAGCGATTTGACAAAAAGCCTCCCATAAAAATTCCATTAAGCAATTTTCCCTTCATAATAGGAAAACTGGAGGGAGCGGCAGATTACGTACTTTTGGATAAATCCGTAAGCCGTATGCATGCAAAATTCATAAAAGAGCCAAATGAAGATATGGTATACCTGATGGATTTAAATTCCAAAAACGGAACCTTGAAAAACGGAATCCCCTTAGAAGCAAATGAAATTGTCCCTTTAACGGCAGAAGATGAAATCACTTTCGGAAAAGTTACCTTTACCTATCATTGACACCAGAAGGGATAAATGTTAACCTTTGTACATAAATGCTTCAAGTAATGGAAGGTATGGCATGCTAAGGGAAATCAGCTATTTTTTGCGTACATGGAATTATATTCAACTGGATACGAATTTACAGGAGTTTACCGTATTTTTCCAACTGGAAAATTCCTTTGTCAATGTCATTCATGTAGTGGATATTACAAAAAATCCCTATGTGAAACCGGATGAATATGAACATATTGTGGAAAAGACGGAATGGCAGTTTCGTGACAGAGGGTTGTCGGAGGTTCATTCCCTATGCTTTATCATCAGTGAGGATTTGGAACGGGCAGAAGCTTTTGCAAAAGGAAATGCTTTTAGCTGGATCATATGTGAAAACCGTCTTCATATCATGGAAGACCATGTCGAAGACTTTTATGGCATCCGGACAAAGCTGGAGCAATTTTTAGAAAATCCGCAAATACCTGAGGAATATGAAGAGGGCTCTGTAAAGTATGACTGGACGGGAAAGCAGTCCTACAAAAGCATAAAGGACAGACCCTTATCCAATCATTTTTTCTTTCTTGCCAATGTTTTTTTATTTACTTTGTGTACATTTACCGGTGAGTTGTTGTATACTAAGGGTGTTATGAGTGTAGAATCAGTAATATATGGAAAACAATGGTACCGGCTGCTTAGTTCCATGTTTCTCCATGCGGATATTGACCATTTAGTGGGCAATATGTTGATTCTATACTTTTTAGGAGATATTGCGGAGAGGTCCTTAGGCCATATGAAATATTTTATTCTATATTTATTGGCGGGACTTTTAGGGAATCTGCTTTCGCTCTGGTATTGTTACAACATTGGTGATTTTACCGGATCCTTGGGAGCAAGCGGAGCCATTTTTGGCATGGTAGGCGCCCTTTTGTGGCTGCTTATCCGCAACAAAGGACGTTTGGAGACCATGTCTATTCCCAAAATATTATTTTTGGTAGGATATTCTGCTTATTCCGGACTTCGCAGCACTAATATAGATAATATGGCACATTTAGGAGGATTTATAGCAGGGTTTATTTTGTGCATACTGCTTTATCGTAAGAAGCCGGTAAAAAAAGAGAGGTAAAAAGATGAAAGTAAATATATATTATGGCGGAAGGGGTCTGATTGATGATCCTACCCTGTATGTAATCAGAGTCATGCAGCAGGTGCTGGAGGAGTTAAACGTAAAGGTGGAAATGTTCCATTTGCATGAATTGCGAAGCGGTATTACTTCCCTGCCCCAGACATTAAAATCAGCAGATGGG
This sequence comes from Robinsoniella sp., assembly GCA_023664735.1. Taxonomy (GTDB): domain Bacteria; phylum Bacillota; class Clostridia; order Lachnospirales; family Lachnospiraceae; genus RGIG3040. Next base: position 2,684 of record JAMPFB010000047.1, on the reverse strand, counting down.
ATTATTCTGGCAACTACAGTAGAGTGGTATGGAATTGGAGGATATATGCAGTCCTTTCTGGATTCCTGCTGGCTTTATGGGGATAAGGAAAAAATCAGCAGCCTTTATATGTGCCCTGTCGTAATGAGCACCACCTATGGAGAGCGGGAAGGCAAGCTGGATTTGGCAGTGGCATGGGAGATTCTGGGAGGACGTCCCTGCAGCGGGATATGTGCCTATGTAAAGGAAATGGCTCCCTTTGAAAGCAATAAGGAATACCGATATATGATTGAAAAAAAGACAGAAAATCTTTATCGTTCCATTCAGCAGAAGCTAATCAGCTTCCCTACCAGCAATCGGGAAGTAAGCAAAAATATTGCTATACAGAAAAACACGGATTTGACGCCGCAGGAAACAGAGCAGCTTTCCAAATATGCTTCGGATGAAAGCTATGTACAAAAGCAAAAGGAAGACATTCAGGAGCTGGCAAGTTATTTTAAAGAAATGCTGGGAAATGAAAACGGCGCTTCAAATAATGAATATGTAGAAGAATTTAAAAGCCATTTTAAGCCCCAGACAGGAAGCCGGGCAGTTTACAAATTTGCGATTGAAGGAAAGAAAAAGCCTCTTTTGATTCAGGTAAGCAATGGAGATTTGCAGATTGATTATGGCAGGGAAGAAAGTGCAGATGTGGAAATTCAGATAGGTACCGAAATCATGAATGAAATCGTATCCGGCAGGATGACCTTCCAAAGAGCTTTTATGGCAGGAAATATGAAAATGAAGGGCGATTTTAAGCTGTTAAGATTATTAGATCAAATATTTAATTTTGGAGAGGAAAATTAACATGAAAGATGAAGCTTGTATATTTTGTAAAATAGCAAACGGAGAAATTCCATCAAAAACCATATATGAAGATGAGGAATTTCGCATTATTCTGGATTTAGGACCGGCGACAAAGGGACACGCATTGATTCTTCCAAAAGAACATTATGCGGATTTATTTCAATTGCCGGAAGAAACGGCTAAGAAGGCAATCGTTTTGGCAAAAAAACTCGGAAGCCAGATGGTGGATAAGCTACATGCGGATGGCTTTAACCTTGTGCAGAATAACGGAGAGGCAGCAGGGCAGACCGTATTTCATTTTCATATGCATTTGATTCCCCGCTATAAGGATGATAACCAGAAAATTGGATGGGTGCCGGGTAAGCCAGAAGAGAAGGAACTGGAAGAGATTCAAAAGCAGATTATGTGCTAAGAATACTATAGGTAAAAGAAAAAGCTGCATATCAGGACATGTAAGTCTGACAGACGGTCTGTATGTGGGAAAAAGGAGAAGACATGAAAGAATCAGCAGAAAATTATTTGGAAACCATTCTTTTATTGCAAAAGGACAAAGGTACGGTGCGGTCAATAGATGTTGCCAGAGCATTGGGATATTCCAAGCCCAGTGTGAGTCGTGCCATGGGGATTCTAAGAGAAGAGGGAATGCTTCAGGTGGGAGATGCCGGCGAGCTTATCCTGACGAAAGAGGGATTGAAAAAGGCAAAGGGTGTATTGGAGCGGCATGAGACCATTACGCAGTTTTTAATGATGACAACAGACGTAAGTCAGGAAATTGCAGAACAGGACGCCTGCAAGATGGAACACTTTATAAATGAAAAAACCTTTAAAGGAATTAAAAAGTTTATTAAGGAAGTAGAAGAATATAATCAATAGCCGGTATTAGACCTCAGGCGGGCATTTTGCCCAGCCGGATAAAAGAAGGGTAAAAATAAACGGGCGCTTGATAAAACGATGGGCATGATTATGAAAGTAAAAGGCTTAAGCGGTAATGCATTAAAAATAATAGCAGCCATCACCATGACAATTGACCATGTGGGGATGATTTTGTTTCCGCAGATGGAAATTTTCAGAATGATAGGCAGGATTGCCTTTCCGCTTTTTGCGTTTTTTGTGGCAGAAGGCTGTCGCTATACTCATAATAAGCGAAAATATCTGGGGATAATTTTATCTCTCGGACTTATGTTCCATGTGGTGTTTGTATGGGCAACCGGCCAGACGATGTTCAATATTTTTATTACATTTTCCTTTTCCATTTTGCTGACGTACCTTTTGCAAGGTACAGTCAAAGCAATTCGGGAAGGAACGTGGCAGAGACAAATCTTATCCGGAATCCTGTTTTTCGGAATGTTTCTTTTTACATATCTATTTACAGATCGGTTCGTTGTGGATTATGGATTTTTTGGCATAATGATTCCTGTAATCGTCAGCTTATTTGACAGCCTGTGGAAAAGGAAAATAGCTTTTCTCATAGGAGTGCTTTTGCTAGTAATATCGATGCATACCTACGTGCAGTCTTTTTGCTTGCTGGCAGTTCCCTTACTTTTTTTGTATAACGGGGAAAGAGGAAAGTATAAAATGAAATATTTCTTTTACATATTTTATCCTGCTCATCTTAGTATTTTGTTTTTAATAGATATGTTCATATAGGTAGAAAAGTAGCAATTCAGCCTTTAAGGGTAAAGTTGGCTGAACGGACGTGGGAGCTGGCAGGGCATAGGATAGTCTTCCGGGCACGCTCTCGCTCTGCAAAGACGCAGCGGTACTAATGCACCAAAATACGGTGCATAAGTGCCGGCGACTTTGCCAAGGCCCGGAAGACTATCCTATGCCCTGCCAGCTCCCACTGTGTATCGGTAAGC
>JAMPFB010000046.1 GCA_023664735.1 Robinsoniella sp. | reverse complement strand
CTGGCGTTTTTATAAGGGCTCCTTTAGAAAACATGCTCTATGGGAAACCCGTTCTGTGCCTGTGGGCTGAACTGTTATAGCAATTTGACAAAATTTCTCATTTTATCTTAAAGAAAGGAAGCAAAAAACCGATATAAAAAGCGAGGATGTGTCCTCATTACTATTCATACAGCAATCACAGGTTGAAGAATCCACCGGATAATTTCAGCCTGTGGATTGCTATTTTTTTTGCATAAGCATATTGACAAATATCTTTGTCAATGCTAATCTATATATGACAAGAATAATTGTCAAAATGAAAAGAATTGTTGTCAACAAAAGAAAATATACCAAAGTGACGGAAAGGAGAAATGAAATGCCCCTATACAACCGCTTAAAAGAATTTCGAGCCAGAAAACAATGGAATCAGCAGCATTTGGGAAGCCTTGTAGGTGCCTCAAGGCAGACGATTAGTCTGATTGAAAGGGGGGATTATTCCCCTTCCGTTACGCTTGCCTTAAAAATAGCAGGAGTATTTGAAGTTCGTGTGGAAGAAATTTTTTGGTACGAGGAGAAAGAAGGAGATAAAAATGAATAAAGAAATGAAACAGGTGCAAAATCAAGAGGAAAACAAAAAAGCGGTAGGAAAGTATATTATCATTATAATTGCTTGTATGGCAATAGGAGGAATCTATGGGTATTTTTCCAATGATATCAGCAAATTTTTAAAAAATCAGAATATGACTACAGAAATGATTTCAAACTATTGTATCAGGCTGTTTGCCATGGCTGCGCCGTATATTATGTGGATCCTACTGGTGGCTGTATGCAGTTATACGGTATTTGCCTTGAAAAAGGGCCGAAAAGAATTTGAAGCATGGGATTTTGAAGATGAAGGTGCAATGGACAAAATTGAAAAAAGATTGAACACAAGCATATTCCTGACTGGCAATTTGCTTTGTGTGGATTATTTTTTCTTTCCTGCCTTCATGCTTGCAATCGTAAAAGAGATTTATCGCAGCATTCCCATGTTTTTTATTACTTTGGCAGCAATGGTATTATCCATGTTTTTCTCCGTTTTTCTGCAACAGAAAATCATAGACCTTGTAAAGGAAATGAATCCGGAGAAGAAGGGAAGTGTATACGATATAAAATTTCAAAAAAAATGGATGGACACCTGCGACGAGGCGGAGCAGCTGCAGATTTATAAAGCCTCCTATAAGGCTTATCAGAAAGTGAACGCTCTTTGTATAACACTTTTTGTAATTATTTTCTTTTTGAGTATGGTATTTAAGTCAGGTCTTTTGCCTATTGCTATTGTAATTGGCATCCTTGCGTATTCTCAGATTGTTTATTATGTGGAAGCTATAAAGGAAGGGAACAATAGCTAATGCAAAGAATGAAAAGATTTTATAAAAACCCAAACTGTCACATGATTTCCACAGGAATCCCAATTTACAGTTTTCCAAAATAGAGATTTATGGTACACTATATAGAAAGAAGAATAAGCCCGACACAGATTCGGGAAATCTAATAAAGAAATCGGATAGGGGAATGACTGTGGAAATAAAAGGACAGGATGGCTGTTATCTTTACATAAGCCCTCAGGAAAAAGAAAAATCCATAGAGGAATATGGTGAATGCCTGAAAATGTTAAAGGAAAATTCCGTCAGGCAGGAGGAAAAATATCTTGCCATTGCTAAAGGAATGAAAGTGCTTCTGATTGAAGATAATATTGCATGTCAGAAGCTGGCTGCAGCTTATTTAAAAACCATGGGTATTAAATGTCTCAGCATGAGGAATGGAGAGGAAGCTATCACATATATGGAGAAGGATTCCTGCGACCTTATTTTGGTGGATCAGATACTGCCGGATATGGAAGGGACGGATATCGTGAAAACGCTTAGGAAGAAAAGTGCGCTTGAGAACAGCTTTCCGCCGGTTATTATGATGATATCTTACGAAAGACCTGATATGGAAAAGCTGTTAAAGGAAAGCGGCATTTTGGATTATATGATAAAGCCTATTGATATCAAACAGATAAAAAGAGTACTCCTGACTTACTTAAAAAAAGAAGCAGCAGAAGCAAAGGGACAGGCTGAGGAGCCCTGAAACGTTAAAGAGGGCAAAAAAGGAAAGAAAAGGTGCAGTTCATGAAGCAGAAAAAATTAGAGGCTTTGCTTTACAGTCTGTTGACGATTTGTGCAGCAGCAGTATTGACAGCAGGATATTTGTATGGGCAGAGCCCTATATATGATGAATTTGTAACGGGAGTTACCACATGGAGCGGCTACCCGAAAAAGGCGGACATGCAGGTTGTTCAATTGTTTTTGCTTGGCATCCCTGCCTGCTTTTTTTTGTTTCAGGCAATTTTAAAAAGGGAAGAGAATTTTTCAGCCGAAAGAAAAAATGTGGCTCTTTTTTTGAAAATCGGGTATGTGATTTTCCTGTGCAGTATTTTTTCGGGAAAAGATTTGTGGAAGCAGTGGGGAATGGTACTTGTTCTCTGCTTTGCCGCTTTTTTTATAATGGGGAAAGAAATCAAGCAAAAGGAATATGGGAACATGCTGTTAGCAGGATTATTTTCCTATTTAAGCATGACAGGGGCAGTGGCAGGAATCGCCTGTCTGGTTTCCTCCTATGAAAAAAGGCTTTTGCTTCAAAAGGCAGCCTTTGTCCTGCAGGCAGTTTCGCTATTGGTTCCTGTTTTATATGGTATTTTTATTCGGAATGAGAAAATGGAAGCAGCCAAAAAGCTTTTCGGTTATTCTAAGCTGTTTCTTTCTTTTTCCTTTTTTGGGTTGTTTACGTTTTATTACCAGACGGAGGAGGGAGTAGTAGTACAGCTTTTCTATTCTGGAAGCTTTCGGGCAGTCTGCATATTATTGGGAGTGTTAATGACAGGCTATGAAGCATATAGACTGTTTCGTAAAAACTATGATATTTCTTGGGTTACTATAGTTTCGGTAGGAATTTTACGGATTTTTAACATTCCGGACGGCATTTTGAATGTGGATTTCTTTCATATGGGAGAAATGACGCTGCCTATGCAGCAGTTACTTTCTTACGGAAAGCTGCCATATTTTGATTTGGTGCCTATTCATGGAATGTGTGATTATTTTTATCAAATTTGGAATTATCTGTTTTTTGACGGCACATATCTATCCTTTAACGGGGCATTAGTAGTAGGTAACCTTATATTCGTAATCTTTTATGGCATATTATTTTATCATACAATCGAAAGCCGGAAAGTGGCTGTCTTGTTTATGTATGCATGTATTCCCTTTTTTGTAAATCTGGCAGGGATGCGCTATTTGTTTGTTTTTGCCCTTTTCTTCCTGATGTTTTCCAAAAAGGTGAAAAAAAACAGTCTGACGTATTTGTGGTGGTGGGTGCTTTTGTCCATACTAGCCATTAGCTGGAATGCTTCATTGGGCGGAGCGGCAGCCCTTGGCTTTTTGCCTTCCGTTTTATTCAGGCTTATAAAAGATGTAAGGAAAGAGCTGCCTTTCTTTTGGAAAGAAAAGAGAAGGAAGCTGCTTATCAGCTATGGGGTGTTATTTGTTATTGGAATCTGCTTTATCCCCTTGTTTTTTAAAATCGTTGCATATTTGCGGGAAAATACAGGAACCACTCTTTATGTAAATGGCATGGAAATGTTAAAAGAGGTAGAAGAAGCTGCATCCTATTTTATTCCGGGCTTTTTAAATACACAGGGCACCTTTTTCCTAAAAGCCTTTTGTGTAGTAGGCGCTATTGGCATCTGCTTGTATGATTCAGCCTATATGGAAGCGATTACGCTGACCCTAAGCTCTTTAGTGCTTGCCAATTATGCTTATGTGCGTTATGAAGAAGGGCTTCGTGCAAAAATACTGGGAATCTTTTTTCTGGAGCTTGTTTTGATTTTTATTATGGGGAAACAGGCAGCAGATGAAATAAGAGGAAGGAAGCAAAAGGCAGTCTGCTTATTTTTGTCCGGATTTTTAGTTATGGCAGCCAATGATACGTTGCTTTTAACAAAGGACAATGTTCTTCCTGTTGGAATGATTCCCTCCTCCTTGGAAATGGAAATAGGGGGAAAGACCGTGGAAGACCCTATAGTCTATATTTCAGGGGAACAGACTGGCCTTAAACGGATAGGAAGTGGGTTTGTCAGAGGGAATACGTTAAACAGCCTGAACAACATAGAACACGTATTGTCCCAATCCTTAGAGGGAGAAAAGGCATATTTGGATTTGACAAACGGAATTGCACAGACAGTTATTTTGGACCGGGAAACAGGAATGTCCTATACATCCGGCTATAACATAAGCAACCAACTGTTAAATACACATGCAATTAAAGAACTAAAGGAAAATCCTCCAAGTCTCATATTGATTGCTCCTTATATCAAGTTAGATGATGTACCATTGAGCCTTAGGGCAATGCAATTATATGAATATGTGCTAAAGGAGGGCTATGAGCCATATCAGTATGAAAATGTTATTTACATGATAAAGGGAGAAAATAAGGTACAGGGAAGCAAGGATGGAAGAGAGGCATTTGCAGCGCTTATGCATCGGGAATATCTGGCAAGGCTGCCGGCTGTATGGGCTTTAGCAGACAGCGTTTCAGAGCTTCAAAGCGTACCTCTTCCTTATGCAAAGAAACAGACGGAAAACGGATTGCAGCTTGTATTGGAGGAGCCCGTAAGCGGAAAGGAAATTTCCTATATAGGGATTTCCATAAAAGGGCATGTGACGGGAGAAAAGATGACGCTGGAATTTGGAGATTGGCATTTCAGCTTTGATGTTTCAGGAAATGACTATCTTTTGCCAATGTTCTCAAGCCCTTACTGGAAATGGCAGGAGCAGCTTCCAGATATGCTGTTAAAGGCAGATATGGAGCTGCGGGCAGAAGATGTGGAAATTGTTTTTTACTCCATTGCCGATTCTTAGCATAAGCTCTTTACGGATAAAAAGTAATAGTTCAGCTTTTTCTAGTAAAGATGGATAGACGGACGTGGGAGAGGTCAGAGCATAGGATAGTCTTCCGGACACGCTCTCGCTCTGCAAAGACGCAACGGTACTAATGCACCAAAATACGGTGCATAAGTGCCGGCGACTTTGCCAAGGTCCGGAAGACTATCCTATGCTCTGACCTCTCCCACTGTGTATCGGCAAGCTTTATGTAGAGACACTCTAATAAACAAATTCTTTTCTAGTACAGCCTACAATAAAACAGCAACAGAGGGATGAGAGTGGATTGGCTAAACACGAAAAGCCAATCCACTCTCATCCCTCTGTTGCGTCCGTTTAGCCGCTACTTTCAAAAAAGAAGGTTTGAACTGTTATGATATAAACACTATTGAAGAGGCTGCGAGATATCAGGTTGCTCTTCTTGTTCCTGAAGCTGTTGTTCCTGAAGCTGTTGTTGCTGTTGTGCCGCTTGTTGAGCTGCCTGTTGCTGAGCTGCCTGTTGGGCTGCAATATTTGCTGCATTGGCAGGGTCTGCAAAATATTCCGGAGTATGTTCGCAATAGGTAATGGAGGAATTTCCACTTTCGTCAGGCGGAAGGGTCAATACGCCGGGAACCTGATATGGACAGGTGGGCAGCGCTGCCTTTCCGGTAGCGGAACATACCTGCCCTTGATAATGCACATTGCATGTATCGGTAGGAATGGAGCCCTTAGCAAAGTATTCGCTTGTGTGGGTGCCGTCACATACGCCGGCAATAGGAAGCAAACCGGACTTAGAGCATACCGTAGCAGTTACAATATCATCTGGCTTTTCAAAGCTTGCATTTGGAAGGTCTTCATGTATTCTGGACATGACAGCCCTCCAAAGGGTTTTTGCAAGGTTCTTTTCCTGAGAAGTAGATAAATATACGTTATTATCAAAGCCCGCCCATGTAGTAGCAGTATAATAGGGCGTATAGCCTGCAAACCATACATCCACATATTTGGAGGAGGTGCCTGTTTTGCCGGCAATTGCCATATTTCCAAAGTTTACAGAAGCGCCGGTTCCTTTTGTCACCACGTCCGTCATGGCATCGGTTAACAGAAAAGCAGTGGTTTCTTTGATTACCTGATGGCTTTCCGGCTGTGTATGGTCTACCAGTACATTTCCATCATGATCTATGATTTTGGTAAAGAGCGTGGGTTTTAAGTAAGTGCCATTATTGGCAATGGCAGCATAAGCTGCATTTAATTCCATATTTGTTACGCCATCAGTAAGGCCTCCTAGGGCGGTGGATTGATTGATATCCGACAGGATGCCGTTTTCTGTCTCACGGCTTTCTACTAGAGTGGTAAAGCCGAAATTTCTTAAATAGTCGAAACCAAGCTGCGGGGTGATTTGGGTCAGAGTCTTGACTGCCACAATATTTAAGGATTGTTCGATTCCGTAGCGGAGGGAGCAAAGTCCTTTATAATTGTTGCCGTACCAGTTGGATACAGGCCGCCCGTCAGCATAAGTATAAGGTGCATCGTTTTGTACTGTTGCCAAAGTCAGCCCAGCGCTGTCTAAAGCAGGTGCATAAACGGCAAGAATCTTAAAGGTGGAACCGGGCTGGCGCATAGTGTTGCTTGCGCGGTTCAAGGTACGGCTGGCTGTTTTGGCGCCTCTTCCGCCTATCATTGCCACTACGTAACCGGTATGCTGGTCCTGAACGGTAATGGAAACCTGCGGCTGGGGAGTCAGAGTGATGTTTTCCCCTTGAACCTTGTCTCCGCTTCCCATAACGGAGGCCTTGTACTCTTCGATGGCAGCATAAGCAGCATCCTGAGACGAGAAAATCAGGTTAAAATTAGGATTGCTGTTTTTAAAATAGGACTTTAGCATCTCTGTACTGTGATTTTCCTGTGTCTTATCTGATTTTTGAATAGTAAGCTCATAATTTAAGTACCATTTCACATCAGAAGGATAGCTTTCTTCACTACTGAACACCTCGTCACAGATTTTCTGGATATCCGGATCCTGCGTGGTGTATATGGAAAGCCCGCCGCTGTATAGAAGATTATATGCCTGTGTTTCGTTGTAGCCTTTTTCTTCTTTTAACACTTCAATGACCTGTTCTGTTAGCTCATCCACAAAATAGGAATTGATTTTCTGGACGCTTGTTACCTCGTTGACGGAAGCAATCCGGCTGTACACATTATCCGCAAGCGCTTCGGCTTTCTCTTCGCTGGTAATATAGCCCTGTTCTTCCATGTCATCCAATACTTTTTGGCGTCTTTCCTTATTATCTTCCGGATGGGAGATAGGATTGTATCTGGAAGGATTCTGGGTAATTGCCGCAATAACTGCGCATTCAGACAAATTAAGCTGGGAAACCGGCTTATTAAAATATCGCTGGGAAGCAGCCTGCACGCCAAGAGTGCCTTGTCCAAGGTTGATGGTGTTCATATATAGCTCTAAAATCGTTTCTTTTGCTTCACGTTCACCGTATTTTTCTTTATATTGCTTTTCCAGCTCCAGTGCAAGGTACTGTTCTTGAATTTTACGTTTGATGCTTTGCATCATAGCCTCATCTACCCAGTTTTCAAATACATTATTTTTTAGAAGCTGCTGGGTAATGGTGCTGGCGCCTTCCGACAGGTTTCTTTCTCTGATAGCCTTGACGCCGGCTCTGGCAATTCCCTTAATGTCAATTCCGTTATGTTCATAGAACCTTTGATCTTCGATTGCCACAAAAGCATCGGCAAGGTCTTGGGGAATCAAGTCCTTTGATACGTAGCTTCGGTTGGAATTTTCGGAAATCAGCTTGGTGATCTGGTTGCCGTTGCAGTCATAGACGATTGTGGCATATCCGGAAGGAACCACGCTCAGGCTGGAAATGTCCGGGGCAGAGGCCAGAATGCCTTTAAACATCCCTATGCCCATGCAGACGCCGATTATGATAACGGCAATGATACATGCCAAAGCCGCTTTGAAAAATGTCAATAAGAACATTTTCCAGATTTTTGTTGATTTAGAATTAAGCTTCCGCTGTTTTTTGCGGATACCTTTTTTACCATAGTTCATAAAATGCCTCCATTACATAGTTGACATCATTATACCAAAAAATCCCTTTAAATGAAAGTAAATTATTCCATATTCATAATTCTTAACAATATGATACACTTTTATACAGAATTGTGGTAGAATGAAACATGTGTCATGTAAGGTGGTGAAAGTATGTCAAAAGGCTATAAAACGGTCTTTTCCGGCGGCATAGGACAGGTCGTGGAAAAGAAATCAAGATTTATTGCAACAGTGAGATATGTGGAAACAAAAGAAGAAGCGGAAGAGTTTTTAGCGGAAATGAAAAAGAAATATTGGGATGCCACCCATAACTGTTTTGCCTGCGTAATCGGTGAAAAAGGAGAATACGTCCGTTCAAGCGATGACGGGGAACCGGGCGGGACGGCAGGAAGGCCTATGCTTGATGTACTTTTAAAAGAAGAAATATACAATGCTGCTGTAGTGGTTACCAGATACTTCGGAGGCACCCTTCTTGGTACAGGCGGGCTGGTAAGGGCTTATCAGCAGGCGGTAAAGGAAGGACTTAAGGAAAGCGTCATAGTGGAAAAAATACCGGGCAGGAAGCTGCAGGCAATATGCGGTTATAATGAATTAGGAAAGCTCCAGTATGTGCTTGGACAAAAAGGATTTCCGATTTTGGAAAGCGTATTTGAAGAAAAGGTAACCCTTTTTATCCTTATACCGGAGGAAGCCTTGGAGAGCTGTAAGAAGGCGCTGACAGAGGCAGCAGGCGGCAGGGTTGAGCTGGTGGAAAAAGAGGCAGTTTATTTTGGAGAGGTTTTTGGGAAAATACAAGTATTTCCCTAAAGATGAAAAAACAGGAGCAAGGCTGTCCTTATCCATTTGGAAGAAAGAGGTGAGTTTTTAATGGAAGAATTAACGAGCATGGAAGAAATCAGGGAGCTGATGGCGACGAAGCAGTATACTAGACTCAGACAGGAGCTGGCTGAACTGAATTATGCAGACGTGGCGGTTGTTTTTGAAGAACTGCAGGAAGCGGAAAAATTAAAGGTATTCCGGATTCTTCCAAAAACAATGGCGGCAGACGTGTTTTCTTATCTTCCCATAGAGGACCAGCAGTTCATTATTACTTCTTTGTCCGATAGAGAAGCAACTGGAATCATTGACAATCTTATGGCGGATGATGCTACCGACCTGCTTGAAGAGATGCCCGCAAATATTGTAAAAAAGCTCTTGGCAAATGCAAGCCGGGAAACAAGGCGGGATATCAACCACCTTCTAAGGTATCCGGAGGACTCCGCCGGCAGCATTATGACGGTGGAGTTTGTGGATTTAAAGGAGAACCTTACGGTAGAGCAGGCCATTAACCGGATACGGAAGGTAGGAGTGGATTCAGAAACCATTAATATTTGTTATGTGTTAGATAAGGAAAGGACCCTTGTAGGGACAGTGGCATTAAGGTATCTGCTTTTAAGCCCTGCTGATGCCATTATCGGGGAAATCATGCATGGAAATGTTATTTCCCTAAATACCATGATGGATCAGGAAGAGGTTGCAAGACAGTTCCAGAAATACGATTTTACGGCAATGCCTGTAGTAGACAATGAAAGCCGTCTGGTAGGTATCATTACCGTAGACGATGTTGTGGACATTCTGCAGGAAGAGGCAACAGAAGATATGGAAAAGATGGCGGCTATCGTTCCTAGCGATAAGCCTTATATGAAGACAGGAGCAGTGGAAATCTGGAAGAAGAGGATGCCATGGCTGCTTGTGCTGATGATTTCCGCAACCTTTACCGGAAGAATTATTTCCGCTTATGAGGATGCTTTAAGCGCCTGTCTTGTATTATCCACCTTTTTCCCAATGCTTATGGACACCGGAGGAAATGCAGGCGGTCAGGCAAGCGTAACCATTATCCGGGGTCTGTCCCTAAATGAAATTGAATTTCGGGATATGCCCAAAATTATCTGGAAGGAAATAAGGGTTGCGCTGCTTTGCGGGATTACATTAGCAATTGCTAACTTTGCAAAGCTTATGCTGTTAGATAAGGTGTCTCTTCTTGTTTCAGCAGTTATCTGCCTTACACTGATTGTAGCGGTGCTGATTGCAAAGGTGGTGGGATGTACCTTTCCCATGCTGGCAAAAAAGGTTGGATTTGATCCGGCGGTTATGGCAAGTCCGTTTATTACTACGATTGTTGATGCGTTGGTACTGATAATTTATTTTAAGTTTGCGGTTTGGATTTTGCATATATAGAGTTGTGCAGAGCGGGAGCGTGCCCCTAAGACTACTGGTTGCTATCCCCGGCAAGCTCCCACGTCCTCTAAATGATTCTTTATTATGCTTATATTACTTCTTCATACCAGCCCTCTTCCTAAGAGTAGGATCTAAAATCTTCTTCCGAATACGCAAATGCTCCGGCGTCACCTCTAGTAGCTCATCTGTATCAATAAACTCCAAGGCCTGCTCTAAGCTTAGGATTCTGGGCGGGGATAAGCGGAGCGCTTCGTCTGCACTGGAAGAACGGGTATTGGTAAGCTGTTTCTTCTTGCATACATTGATTTCAATATCCTCTGCTTTTCCGGTTTGTCCTACTACCATTCCGGCATATACTTTTTCGCCGGCGCCAATGAACAGTGTTCCCCGATCCTGTGCATTGTATAAGCCGTAGGTAATTGCCTCACCTGCTTCAAAGGCAATTAAGGAACCCTGCTTTCTGTATTGCAGGTCGCCCTTGTAAGGACCATAGCCGTCAAAAATCGTGTTGATGATTCCGTTGCCCTTTGTATCTGTCATAAATTCTCCACGATAGCCAATCAGTCCTCTAGAGGGGATGGAAAATTCCAGCCGGGTATAGCCGCCGCTGGCAGCGGACATATTGCGAAGCTCTCCTTTTCGTCCGGACAGCTTTTCGATTACGCTTCCGGAGAATTCTTCGGGAACGTCAACGTAGGCTAATTCCATAGGTTCTGTTTTCTTGCCGTTTTCATCTTCCTTATATAATACCTCTGCCTTGGAAACTGCAAATTCAAAGCCTTCCCTGCGCATATTTTCGATAAGGACAGATAAATGCAGCTCGCCCCTGCCTGATACTTTAAAGGCTTCTGTGGTTTCTGTTTCTTCCACACGAAGGGAAACATCTGTATTTAATTCCTTGAATAGACGGTCACGCAAATGGCGGCTTGTTACATATTTTCCCTCTTGGCCTGCAAGGGGAGAGTCATTGACGCAAAATGTCATGGCAATCGTAGGCTCTGAAATCTTTTGGAAAGGAATCGGTTCCGGATTTTCCGGTGAGCACAGGGTATCGCCAATATGGATGTCTGCAATTCCTGAAATGGCTACGATAGAGCCGATGCCGGCTTCCGTTACTTCTATTTTACTGAGCCCGTCATATTCATAAAGCTTGGAAACCTTTACTTTTTTGTGCTTTTCCGGATCATGGGCATTTACCATGACTACTTCCTGATTTACCCGGATTGTACCGTTATCCACCTTTCCCACACCGATGCGGCCTACATATTCATTATAGTCAATGGTGCTGATTAGTACTTGGGTGCCTGCGTCCTCATCTCCCATAGGGGCAGGAATATAATCTAAAATGGTTTCAAATAAAGGCATCATATCGGTACCTTCTTTATCCATATCTAAAGAAGCAAAACCACCTTTTGCAGAAGCAAATACGAAAGGACAGTCAAGCTGGCTTTCATCTGCCTCCAAATCAATGAGAAGCTCTAATACTTCATCCACTACTTGGGCAGGTCTTGCTTCCGGCCTGTCGATTTTGTTGACGCATACAATAACGGGAAGCTTTAATTCCAATGCCTTCCTTAATACGAATTTGGTCTGGGGCATGGCGCCCTCAAAAGCATCCACTACAAGGATTACCCCATTTACCATTTTTAAGACACGTTCCACTTCTCCGCCAAAATCGGCATGGCCCGGTGTGTCGATAATATTGATTTTAGTATTTTTATAAGTAACTGCCGTGTTTTTTGAAAGGATGGTAATGCCCCTTTCCCTTTCAATGTCATTAGAGTCCATGACTCTTTCGGCTACTTCCTGATTCTCACGGAATACGCCGCTTTGCTTTAGAAGCTCATCTACCAAAGTTGTCTTGCCATGATCCACGTGGGCGATAATGGCAACATTTCTTACATCATCTCTTGTTTTTAACATAATATTCTCCTCATTTATCATCCGGTAATGCCGGATACTTACATTGAAACTCCTATAGTGTACCATAAATACGTAAAAATACAACAATTTTTTGGGTATATTTTTGGTTATTTTTCACGAAATTTCAATTTTGCGTAATTTGTCGATAAAAAATTGTAATTTATTTTAGAAATTTATTATATAATTAGAATGCATGATAGGAAAAAATTCTTGATCAAAGAAGGGAGAACAAAAAATGACAGATAAGGTTATTGAAAACAACCAAGTGACTATTATGGGAGAGATTGCAAGTCAATTTACTTACAGTCACGAAATTTTCGGAGAAGGATTCTATATGGTGGATGTACTGGTGCCAAGGCTGAGCCAGTCGGCGGATCTAATCCCATTGATGGTTTCCGAAAGACTACTAAACGTAAAGGAGGATTACAGAGGACAAAATGTATTGGTAGGCGGGCAGTTCCGTTCCTATAATCGGCATGAGGAAAGAAAGAACAAGCTTGTCCTTTCCGTGTTCGTTAGAGAAATCGAGTTTGTAGATGAAATTGATGAAAATGAAAAGACAAACCAAATTTTTCTGGATGGCTATATTTGTAAGGAAGCAATTTACAGAAAGACGCCACTGGGCAGGGAAATCGCAGACTTGCTTCTGGCAGTGAACCGCCCGTACGGAAAAAGCGACTATATTCCATGCATTAGCTGGGGAAGAAATGCAAGATATGCCAGCAGCTTTGAAGTAGGTGCAAGATGCCGGATCTGGGGCAGGATACAGAGCAGGGAATATATGAAAAAAATATCGGAAGAGCAGGTGGAAAAGAGAGTGGCATATGAAGTTTCCGTCAGCAAGCTGGAGCTGGCTGATGATGAGGATGCTGTTTAATATAGGGAAATATATGTGAACGGAAATTTATATGAAATCCCAAAAAGTTGCCAAAAAACCAAATTTATGATATGATACGTCTCATATGTGTAGAAATTAAAAATAATTTCTCTTGTGAATGATTATGAGGTGACATATGAACCAAGGCATGATACATATTTACAGCGGAGATGGTCACGGAAAGACTCCGGCAGCATGGGGAGAGGCATTACAGGCTGCAAGTGAAGGAAAAGAAGTAGTAATTATCCAGTTTTTAAAATGCAGGGGACTGCAGGATTCGGAATTTTTAAAAAGACTGGAGCCGGAAATCAAATTTTTCCGGTTTGAAAAGTCTCAGGCGGAATTTAAAAGCCTTTCCGATGCTGAAAAGGCAGAAGAAGTGATGAACATGAAAAACGGACTGAACTTCGGAAAAAAGGTGCTGGCAACCGGTGGCTGCGATTTGCTTATACTGGACGAGGTGCTGGGACTGATTGATGTAGGAATCATTTCGGTAGAGGATTTAAAGGCGCTGATTGAAGTAAAGCAGGAAGAGACCACCCTGATTATGACGGGCATCCAGTTAAGCGACGAGGTATGCGCATTGGCGGATGAGGTATCTAAAATCGAGCGAATCAGCATGAAATAGGTTGACAGTCAGATGGATTGGTGCTATGCTTTTGATAATTTCAAAAGTTGGCACCAATTTTTGAAAGAAGAATAATATAAACTATAGATAGAGGTCGCATTTTTCATCAGTACTTTTCCGGATGTGCCGGGCGCAGGGGAAGGAAGGGGAAAGGGAAAAGTGCCGAAAGGATATATGCTCCGGAGCATATACCCTTGGGCATACAGTGAAGAGCTGTATGACTGTCATCAGCAAGGATGGGGAGCTATCGGATATATATGGAAAGCATGCCGGCCCTGTTGGTCGGTTTTTTATTTTCGGATTGCATCCGGTCAAGTTCCAGAAGGAGGAAGCTATGTCGATTTTTAAAGGAGCAGGTGTTGCCATTGTCACACCATTTAAACCAAACGGAGAGGTAAATTATGAAGCCTTTGCCAATCAGATTGAACTGCAGATAAAGGGAGGGACAGATGCCATTATTGTATGCGGCACTACCGGAGAAGCCTCCACACTGACCCATGAGGAGCATTTAGATGTCATCGAATATTGTGTGAAGCAGGTAAATGGCAGGATTCCGGTAATTGCAGGAACCGGCTCCAACTGTACGGAAACGGCTGTTTATTTATCACAGGAGGCAGAAAAGCGGGGAGCAGATGGTTTGCTTTTGGTAACTCCTTACTATAATAAATGTACTCAGAAGGGCTTGAAGGAGCACTATACCATTATTGCACAATCAGTTAAGCTTCCAATTATTTTATACAATATACCGGGGAGGACAGGCGGGGTATTCATCCAGCCGGAAACAGTAGTAGACCTTTGCACCAATGTACCAAATATTGTTGGGGTAAAGGATGCCACCGGAAATCTGTCCGGCGTGGCAAAGCTTATGTCCCTTGCAGGAGGAAGCGTGGATTTATATTCCGGCAATGACGACCAGATTGTTCCTATTTTATCCTTAGGAGGAAAAGGCGTTATTTCCGTATTGTCCAATATAGCGCCAAAACAGACTCATGATATTTGTGAAAAATTCTTTTCCGGCGACGTGGAGGGAAGCTGCAAGCTTCAGTTAGATGCCATACCGGTTATCGATGGCTTATTCTGTGAGGTAAATCCTATTCCGGTAAAGAAGGCAATGAACCTTATGGGGCTTGAAGCAGGTCCTATGAGACGTCCACTTACAGAAATGGAAGAGGCAAATGCAAAGAAGCTGGAAGCAGCCATGAAGGACTTTGGAATTTTATAAATGGCAAAGATAAGGAGCGGCAGATAAAATGGTAAAAGTAATAATGCACGGCTGCAACGGAAGAATGGGGCAGGTTATTTCCGGATTGATTGCAGCAGATGAAGAGGTGGAGCTGGTTGCAGGAGTGGATATTTCAAACCATATAAACAATCCATATCCTGTTTTTTCCAGCATTTTGGAGTGTGACGTAAAAGCGGATGTGGTCATTGACTTTGCTTCCGCTAAGGCAGTGGATGGACTGCTGGAATATTGTGTAAAGGAGCAGGTTCCCTGCGTGCTTTGCACCACGGGGCTTTCGGAGGAACAGCTGGGAAAAGTAAAGGAGGCTTCCGGGAAGGTGGCAATTTTAAAGTCTGCCAACATGTCACTGGGCATCAATTTGTTATTGAAGATGTTAAAAGAAGCGGCCCGTGTACTGGCCGGAGCAGGCTATGATATGGAAATTGTGGAAAAGCACCATAACCAGAAGCTGGATGCGCCAAGCGGCACAGCTCTTGCACTGGCAGATTCCATAAATGAGGAATTAAACGGAGAATATGAATATATATTTGATAGGAGTCAGGTAAGACAAAAGCGCAATAAAAAGGAAATCGGCATATCAGCAGTCAGGGGCGGCACTATCGTGGGAGACCATGATGTGATTTTTGCAGGAATGGACGAAGTGATTACCTTTTCCCATACTGCTTATTCCAGAAGCGTGTTTGGAAAAGGCGCAATACAGGCAGCTAAATTTCTAAAGGGAAAAGAAGCCGGCATGTATAATATGAGCCATGTGGTAGAGGCTGGTTCCTGAGCGGAAAAATAAAAGAAGCTATAAGCGGAGATGAAAAATGGAAAATTTAGAGCTGGTGTATTTAAAAAGTCTGGCAAAGCAATATCCTACCATAGCGGCTGCTAGCACAGAGATAATCAATTTACAGTCAATTTTGAATCTGCCAAAAGGAACGGAGCATTTTCTTACGGACATTCATGGAGAATTTGAGCAGTTTAACCATGTGTTGAAAAATGGTTCTGGTTCTGTCCGCAGACAAATTGACGAAGAGTTTGGAAATACATTGAGCAATCGGGATAAGAAAAGCCTTGCTACTTTGATTTACTATCCGGAGGAAAAGCTGGAAATCATTATGCGGGAAGAGGATAATATAGAGGACTGGTATAAGATTACACTCCATCGTCTCGTCCAGATTACAAAGCGGGTATCTTCCAAGTATACACGCTCTAAGGTCAGAAAGGCGCTGCCAAAGGATTTTGCCTATATTATTGAAGAACTGATTACGGAAAAGGCGGAGATTCAGGATAAGGAAGCCTACTATAATGAGATTGTTCATACGATTATACGAATTGGAAGGGCGCCGGAGTTTATTATAGCTTTAAGCAATCTGATTCAGCGGCTGGTTATCGACCATCTGCATATTGTAGGTGATATTTATGACAGAGGTCCGGGCCCCCATGTTATTATGGATACGCTGCGGCATTATCACTCAGTGGATGTACAGTGGGGCAATCATGATATTGTATGGATGGGAGCGGCCAGCGGCCAGCTTGCCTGTATTGCCAATGTAATCCGTATGTCTGCCAGATATGGCAATCTGGATACGCTGGAGGAAGGATACGGCATCAATTTGATTCCCCTTGTGACCTTTGCCATGGAACAGTATCGGGATGTGAATTGTGAGGCTTTTTCCATAAAATATAATACAGACTACAATACAAAGGACTTAAGTCTGGATATGAAAATGCATAAGGCGATTGCTATCATACAGTTTAAGCTGGAAGGACAGATTATCAAAAGAAATCCGGAATTTCACATGGATGACAGGCTGTTATTGGATAAAATCGACTATGAGAAAAAGACAGTGACACTAGATGGAAAGGAATATCCCATGCGGGATACGGATTTTCCTACCGTGAATCCAAATGACCCGTATAAGCTCACTCATGAAGAGGAAGAGGTCATGGAGCGGCTGCGACAGGCATTCGTGCGCTGCGATAAGCTGCAAAAGGATGTGCGTTTTCTTTTTTCCAAGGGCGGACTTTATAAAATTTATAATTCCAATCTGCTTTATCATGGCTGTGTGCCTATGGATGAGGAAGGAAATTTCAAAAAGGTAACTATATTCGGGAAGGAGTATTCGGGCAGGGCATTGTATGATATTTTGGATAATTATGCCAGAAAGGGCTATTATGCCACAAGAAGCTCTGGGGATAAATTAAAAGGAGAAGACATTCTCTGGTATATCTGGACAGGACCCAACTCGCCGGTTTTTGGAAAGGATAAGATGGCTACCTTTGAACGCTATTTTGTGGAAGATAAGGAAGCCCATGTTGAAAAAAAGAATGCTTATTATAGACTGTTGGATAATGAACAGGTGTTATGCAGTATTTTACGAGAATTCGGTTTAGATGAAAAGAAATCCCACATTGTCAATGGCCATGTTCCGGTAGAGCGAAAAAAGGGAGAATCTCCCATTCGATGTGACGGAAAGCTTTTGATTATAGATGGAGGCTTTTCCAAGGCATATCAGAGTAAAACAGGAATTGCAGGATATACGCTGGTTGCAAACTCTTATGGTATGCGTCTGGTGTCCCATGAGCCTTTTGAATCTACGGATGCGGCTATCCGAAATGAATCGGATATTTTTTCGGACTCCATCATTGTTGAAACCTCATTACGAAGACAAAGCGTAGCCGATACGGATATCGGTGCAGAGCTGCGGGAAAGCATAGCGCAATTAGAGGAGCTGTTAAAGGCATACAGAGAAGGCATTCTGATAGAAAAGGATGTTTAAGAATAAAAAGAGGGCGGCCTGTACAAAGCTGCCCTCTGTCGTTTCTGTTTCTATTTTGATAGCTACTGCACGATGTCTTTGGTTACATTGCTGACGCCGTCAGCTACATCATCAACCACATCGCCTACTGCATTTCCAGCATCATCCACTGCATTTGCAGCGCCGTCTACTATGCTGTCGCTATTGTTGGAGTTGTTGTTATTGGAATTGTTGTTAGTTGAACCAGCATTGTTGTTTGTACTATCGTTAGTTGTGCTGTTTGAACCGTTTGCTGCATTATTGCCATTTGTGTCCGTGGTTGTAGTTCCCTGATTTGCAGTACCGCTATTTGTCATATTGTCAGTTGTTCCGTTGTTTGCGGTAGTATTGCTTGTGGAACCGTTATTTGCCGTGTCGTTATTCGTACTATTTGTACCATTTGTGGTGTTATTTCCGGTATCATTTTTCTTATCATTACCGCAAGCTGTGAAGGCAAGCATAGAAGCTATACATACACATAAAAGTATTAGTTTGCTTTTTCTCATAATAATTTCTCCTTTTTTCATTTCTGGTTTTATATAAAATAAAGATAGACTGTAAAAGTTTACAATCTATGTATAGTATGAGTTTTTTCAAAAATTATATGCAATAAAATTTCTTTTTTTCATGTTAACTTTGAAATTAGCTTTTGGATAGGAGGCATTTATGGAATTTCGACCATGTATTGATATACACAATGGAAAAGTAAAGCAGATTGTAGGAGGCTCTCTTTTCGATCAGGAGGATTTTGCAAAAGAAAATTTTGTGTCCGGCTTTGACAGTGCTTTTTATGCAAATTTGTATAAGAAAAAAAGAATCAAGGGCGGTCATGTGATTTTGCTAAATGGAAAAGACAGCGCCTATTATGAAAGCACAAAGGAGCAGGCGCTAAAGGCATTAAGCTGTTATCCAAAGGGGCTTCAGGCAGGTGGCGGCATAACGCCGGAAAATGCCATGGAATTTATCAAGGCAGGCGCTTCCCATGTAATTGTGACTTCTTATGTGTTTCGAGATGGGAAAATTGATATGGGGCACTTGGAGAAAATAAGGGATACTGTTTTGCCAAAGCAGCTTGTGATTGATCTAAGCTGCCGGAAAAAGGACGGGAAGTATTATATCGTAACAGACAGGTGGCAGAAATTTACAGATGTTGTCCTTTCAGAAGAAGTATTGGATTTGTTTTCGGAATATTGTGATGAATTTCTTGTACATGCAGTGGATGTGGAAGGAAAAGCAGGAGGGATTGAGGAAGAAGTAGCGAGCCTTCTTGGGAGCTGGGGAAAAAAGACGGTGACCTATGCCGGAGGAATACACAGCTTTCAGGATTTGAAGCTTTTACATAGGCTGGGGAAAGGGAAGGTGAATGCTACGATTGGAAGTGCGTTGGATTTATTTGGAGGGGAGATGGATTTTGAAGAGGTGTTGGAGTTTATGAAAGGGGAGTGGGATTAAGATGGGAAGAAGGGCGTATGCGGACGCAAAAGTAGGGGTGCGGAAGAGATGTGGAAACGGACGCAAAAGCGGGATGTGGGCGGCAGCCATGCGGTGTTTTTGATGGCGGTTTTCCTAAACAGCCTGAGGAGGGGGGTGGAACCGGACGGGTCGTCATATAGCGCCCTCCATGGCGCAATATGACTAAAATTGCCGTCCGTGGCAATTTTCCCCTGATTTTGGGCAGGCTGTTAAGGAAAACCGCCATCAAAAACAATGCGTGGCTGCCGCCCACATCCCGCTTTTGCTATTTCGTCTCAGCCGGGAGTTTTTGGGGAGGTGTTCTATGTTTTTTAGTGGATTTGAAAATGGAATTTGGAAAACTAAATCCGAGCCTATAAATATACATTTTGAATGTATAAAAACACATTCGACTATTTCCATGCCTTGAAATAGGCACTCAAATAGAGTATGATATAAAATGTAATTTTAGGAGGAAATTTTATGAAAAAGAAATTATACAGCGGTATTTGTTTGTTGTGCTTAGCAGTAATTACACTATGTGCATGTGGGAAACAGGGAGACCCTATTGTGTTGCCAGACAGGGAAGAAATCATATCTATTGAAGTTTCAGACGGTGAAAAATTAGGATTTTCACCAAACACAGAAGGAGAAGCAGACAAATTTATTGATGAATTCCTTAGCATTTTAACGGATATGGAAGTAACCAGCAAAGAATCAATAACTGACGTACCAGCTAATGTGGATTATATTGCAATAAGCTTAAATTGCGATGATAAAAATACAACCCTTTTTTATTACAAAGATAAAGGTACAGAATATGTAGAACAGCCATATCAGGGAATTTATAAACCGGCACCTGCTTTGGGAGTACTTATAACAGAAATGTTTAACTCAACAGATAATGAGCCAAAATATGTAACATTTCAGGCAACGGTGATTGAAATAAACAATGATACAATTTTAGTAAAACCCATAGATGGTTCGTTGGAACTTAATTCAGCAGATAAATTTAGCATATCAAATAAAGAAGAACTTGAATTACAAGTTGGTGACTTGATAGAGATTGACTACAATGGGGAAATAATGGAATCA
The DNA here is from genome assembly GCA_023664735.1 of Robinsoniella sp. GTDB lineage: Bacteria > Bacillota > Clostridia > Lachnospirales > Lachnospiraceae > RGIG3040. The sequence goes on along the minus strand of JAMPFB010000046.1, from coordinate 291 downwards.
TATCCTGCGCAGTTAGGAGAAGTATATGAGATTACTGTGATGGAGCAGGCAGAAGCTGATACTATGTGGGATAGGATACCTATGGTAATGGTAAATGACAAATTGTATTATGACACTGGTAAGGAAAGTACTGTCAGTGGCCGTTGTGGAAACATGGATGGAGAAATAACATCAGAGGTTGACGGCTCTGAAATCCCAACAGAAAATAATCAGTCTAATTTTGGGACAGGTTTCGGATATCAGTATGGAGAAGATGATACAATAGAAATTTATATGAATGAAAAGTGGTTT
>JAMPFB010000045.1 GCA_023664735.1 Robinsoniella sp. | reverse complement strand
AGAAAACATGCTCTGTGTGCTCCTTCCCCTGTGCCTGTGGGCTGAACTGTTACCACATGATTTTGATATTTCACCTGTCTACTTGACAAGGGGCATATCCGTTTCATGTGCCTTTATGCTGTTATTTTGATATGACATTAGAAGGGACTTTAATTCCTTTGCGGCAATACTTAAAGGATATTGCTCATTTTCAACAAAGCAGATTTGTCTGGAGGGAATTTCCTCTTGCAAGGAAAGTTCATGTACTTCTCCCTTTGCAATTGCTTCCTTTGCAAATATTTCCGGCATATAGCCAATTCCTAAATCATGCTTAATCATGGGAAGTATCTGGTCTGTGGTGGCAGCCTGCAGCTCCGGCTTGAACAAAAGGTCATGACTGCGGTAGAAATTCTCATAAAAGCGGTAAGTAACCGTGTCTTCGCCAAGACATATGACCGGGTAAGCCGCAAGCTCCTTCAGCGTAAGGCTCTTTTGGCATAAATTACTATAAGCCGGTCCGCCAATCAAGGCATCCCGAAACCGGACGATCGGATAAGAAACAAGAGGCTTCTCCATATCAGAAAGAGTCGTTACCACTGCAAAATCAGCTTCTCCTCTTTTTACAGATTCAACAGCCTCCAAGGTAAGATGATTTAAAATGCGAATGCGAATCCCGGGATAATTTTTTTTGAAGGCGCTCAGTACAGGAAGCAGCAGCATACGCAGCGCCGTTTCACTTGCCCCGATTGTGACGTATCCCTCCTGCATACTGATTGCTTCCTCCATCTCATTTTCCGCAAGCAAAAGTCTTTCCACTGCTGCCTTCACATGGACATAAAGTCTTTTTCCTTCCGGTGTCAGGGAAATTCCCCGATTGGAGCGTATAAGCAGCCTGCAGCCGGTCTCACTTTCCAAAAGCCTTATGGCCCGTGAAATATTTGGCTGGTTGCTTTGGAGCGCTCTGGCAGCCTGGGTTATGTTTTTATACTTTGCCACATAATAGAAAATCCGGTAATATTCATAATTTACATTCATTATTTCCTTCCCTTATCATATCAAATTTATATGTCTAGTATACCATATATACATTTTTCATATTTCCTTGTTCCGAGTATAATACTTTCAGTAAAGAAAATCAAGAAATGCGTGGAGGATTGGTAACGTGAACAAAGACTTGACTGTAGGAAAACCGGAAACTGTATTATGGAAATTCTGTCTGCCCCTGTTTGGAAGCATTCTTTTTCAACAGCTATATAACATTGCGGACAGTCTGGTTGCCGGAAAGTTTATAGGGGAAAACGCTCTTGCAGCAGTTGGGAACAGCTATGAAATCACGCTGATTTTTATTGCCTTTGCGTTTGGCTGTAATATCGGCTGTTCTGTCATTACATCGCAGTTATTTGGAGCAAAGAAATATAAGGATATGAAAACCGCTGTATATACCGCTATGATTTCAAGCGCTGTGCTTTGTGGATTATTAATGTTATTTGGCATTTTCTGCTGTGACAATCTCCTTACGCTGATTCATACGCAAAAAGAAATTCTTGCAGATTCCGGAATGTATCTGGATATTTACATCTGGGGGCTTCCATTTCTCTTTTTTTATAATATTGCAACAGGGATTTTCTCAGCTCTTGGGGATTCCAAAACACCGTTTATTTTTCTTGCGGCTTCTTCCACTTCCAATATTTTAGTAGATATTTTATTTGTAGCGGCATTTCATATGGGTGTGGCAGGAGTTGCATGGGCAACCTTTCTCTGTCAGGGTGTCAGTTGTGTGCTTGCAGTAATAGTAGTCTTAAAAAGACTTGCCGCCATTCATACAGATGGAAAAATGCAAATTTATTCTTTTTCTGCATTGAAAAAGATTGCATCAATTGCCATCCCAAGCATTTTCCAGCAAAGCTTTATCTCCATTGGAAATATTATTATCCAAAGCGTCATCAATGACTGTGGTGTCGGCGTTACTGCCGGATATTCGGCGGCCATCAAGCTAAATAATCTGGTCATCACTTCTTTTACTACATTAGGAAACGGAATTTCCAATTATACCGCACAAAATATAGGCGCCGGTCTTTTAGGAAGAATCAGGGACGGCTTCCGGGCAGGAATCAAAATGGTATGGCTGCTTTGTATACCGATTGTGCTATTGTACCTGCTATCAGCAAGGGCGCTGATACAATTTTTTATCAATGATCCTTCCCCGCTTGCCTTATCAGCAGGTATGCAGTTTCTATATATTATAGCGCCTTTTTACTTCATTGCTTCCGTAAAGCTCACTGCCGATGGCATTCTTAGAGGCGCAGGGCTTATGAAGCAATTTATGGCTGCCACCTTTACCGATTTAATTTTGCGGGTAATTCTTGCATGGGTGCTTGCAAAGCATATGGGGTATATGGGAATCTGGTGTGCATGGCCGGTTGGATAGACGGTTGCCATGGGGCTTTCTGTTGTTTTTTATGTGAATGGGCCTTGGAAGCACATGGACAAGGCGCTGTCAGCCTGATTTCTCATGTCTGGTATTCATCAGATTTTCGGGAAACAACAGGCGGACATGATGCGTCTTTATTTTCAATTTTCATTTACTTCTCTGTATTTTTTTGGAGAATACCCTGTCCGCTGTTTATAAACTTTGCCAAAATGACTTTGGAATTAAAAGCCGATATCCTTAGTTATTTTCCTTTTGTAACTGTAGGCTAATGCCCCAATCTGTCATAAATATTACATTTTACTCTGCAGCAGACCAAGTAAGACCTTAGCCTCTTCTTCTGTAAGAGTTACGCCTTTTCCCATCTTTTCATGTTCTGGTGCCCAATCACGAATATCAAGTTTAGGCTCTCCACTATTCCACGATATACGATTAAGCTCTTTCGTCCATCCCTTTGGACTTTCAGAGAGAACACCAAGTTTCTCAACGATTTCATATTTAAAATCAGCCATATTTACAATTCCTCCCTAATTACTTTCAGCCACTCCGAATTTATTTCGGAAGTCCTCATAACTGTTTACCCATCCAAATTTAATCTGGTCAGATACCGCCTTGAAATGAAGCTTACCGCAACGAATCTTATTACGTTCCACACCCTGAAGATTAACTTCAGACTTCCCTGCTTTTGTCTCTACAATGAAATAGATACCTACAGATGCATCAGCTAATGCTTCCTTTTTACAGACAACTGCCCAGTCAGGGCTATAGTTACCATATGGCGTATCAATCACAAAGCCACCTTTTTTCAACTTAGTAAATAACAGCACATTTGTGTTATTCTCCAGTTTATGAGCAAATTCAGCCTCGCCCTTACTATCCATTTTATAGTATTCGTTCATAGCAGAACTTCTGTCAGATTTTGCCTGAAACACTCTCCATTCCGGTTCAAAATCTTCCGCAGATATAGTATCCAGCTCAAAAATATTACTTTCATCCAACTCATAGCCATTAATGACTTCATAGGAAGTGATATTGGAAGCTTTAGTATCATTAAGTTTTTTCAGTATAAGCTGAGTCACCTCATCCAAAATGTCCTGATTATTCAACAACTCTCGCTTATCAACTCCATGAATAATTTTGAAAATAGCCAAACGAGGCAACATTGTATGATGCATTATGAAATTCGCAATTTCAAAATCAGATTTTGGTTCAGAATTAATTTCTATTTCAAGCTGCTTATCACCATAGATGGTCTCTTCCATAATAAACATTGCGGATTCATTGAACTTTGCTCTACTTGTTTCCATCTTATACTCATTTTTTGCTTTCTTGAACAGCAAAGACTTATTTATCTCCAAGATGCAATCTTCAATAAATTTATCCTTATCAATCTTGAACCTGTAAATTGTACGCTTCATCAAATTTTGGCGAAGTCCTACATAAATCTTTTCAAACTCGCCTTCTGTCACATAAGCTCGTAGCTTGTTATTATAAGGTGGATTATCACCATTACGAATCTCGATTTTTCTTGTACCCTTCTGAACCATCAACTCCTTGAACTGCTTTTTTATGATATCCACATGCTCATTTAAAGTATCATTGACAAACATCATATTGTCAAAAATCTTTGTAATCTGTGCAGGAGAACCTTTCAGTACATTATCAGAATTCATAACTCCTGCTGATATCAGTTCTTCTTTAAAGGTATTCACCAGTTCTGGCGTGATTTTCTTTGCCGGAACCCCTGCTGTCTTTAAGGTTGAAATCAGAATTTCGGCAGTAACTTCATTCTTGTCAAAATGCATATTGTCATTGAAATCTTTCTGTAGCGCCGCTGCGAAGTGGTCATAATAATCGTTAGCAATGACAGTCAATTCATTGACTCTCTTATCAATACAACGATTACCGGTAATGTCAACCGGCAGTCTTAACCCCCGCCCAATCTCCTGCTTCTTTGCAATATCAGAACCACCAGACTTCAAAGTACATAGTGTAAATACATTCGGGTTGTCCCAACCTTCTCGCAGGGCTGAGTGCGAAAAAATAAATGCTAATGGTTCATCGAACGAAATTAGTTCATCTTTCTTTTCCAAAATCAGACTGATACCTCTATCAATATCCTCTTGGGATTTCGCCTTAATTTTCATATTGCTCTCATCAAGGGTCGAATCCCATCCGTCAATATCTACTGCATTATTTTTCTTATCTCTTGCAAAATAGCCCTCTCTGACAGCCTGAACATTCATATAATTCGGAAAAAACTCCTTGTTCCGTTCTAGTTCGTGTGCATGGGTGCTAACATATTTTTTATATTCCTCATCAAAAATACGCAGATATTCACCACGACCATCAGGAGCAGTATCATCACGCACTTTATCTACTGAATCAATAAAAAACAATGTCAACGCTTTTATTTTTCTGCCTTGATGAATAATGTTAAGCTGCTTCGCAAAATGATCCTGAATTGCCAATCTTATTTGTATTCGCACAGCCTCGTTCTTTTCAATTTCATGATTACTGTGTCCCTGCTCCAAAGAGAAAAAACCATCTTTCGTTGCCACAGACAAAGGCTTGAGCTTATGAGGTTCTTCTGCAATACGATAATCCTTATATTGTGATAATCCGCCAGAAAGTTCTTCAATAGAAACCCCACCTCCGACATTAAAAGTCTTGAAGCGGATTGTTCCCCCCTGTTCTTGTGAAAAGATTTCTATCTTTGCCTTCAAATCAGATGTAAAGGACAAGTATCTGACATAAGGATAATCCTTTGGAATTACCCCATGAACTGTTTTCACTACAATTTTCTTTACCAAATCCTTCTGATATGCTGCATAGGAATCCAATTTGTAAATCTGATTATATAACTGTTTGTGTGTAGCAGAATACCGCAACGTAAATAAAGGTTCTAACTCTTCAATAGCCTCTAATGATTTAGACTTCTTCTTTGCCGTACCTTCAATCTTCTGAGGTTCATCAATTACCACAATCGGCTTGATATATTTGATATCTTCCCATAGGTTCTGCCCATATTCATCTTCCTTGCGAATTTTATTTGTATCTTTGTTAAAAGCCTGAATATTCAACACACAGATACTTAAATCATTGCTTTCAACCAACTTGGAACTAATCTGCTTTGGATTATTGCTGTCATAAATAAAGCTGTGCTTCAAAATATCCATATTATATAAACGCTTGAAGTGGTCAGTTAGTTGCTCCATAGATTTTTCCACGCCCTTACGGATAGCGATAGACGGAACAACAATCATAAACTTCTTGAAGCCATATTCCTTATATAGCTCCAAAATAGTACGCAGATACACATATGTTTTTCCAGTACCCGTCTCCATCTCAATAGTAAAATTGTTGCCATCTGCTAACATATTATCTGCAAACAAATCATTGGATAACTGTACGCTGCGCAGGTTTTCTAGCAGCCTGCTGCCGACAACAATATTATTATTTCTAATTGGATTTCCCTGTGTCACATCATGTATTCGTTTATATTTGTAAATACCATCCACATGACGTGATAAGCCTCTGAACAATTCCACAGTAGAACGAATCGCCTGCATTTGATAATCAAGGTCGTCCTCGAATTGGAATGTAATACGATTAGCCATCTGCCTCACCTCCATCACAATCACGGCGTATTTCTTTTTGTTGTAAATAAAACATCGCTTTTTGTGTTTCAATTTCTGCACGAAGCTCTTCTTCCGTCGGCAGATATAATTTATATTTGCTTGCAAATAACTGCTCATTCCCATGCAGTACAGAATACCTTGCGATATCTTCATCTGTTTCTGAACATAAAACTATGCCAAGTGTAGGATTGTCATCCTGTGACTTTTTTAATTCGTCATACATACGGATATACATGTCCATCTGACCTACATCCTGATGTGTAATTCTACTTGTTTTAAGGTCTATCAGCACAAAGCATTTTAGTATATAGTTATAAAACACCAAGTCTATATAATAATCCAGTTTTTCCGTATGAATATGCTGCTGTCTTGCAACAAATGCATAACCCTTCCCTAATTCCATAAGGAATTTCTGTATATTGGATATAATACAGCTTTCCAACTGCGTTTCCGTAAAATCTATATTAGATGACAAGCCTAAAAACTCCGCAATTACAGGATTCTTGATAAACTCTAGCTTATCATTCTGATAATCTGCTGTTTTCTCTTTCATCTCCTGTTCAACGATTTGCTTATTCTGTGACTGCAACAGCCTATAATAATACTGAGTATCGACGTTTCGTTGCAATGTGCGTACACTCCATGTCTGCTCATATGCTTCTTTTTCATACCAACTGCGGGCTGCATCATCCTTTACCCGCAATAATGTCCTGTAATGTGACCAAGATAATACTCCTTCAGATTTTCCACACACTGTGTGGAAAATCTGAGGAAAATACTTATAAAACATATAGAAATTGTATAAATTCGTTTTGGTAAATCCTTTTCCATATTTTACAGTCAATTCTTTTGAAAGTTTTTTTATGATATTCGCACCATACTCTGCACGGTTTCCCCCTTTCATTTCTTCCTCTGCAATCCGGTAACCAATGAGCCAGTTTCTCTGTGTTAAAATAGTATTCACAGCACAATATGCTTCTTTTTGAGAAGCATCTATAATTTTTTGAATGTCATCCAATATATTTTCTGATTTTTGATATTTTTCCATAATATCATTATTGTCTGCATTTTCTACTTCATTCAATTCTTACCGCCTTCTTTCTACTATATTTTTGTCATACAAATAGAATGGCTTCTTATCGTCCAATATCCGAAAAACTTTCTCGGATTTCCCATCCGCATAATTCCGACATAAATTATCAGCAATTTTCATCAAATGAATTCCACAGTGTAGGTGGGTTTGCTAATTCCTGCATTTTTCTCCACCAAAGCTTTCAATCTTCTAAAGGTCTCATCCTTTAATTCAATATCATCCTTAAACGCAGAATCTCTGAAAATAAACTTAATCGGTAATGGGTCAAGCTCTGCCAGTTTACTAGTCAGCTCCTCTGTAATTTCTGTCTCTAGACAAACAAGGAAACTGCTTGCATAGAGATATGTACGATTACCAATGGCAGGTAACCGCTCCAAAGGCTCTGATAAAGCTACATCACGCTGACGGAGCATGAGCTCATATACAATATCAATATCATTTGCATTAGGCATGAAATCAGAAAGGTCCGGATTATACTCCATCTGCGCCACGTCTAACTGTCCTTTATCCATAAGAAAATTCCATTTAATATTAGTATCTGCTACTCGGAATACTTTAAAACCAATGTCAATATCAACCTTAGGATTTTCTCTCCTAATCATATCTCCTGCTCGACGAATACGCTCCTTACCAATTTCACAGATATTTTTATAGCCAGATTTATATGCATCTGACTTTTCTTCACATTTCTCTGGCAACTGTACTAAAACAAATTTCCTATTTCCATTATCTGTAGCATTTAATTTCATAACCGCATGTGCTGTTGTAGAAGACCCGGCGAAAAAATCCATATAAATTGCACCGTCATCATCTTGCAAATCCATTAAAAATAAAATCAAATCTACAGGTTTTGGGTTAGAGAATAATGTTGTAGTACTAAATATTTTTTTCGCTTCATTTGCAGCATGAGTATTTAATATTCCTGAAATAATATTTTTATATGGTGATGTTCTCTTTTTAACATTTCCCTCATTATCAACATTCAAATAGATTTTATAGTATACTTTCCAGCCAGAAGATGTATTAGCTTTCATAACACTTATGTATCCATTTTCAATTCCCCATTCAAGCTTATCTTTACTCCATTTCCAACGCCAACCATCATTATGCTTTTCAGTTCTATCATTGGGATAAATAAGAGTCCCATCCGGTGCTTCTATACCATAATCCAGTGATTCATGATACCCTAATGTCCCTCTATCTAAATTATCATAATAAAAGGGGCCTCTTACATCATAATATTCATCTTTGTATCTATACCTATTCTCATCATGAGCCTCTTCATTCTGCTTAAACTTTACATTTTGCACATTTTTAGCATATACAAAAATGTGTTCTGTTATACAAGCAATATTGACTGCGTCTGATGCACCTGTTTTTTTCTGCCAAATCATATCAGCAACTAACGATTTCTCTCCAAATATTTCATCACATATTTTAGAAATATTTGTATTCTCATTTTCCCCAATCGATATACATATAACGCCATCCTCCGCTAACAAATCTTTGGCTATAACTAATCGTGCATACATCATATTGAGCCAATTTGCATGGAACCTATTTTGAGAATCTTTGTTTACAATATATCTTTCACCTAATGAATCAATATCCCCTTCTGCAAAATCAGAATCTTCTTTATCCATAAAAAAAGAATCATTATACACAAAATCATTTCCAGTGTTATATGGTGGGTCGATATAAATCATCTTAATTGCACCATAATAATTCTGACGCAGGAGTTTCAACACCTCCAAATTATCACCCTCAATATATAAATTCTCTGTAGTATCTGCATCCTTGCTATCCTCTGGAATAAATTTCAAAGTTCTTCCAACCACATCTTCCTGTGCAATCCTTTTCGCATTCTTCTTACCTGCCCAAGTAAGCTCATATTTTTCACTACCAACTTCCGTGAACTGACCCAACTCTTCTTTCAAAGCCTCAAAATCTACTTCGCCGTCTTTCACTACAGATGGAAATAAACTTTCTAATTTTCTTACCTGCTCATTTACATTGTTATTAATATTCTGATTTACTCTTCTATTTTCCATAGTGTCCTCCAATTTCTCATTTTCAGCACTATGACTCCTGACATAACCTAAGTGAATCAGATATACTACAACATCATATAAACTCTACGGTATATGTCATTTTACTCATTCCATTATTCTTTTCAATTAGTGCCCTTAATCTGCGAAAGGTTTCATCCTTCAATGCAATATCATCCTGAAATGCTGAGTCCCTGAAAATGAATTTTATCGGCAACGGGTCTATCCCTGCCAATTTATCAATTAATTCTTCTGTAATCTTTGTATCAAGGCAAACCAAGTAGCTATCCGCATAAAGATAAGTACGCAATACCCCCCCCCGAAAATTTGTTCGATTTTTGAAGATAATGGTACATTTCTTTGTCGTAACATTATTTCATACACTACATCCACATCCTTTGTATTTGGTATAAAATCAACAAGGTCTGGAGTTGTCTCAATCTGCTCCAAATCCAACTGGCCTATATTTGCAAGAGAATTCCATTTAATATTAGTGTTTGCTACTCGCAATACTTTAAAGCCTATATCAATACAAACATTTGGATGTTCTGACTGAATCTTATCACCCGCACGTCTGATACGTTCTCTCCCTATTTCACAAATATTTTTGTACCCATCCTTATAAGCTACTTTTGTTTTTTCTATTTCTTCGGGATACTGTACCATGATAAATCTTCGATTACCTTTATCCTCAGCATTTAATTCCATAATTGCATGTGCTGAAGTACCGCTTCCACTAAAAAAGTCTAAATATATACCATCATTAAATTGTATACTTCCTAATAAAGTTTTTAACAAATCAACTGACTTTGGATAATCGAAATATTTCTTTCCATCAAACAATGCTTGAACCTCTGAATCACCATTTGAAATATTGGTTATCAAATCTTTTAATGATGTATTATTAAAATCTCTAATTCTCGTATATATTTCATAATCCCCCCTTGAAGTTCGCAATACTATCAAGTCATAACTTTCATTAGCAATCTTATTCTTTGACCATCTCCATGCATGATACTTGTGAACTCCGTCTCCATTAGCATGTGGTTGTATTTCAACAAACCCTTCTTTTTTCTCACCTATATTGCCTGTTATTATTTCCTCTGTATCAGGATTATAAAATATTGAAAACACAAGGTTAGGTCTAGTCTCTTCATTAAATTTTCTATTATGGTTGTATAGAGTATCCCCTACTGCAAATTTTCCTCTTGCATCTTCCCTTATATCTTTATTAAACCCCTTATATGTATCAGACATTTTCGATTTCGCAAAATTAATATCAATATTTAAACCGTAGGCCCCAAAAGGATTTTTTGCATATACCAAAATACTTTCCCACGTTTTAGCTGCTCCTCTTCCTGAAATTTGCCTTCCCGTGATATTTGTTACCCAAGCAAATTCATTTAAAAAATTATCGGCACCAAATATTTCATCACAAATTTTCTTCAAATTATGCACTTCATTATCATCAATACTGATAAAAATAATTCCATCATCTTTTAACAAATCAAAAGCCAATCTTAACCGCATATATATCATAGAGCACCATTTAGAATGGAATCTACCAGTAGCATCTGAATTCTTTATTAGTCTATTTTCTTCTAAATCAAGTACACCACTTTCCAGTTCATATTGCGCTTTCGACTGTGAAAAATCATCATTATAAATAAAATCGTTACCAGTATTATAAGGTGGATCTATATATATTGCTCGAATAGCACCATAATAATTCTGTCGAAGCAACTTCAATACTTCCAGATTATCACCCTCAATATAAAGATTCTCCGTTGTATCTGCATCCTTGCTGTCCTCCGGAATAAATTTCAAAGTTCTTCCGACCACATCTTCCTGCGCAATCTTTTTCGCATTCTTCTTGCCTGCCCAAGTAAGCTCATATTTTTCACTACCAACTTCCGTAAATTGACCCAACTCTTCTTTCAGAGCTTCAAAGTCAACCTCTCCATCCTTTACTACTGACGGAAATAACTGTTCCAGTTTCTTTACATTATCACCTACTACATCATTTATTTGCTGTGATACTTTTGTCTCGTTCATTATCGTCAATCTCCTTAATGTAATCGTCCATCTTAATCTCTATAATTTTCTAATGCTTTGTCATCACAATTCTTCGCTATCTAAACTAGTAATTGCTGTTTTTATTGATTTATTAATCCTCATACGCTCTGCGTTTGTGACTGCTTTTTTCAGACTTTCCCTTTGCTTTACCAACTCCATATATTTCAAAGCTATCTGTGCAGTTCTACTAGAATCATACCAGAAATTGCTTTCCAGTACTGTATCCACCTTAGCATACGCCTTTTCATTTTGAAGCATATATGCTTTATAAAACCATTCCTTATACATGCTTACTTTGTCTTGTTTGTTTTTAGTCTGTATAAAATCAACATATACTAAGAATCGCTCTCTTGAACTATCTGGTACATTCAGCATAAATACTTGTGTCACCAGACTGTTCTCTATCACAATCTGCATATCATCCGTTAGGCTTAATCTCTTGACTGCCAAGGAATACACTTCATCTTTCGTGTCATGCATATGTAGTACACAGAAAGGCTTTATAAGATTTTGGTAAGTAGATGCCAAAAAATTTACGTCCTTAATATTTTCCACTTCTATGTCATAAAACTGGATGACCTGACACCTATACTCTTTATTTAGAACAGATGGTATCTCTTCTCCTGCAATCTGATATTCCAGCTTTACTGATTTTACGGCATCCCTAATTCTTTTCTTGTCATTTGGCTTTACATCTTTCGGAATGAAATCCTTTAATGCCACCTTGACATCCATCCTGTACGTATCAGGCAAATTGAACATACAGAACCACCTCCAAATATTATGAATCGTAGCTTACTCCACAGCTAAAAATGAAATCAGTTCAAAGTCGTCAGTAGTCTCATCGGCAAATACGTTATTAAACCCTCCAAAATCAAACATTATCTGTGTTGCCTTTGTCTCTTCCTCACCTTTGATGGATTTAATCGCTTTGTTGAGCAAATCTGAATAGAACTGCATATCATTCGCATTATTTGTCCTCACAAAGAACTTCTGGAACAGCTCCATCACAGGTTTATTCTTGCTATAACATAATTTACGGAACTGCTTTACTACTTCTCTGGCTTGTCCGTTTCCATAGAGTACCTCACCATTATTTTTCATATAAATCAGATAGTATGGATACAAGGAACTGTCTGACTTCGGCTTATTAGCATCGTTACGATGCTTAAAACAGAACAAAACCCCTTGATTTTCTCCTTCTGTCACAGAATATACACCTTTCGGAACCTTCTTGACTTCAGGCACATTCTGGATATACTCTGACAATTCATTCAGATACTCATTCATGTTAAGGTCTGTGAGAGATATATTATCATTGGCATCCTCGATATCGATGACTTCATCCCGCAAACGCTCAAGCTGACGCTTTCTAAAATAGAAATCATTCATTTCCGGAGTCAGCACATCTTCGTCACCTGTTGATACCAGATTAAGCGTGGTCATCTTTCCTTTTACCCTTGCCTCAAGACCTAAATACTCATTCAACTCCATTGCAGGAAAGAAGTTAATCATCTGAATATGGCTGTTTTTGCTTCCAATTCTGTCGATACGGCCAAATCGTTGAATCAGAGATACAGGATTCCATTGAATATCAAAGTTAATAACAGTATCGCAGTCCTGCAGGTTCTGACCTTCTGATATACAGTCAGTACCAATCAGTAGATCTATCTGCTCATTAGCAGGAATCTCCTTTTTCATTTTGGAAACTGGAGAAAACGCACATAATACTGAGTTAAAATCCTTATTTACAAGTTTGTTATTGCTAACTACACCCTTTCCTGTTACACAGGCTGTGTAGACACCAAGCTTCATCATCTCGCCAGACAATTTTTTATATAAATAATCTGCAGTATCCGCAAATGCAGTAAATACAAGTATCTTTCGGTTACCCTCGTTATATGGTGTTTCCAAAACTTTCTTTTTTAGTACACCCATAAGGTCTTGCAGCTTTTGGTCTCTATCTTCTTTCAATACCTTCGTTGCACTTTTATGAATCTCAGCAATAATGCATTTATCCAAAGCTAAATCTTCAAGATAGTCATCAATTCTTAAATGACGCACATCTATCTCATATTTTCCCTCGATATATACATCTTCTAAATCATCCTCGTTAAAATCAGTATCTTCTTCCGATACATTTCCCATTCCTTTTAATAATAACTGCTCTGTACGCTCAATTCTCTCTAACAGTCTACGCAAGGTTTCTTCAAAGGAATAGACAGAACTCTCCAAACGCTTAAAAAGATTAAATCTGTGTAGAACAATCATACCACTCGATTGTGTCTCAAAATTCATGTCTCCGCCATGTTTACCTTTGAGTGAATACTTTTCAATATACAGCTTTTTGTATTCTTCCTTAATGTATCTGGTAGGTGTGTAAACGCTTAATATCAGAGCCTCCAAAAGCTCATTGGTCTCTTTGAAGTGCAACAACTCACCTTTTGTATCAATATCACTATTCCATGTATCAGGCTTATTTTTCTTTGGAAACTGCCCTACACCCTTATTGCCATAATAGCATGTAATATGCTTTCGACTTCGGGATATTGTCATCATTTCCAGCAGTTTATAGAAATCGGATGGTAGGCTGTCCAGTAATTCATCCTTCTGATGCCCCGGCTGCTTCTCCCATGAGTTGATGCTAGCCGAAGTTCTTCTAAGCAGATTTTCAATACTTGAAATGCCTTCTTCTTCAAATGCAGCATCTGTGTCCCTTGTAATAATGCTAATCTGATTTTTCAAATCTACCAGACTGTTATTAACTGGCGTTGCAGAGAGCATGAGCACTTTGGTATTATTGCTACCATGCTTAATTACATCCTGCATAAGCCTTGCATATCTGGTCATTACAAGCTGATCATTTTCATCATATCTGTCATTTCTGTTGCGAAAATTATGCGACTCATCAATCACGACAAGGTCATATAATCCCCAGTCAAACTTTTTCAAATCCTGCCCTGAACGTGACATACCACTATATCTGGACAAATCTGTATGAAACATAATTCTATAATTAAATGTCTCGTGCAGGAACGAATCTTTATAGTCCCCGCGGAATGAATTCCAGTTATCATACAGTTTGGCTGGCGTCAGAACCAACACTCTATTCATGCCAATTTCAAAATACTTGATAATGGCAAGAGCTTCAAAAGTCTTACCAAGGCCAACAGAATCTGCAATGATACAGCCACCATATGTATTCAGCTTACGAATTGCTGACACTACACAGTCCTTCTGGAAATCATACAAAGTATTCCATATCTCAGTTTTCTTAAATCTGACACTATCCCTTTCAAAACGCTCTACACCAGTATCAAGCTGATTTCCAAACAGCTCATTCAGCGTAAAATAATATAAAAACTCAGGTGCGTGCTCTCTATAAACATATTGCAAACTAGCAAGCAGTTCCATCTTATAGTCAGCAGATACCTGTTCATTAAACCATATCTGCTTAAAAGTATTCAAATTAACAAGTATCTGCTCTTTATCAACGCTTCCAGTCAAAATGGTGTCAAAATTAATATTATTAAAAGAATCCCTACTGCGTTTCTGGGACACCTCAAGGGAAGAAGAACCCTGAATCATAAAATCATCATCTATAATCAGTATATTTCCCCCGATGCGGATGCCAGCATTAACCTTGCGGATATTCACGTGCTTCTCAATAAAATCATGCATACTTCTTGCTTTTGAAAAGTGCTGAAGTTTATTCTTCTCCGTAATATCATATGCATTAAACAACACATCTGTTGGATTAATTTCAAATTCATGAGTTATCTCCGACTGGTGTGGCAAAAATTTTACATCTCGAATAACAAAATTAATTTCTTTCACATTTTGCAGATTTTTTTCAAGCAAAGAAAATACGGAGATAGTCAGCTTGTCATTTATAATATTAACAACTGCATCTTTCTTAGTCTGAAGCACTTCATTGATTTTTTGTATCATTTGTTCATTTGAATTAATTGCATTCATTGTCTCAGTCCTTTCCTATCGACAGAACTAGAAGTCAAAATCGTCTGTATCTCCAAACAATGTTTTGTGTTCTTCACGATTGCTACACAGCAGCTTTACTCCTAATAATAGCTCTGCTAAAATCTATCCACTCCATAGAATCCGCCTTTCTGCCCCACAAGTACTTTTAATATATTTTTACTGTTCTTGATATAAAGGCACCATCTAAGATGTCCTATAAACAATACTTGTATGAATAAGCTCATTTGCCATTTCGTATTTTTAAATATATGATTTGAAACAATATTTATAAATGATTTTACCACAACTCCAGCAAAATTTCATTAAGTTTTACAGCAAATCTACAAAAATCTACCATTTACATAGGAAAGATTATATTTTTAGGTTCTCCTGCAATAATTCAAAAGAAAAGACAGGCAAAGACATGTGTCAAAGTCCATCTTTTTCATAAAATTATTTCTTTTATATCAACTGCCTTTTAGGAAGAACTCCTGTAAACTCAAAAGTTCTAGCCTTCATTTTGCATACGGCTTAGCTTCGCCGCCTGATCCGCTGCAATCAGACTATCCAACAGCTCATCAATATCCCCATTCATAATAGAATCAATCTTATAAAGCGTAAGCTTGATCCTATGGTCCGTCACACGCCCCTGTGGGAAATTATAAGTACGGATTTTCTCCGAACGGTCTCCTGTGCCAATCTGACTTCTCCTAAGCTCTGCCTCTGCGTCATGCTGCTTCTGCTGTTCGATATCGTATAGCTTTGCACGAAGCAGTGCAAATGCCTTTGCTTTATTTTGAAGCTGGGACTTTTCCGTCTGACTGTATACAACGATTCCGGTAGGATAATGGGTGAGCCGCACTGCCGAATCCGTTGTATTGACACACTGGCCTCCATTTCCGGAAGCACGCATAACGTCAATACGGATATCCTTATCATCAATGACCACATCCACATCCTCTACCTCTGGCATAACCGCAACTGTAATGGTGGAGGTATGGATGCGCCCGCCGCTTTCCGTTTCCGGCACTCTCTGTACACGATGGACGCCGCTTTCGTATTTCAGCTTGGAATAAGCTCCGTTTCCGGTAATCATGAAGTTCACTTCCTTCATGCCCCCGATACCGATTTCATCCACGTTCATGGTTTCCACCTTCCAACGCTGTTTTTCCGCATAATGCACATATAAACGATACATCTCTGCTGCAAACAAAGCCGCCTCGTCTCCGCCTGCTCCGGCACGAATTTCCACGATAACGTTTTTATCATCATTGGGGTCTTTGGGAAGAAGAAGGATTTTTAGCTCCTGCTCCAGCTCATCCACCCGTTTCTTTGCATCATTCAGCTCTTCCTTTAGCATCTCCCGCATGTCTTCATCGGTTTCTTCCTCCAACATGGAAAGAGAATCTTCAATATCCCCTTTGCACTTTTTATATTCCTTATATGCTTCCACAATAGGAGTCAAATCGCTCTGCTCCTTCATAAGCTTGCGGAATCTTTCCTGATTATTTGCCACATCCGGCTCATTCAGTTCTCCCATCAGCTCTTCAAAACGAATCAATAAATCTTCTAACTTATCAAACATGTTTCTCCTCCAAAAAAGTTCCAAAAACTACTCTGTCCAGACCTGCATAGTCTTTTTTTAACTGTACGTCCCTAAATCCGCACTCCCTTAAAAGCTTCGTTACCGCCTCTCCCTGATTATAACCGATTTCCAAAAATAGCATTCCGCCACGGGTTAAATAGCCTCCAGCTTCTTTTGCTATTTTCCTGTAAAAATCCAGACCGTCTTTTCCTCCATCCAAAGCAATTACAGGCTCATGGTCTTTTACCTCTTCTGCCAAGGTTTCCACGACTTCTGTTTCTATATAGGGGGGATTTGACACAATAATATCAAATTTTTCTAGTTTTCCGGCAGCTTTATCCGGTTCAAATACCGCAAACAAATCACTTTCCAAAAATTCCGCTTCCAGCTTCAGATTTCGGCAATTCTGTTGCGCCACCAAAAGCGCCTCTTTTGAAATATCCACACCAATCCCCCTGCAATCATTAGAATAATGC
Source organism: Robinsoniella sp. (assembly GCA_023664735.1). Taxonomy (GTDB): domain Bacteria; phylum Bacillota; class Clostridia; order Lachnospirales; family Lachnospiraceae; genus RGIG3040. The sequence goes on along the minus strand of JAMPFB010000045.1, from coordinate 3,207 downwards.
AAAAGGCTCAACAGAATACAGCCGGAACCGGTACATACATCCAAAATACTCATGCCGTCATGCAAATAAAGCATAACCTCTTCTACTAAAAGCTCCGTATCCTGCCTTGGTATCAAAACCTTTTCATTTACCTGAAAGGAAAGCCCCATAAAATCCTGACTGCCTGTAATATGCTGCAGGGGAATATGCCCTGCCCTTCTGTTAATGTAGTTTACATAAGTTTCTTTCTTTTCATAAGCTACCGGCTTTTCCCCATGGGCAAACAAATCATTTCTATTGGTGCCACAGACAAATTCCAGCAATATTCTTGCATCCAGCGCTGCCTCTTCCACACCTGCCTGCTCTAGCGAGGCTTTTCCCATTTCATATATTTCCTTATAGGTCATGGATTACTCCTTTTGCTCCTCGGTTCCCTCCAGGGTTTCCCTGACTTCCTTTGCACTGTCCACATCATAATCAAAAACCTCTTTAAAATATGCCTTCCAGTCAAAAACTGCTTCCACGGAAGCAATGGCAACCTCCACCATCTGCTCATCCGGCTCTCTGGTAGTCAGCTTTTGCAAAAGCATTCCCGGATAAGAAAAAACAGCAGTAATGGCATTGTCATATTTTCCTGCAAGACGAATCAATTCGTAAGAAATCCCTGCTATTACCGGCAAAAGCAAAAGCCGAAGAAGCAGCTTCAGCACCATATTATCCACTCGGATAAAGAAAAACAGTATGGCGCTTACTACGATAACAAACAGCAGAAAGCTGGTGCCGCACCGTTTATGCTGTCTGGAGCTTTTCATGACATTTTCCACATTCAATTCCCTTCCCCGCTCCACACAGTTAATACATTTATGCTCTGCGCCATGGTACATATAAACTCTCTGGATGTCCTTCATCAGAGAAATCAATACTACATATAAAAGAAAGATAAGCACCCGGATAACTGCCTCAAATAAGGCAAGCAGCGTATCATTTACCACCACTCTCCCAAGCAGCTCTGTAAGGAAATAAGGAAGCACCATAAAAATCAGCACTGCCATAACGACGGAAAAGCATACGGTTGCGCCCATTACAACGTCCTCTGCCCTGCCGCCAAATATTTTATACATAGCCTTATCAAACCCAGACTCTTCCTTTACGTCCTCCTCTTCCTCATAAAAGGAGGCTGAATATGTCAAACACTTTGTTCCCAGCAGCAAGGAATCTATGAAATTAAAGACTCCCCTAATAAACGGAAGCTGTTTCCAGCTGCCGCCTTCTCCCAGTCCCTTGTGCTCTTCCACCTTCACTTCAATCCTGCCATCCGGCTTTCTCACTGCCACTGCATATTTCTCTTTATTTTTCATCATGACGCCTTCCAAAACCGCCTGCCCGCCGATTCCGGAGTATCTTGTGTTCTTTTTTTCGCTCATCATGTTTAAACCTTTCTATGGTTCTCCTATATGCCAAAACTCTCACATTACGAAAAATAAGGTTGAGACCAAAGCCTCAACCTTCTTAAAATCAAACTATTTGCTTGTAACACCGTATTTTTTATTGAACTTATCAATACGACCGTCGGCTCTGGCAGACTTCTGTTGACCTGTGTAGAATGAATGACATTTAGAACAGATTTCAACGTGAATGTCTTCCTTGGTGGAACCGGTTACAAATGTGTTGCCACAGTTGCATGTTACTGTTGCCTGATAGTATGCTGGATGGATTCCTTCTTTCATCTCTCTCACCTCTCTATGATAGCTTCCCGCTGTAAATCCCTATCCGCACCGATTTACAATGAAGCTCTTTCTTCGTTTTACATAAACAGCTTTTTTAGTATATCATAGGTTTTTCTGTTATGCAATAGCTAATTTTTTCTTTTTTCACAAATGAAAACTTTTTTCAAAATATAGTGTGCATTTAGCAGATATTTGATATAATTATACTAAAGTGATTTGATGAAAGGAGGTTGTGTTATGCCAACAGTAAATGTGAATATTCGCCCTGAAATAATTAACTGGGCTTTAAGTCAGACACAGGAAGAAAGACTCGGTGACAAATTGATGAATAACATAACTAAGTGGCTTGATGGTACAAAAAAACCAACTTTCAATCAGATAGAGGATTTTAGTAAAAAAGCCAATATTCCGCTAGGATATTTTTTCCTACAAACGCCACCAGTGGAACAGATTGATTTATTAGAATATCGAACTGTTGATAGCATTCAATCGGCAAACCCTAGTCGTAATTTAATTGATACAATTCATGAAATGGAGAATATTCAGGAGTGGATGAAAACATATAGACAAGATTTAGGTTTTGATAAGTTATCGATTGTTGGATCTATGAAAAGGATTCATAAGATTGATATTATTGTTGATAGAATACGCAGGGATTTAGAGTTGGATGATGCTTGGTACGAGCGAAATAAAGATGCTAGAGAAGCTTTTAATTATATCAGAACACAACTGGAGGTATGTGGTGTTGTTGTAATGATGAGTGGTATTGTTGGCAAGAATACTCATCGTGCATTGGATGTGGATGAATTTAGAGCATTTGCGATGGTAGATGATTGGGCACCGCTTATATTCATCAACACAGCAGATTCTAATGGAGCCAGATTGTTTTCTTTATTGCATGAAGTGGCTCATATTTGGTTGGGCAGAAATGACTTATTTAATGACAGACAAAGCCAAATATCTGGTGTGAGTGATATAGAGATGATATGTAATGCTGTAGCAGGAGAATTAATAGTGCCAAAGAATGTATTTTTAAATAAGTGGGATATGTATGATATGGACATATTTGAGAAAATCACAGAATTGGCAAGATATTTTCGTTGTGGGGAGACTATTATAGCCAGAAAAGCAATTGATTGTAAGAAGATAGGGCAGAGTATATATAATCAGGTGGCAAAAACAGCAATTGAAAATTATAAGCAGATGAAAGAAAATGAACAAACCGATGGTGGTAACTATTATAATACAATGGGCTCTCGCTTGGATGGATGTTTTATAAGAGCGTTGTGTGAAAGTATTAATATGGGAAGGACTACTTATACAGAAGCATATCGTTTAACTAATACCAGTCGTAAGACATTTTCTGAGGTGGCACAACGTCTTGGAGGTGTGGAATGGTAGAAAAGTTTTTAATCGACTCTAATTCATTTATGACACCGTATAGACAGTATTATGCGTTTGATTTAGTTCCGACTTATTGGGAGGAAATATCAAAGTGTAC
>JAMPFB010000044.1 GCA_023664735.1 Robinsoniella sp. | reverse complement strand
AAACACGAAAAGCCACTCCACTCTCATCCCTCTGTTGCGTCCGTTTAGCCATTACTTTTAAAAAAAGGCTGAACTGTTACCACCAGTTTGATAAAATAATAATATCTTAAGGAAAAAAATAGAAATATATGATATAATATCGCAGGATATCAAAAATCCCCCTCAAAAAATAAAACAAACAAAAAACGGAGACCATCATGAAAGAATCCATTCATACCAAAGATCTATACAAATCCATGGGCATTACCCCAGATGTTTACGAATACGGTGAAAAAATCGAAAAAGACTTATTACAGCGTTTTAAAACCATTGACGAAACAGCAGAATATAACCAGCTAAAGGTCATTAAGGCAATGCAGGAAGCAAGAGTAAGCGAAGCCTGCCTCCTTGGCACTACCGGATACGGGTACAATGATTTAGGAAGGGATACGCTTGAGACGGTTTATGCCAACTTATTCCATTGTGAAGCTGCCCTTGTGCGCCCCCAGATTACCTGCGGCACCCATGCTCTTGCGTTAGCGCTTATGTCAAACCTGCGTCCGGGGGATGAGCTGCTTTCCCCGGTAGGCAAGCCTTACGATACGTTAGAGGAGGTAATCGGCATACGCCCCTCTAAAGGCTCCTTGGCAGAGTACGGCATTACTTACCGTCAGGTAGACCTGCTTGAAGACGGCGGTTTTGACTATGAAGGAATCCGCCATGCCATAAATGACCACACAAAGCTTATTACTATTCAGCGTTCTAAGGGCTATCAGACAAGAAAGACCTTGTCTGTAGAACGGATAGGAGAATTGATTTCGTTTGTAAAGTCCATCAAACCGGAAGTAATCTGCATGGTGGATAACTGCTACGGGGAATTTGTACAGCGCATAGAGCCTACAGACGTGGGAGCAGATATGGTGGTAGGCTCCCTTATTAAAAATCCGGGAGGAGGGCTTGCACCTATAGGCGGCTATATTGCCGGAAAGCAGGAATGTGTGGAAAATGCAGCATTTCGCCTGACTTCTCCGGGGCTTGGTAAAGAGGTTGGGGCTTCCCTTGGAGTGACAGCTTCCTTTTATCAGGGACTGTTTTTAGCGCCTACCGTAACGGCAAGCGCTTTAAAGAGCGCCATTTTTGCGGCCAATATTTATGAGAAGCTGGGATTTTTCGTAGCGCCTGATTCTAACGAGGAGCGGTTTGACATTATACAGGCGATTACCTTTGGAAAAGAGGAAGGGGTTACCGCTTTTTGCAGAGGCATACAGGCAGGTGCGCCGGTGGATGGCTTTGTGACTCCGGAGCCATGGGACATGCCCGGCTATGACAGCCCGGTCATTATGGCGGCAGGCGCTTTTGTATCCGGTTCCTCCATTGAGCTTAGCGCAGACGGTCCCATCAAGCCTCCTTACAACGTTTATTTTCAAGGTGGGCTTACTTGGCAGCATGGAAAATTCGGAATTTTGAAAACTCTACAGGAAATGAAAAATTGCGGCTTAATCCGCCTCTAGCTGTCGAAAAAAAAACAACAAAGTTTATATACAGAACTTTTTTCTTGTGCTAAAATAAGGAAGTAGCTTTTTGAGTGCTGTATACAAAAGATTGTGACAGTGAAGCAATAGGGCACAACATATATTGAGGAAACCAAATACTTTTTTTATGTTTGGATGTTGGAGGTACCATGAAAGGAAAAAATAACTGGGCGTGTTTTCTGATGATTTTGTCTGGTATTGTCATAGGCGGATTTATCGGAAGCCTGTTCCCTAATACATTCTTAAATTACGGACAGACCTTTGGTATGGATTCCCCCTTTGTACTAAATCTGGGAATACTGGTCTTTACCTTTGGATTGAATGTAAAAATCACAATGGCAAGCATTATCGGCATTGTGATTGCCATTATTATTTACCGATTTTTATAATTCCCGGCTTTTACGGAGAGCATAAAAGGGAAAGGAAATGGATAAGAAAAAAGAAACGGTTTGCGAAATGGACATGCCTTATGAGCGGTTTATAAAGCTGGGGCCTGAAAGCCTCTCGGACAGAGAGCTTTTAGCGATTATCCTAAGAACCGGCTCAAAGGGAGAAAATGCTTTGGAGCTTGCAGGACATATACTGGAGCTTGCAGGAGCGGATATGGGGCTTTTAGGGCTCCACCATATTGATATCAGGCAATTACAAAGCATAAAAGGAATTGGAATCGTAAAAGCTGTTAAAATAAAGTGTATGGCAGAGGTGTCCAACCGGATTTCCATGACAAAGGCAAAAAAGAATATTTGCTTCCAGTCGCCGGAAACAGTGGCAGACTACTACATGGAAAAGTTAAGGCATAAGGAAAAGGAACATGCCATGTTTCTGTATCTGGATACAAAAGGGCATCTGATTGAAGAGGTCTGTATGACTATCGGCAGCGCAAGAGAATCCGTAGTATGCGTCAGGGATGTGCTTAGAAAGGCGCTTTTAGTAAATGCCACGTCCTTTATCATGCTCCACAACCATCCAAGCGGCGACTGCCATCCCAGCAGTGAGGACAGGCTCATTACCCAGAAGCTGTTAAAGGCTTCCATTTTAATGGATATGGACTTTTTGGATCATATTATTATTGGAGATAAAACATACGTAAGCTTTAAAGAACAAAAACTTTTATAACAAAGGAAATAGAAAAGGAACCAAGAGGAAAGGAGAAGTACAATGGCTTCAAGTGCATATGGTATCGATTTAGGTACTTGCAATATTAAAATTTTCGGAAAGGGGGAGGATTCGATTTTCACAGCTAAAAATATGATTGCAATCGAAAATAAAAATTATTTGTTTGCATATGGAGACGATGCTTTTGACATGTATGAAAAGGCGCCAAGCAACATCCATATTTCCTATCCGCTTTCCAATGGGGTAATTGCAGATATTAAGAATATGCAGACCTTGATTAAATGCTATATTACGGATTTGTGCAAGGGAAACGTAAAACCGGCAGATTATTTTATTGCAGTGCCTACTGATGTAACGGAAGTGGAAAAAAGGGCATTTTATGATCTGGTTAAAAATGCCAATGTAAAAGCAAAAAAGGTCATGGTAGTGGAAAAGGCTGTGGCAGACGGCCTAGGGCTTGACATTGATGTAAAAAATTCCCAAGGCGTGCTAGTAGTGGACATTGGCTTTGACACTACGGAAATTTCCATTTTATCATTGGGCGGAATCGTATTAAGCAAGCTGATTAAAGTAGGCGGACAGAAATTTGATGATGCTATCCGCAATATCGTAAGACGGGAATACAACCTGATTATCGGCGGAAAGACGGCAGAAAAAGTAAAGATTTCCCTTGGTGAAATGGAAGAAAAAAAGGCAGGAGCCATTGTATACGGCAGGGACATTGTTACGGGGCTTCCGGTTGAAAGGGAGATACCGGCAGATTTGGTTCATGAAGCGTTAAGAGAGCACTTTGATGTAATTATAGACAATATTAAGGTTATTTTGGAAAGGACTCCGCCGGAGCTTGCTGCTGATATTTACAGAAACGGGCTTTATGTTACTGGAGGCGCCTGTCAGGTAAATGGTCTTTCACAGCTATTAAGCAAAGGAACCGGCTTAAAGGTAAATGTGGCGGAAAATCCCATTGAAAGCGTGGCAATCGGGCTTTCTAAGATTATTAAAGATGAAAACTATCGTTCGGTAGCTTATTCCATTCAGGGCATGGGTAATGGAGGAAAGTAATGAGACGGCGAAAAGCAAAGTTTACCATACCAAGTAAATATTTATTATTGCTTTTAACCGCTTTTTGCGTCATTGTCATGGCAATCACCTTTACTACAGATTTTTTTGCAGGCCCTTTAAGCAGTCTGGCGGGATTTGTAATCGTTCCCTTTCAAAGTGGAATCAGCAGCGTAGGCTCGTGGCTTACCGACCGTTCCGATGAATTAAAGCAGCTTAAGGATGTATTAAAGGAAAATAAAGAGCTTCAGGATGAAATCGACAGGCTTACCATTGAAATCAACGGCTTGCAGCAGGATAGGTACGAGCTGAGCAATTTAAGGGACTTGTACAGTCTGGACAACCAATACAGCGATTATGAAAAAATCGGTGCAAGGGTCATAGGAAAGGATGCTGGAAACTGGTTCAATACCTTTGTATTAGATAAAGGGGAAAAAGATGGCATAGAAGTGGATATGAACGTTATGGCAGGAAGCGGGCTGGTAGGAAGAGTCATTGACGTAGGCCCTAACTGGTGCAAGGTCATTTCCATTATAGATGATAAATCCAATGTAAGCGGCATGATTTTATCCACATCGGACAGGATGATCGTTTCCGGGGATTTGGAGCTTATGAATGGCGGCATGATTCGCTTTTCGCAGCTTTTGAACTCGGAAGGGACGGTAAAAGAGGGCGATAAGGTAGTTACCTCCCATATCAGCAATAAATTTCTACCGGGTATCTTAATTGGATACATAGGGGAAATCAATTCGGATGAAAATAATCTGACCTGTTCGGGAACTATCATTCCGGCAGCGGATTTTGAACATTTGGAAGAGGTTTTGATTATTTTAACGAAAAAGGAACAGATAGATGAAGAATAATATCGTTATAGGACTTTTTGTCCTGATTTGTTTCATTTTACAAAGTACAGTATTTCAGGCGCTATCCTTTGGAGGCATTGCGCCAAACCTGCTCATTGTATTGACGGCAGCCTTTGGGTTTATGCGTGGAAAGAAATGCGGTCTGTTAGTAGGCTTTTTTTCCGGCCTGTTAGTGGATTTGTTTTTTGGGGAAGTACTTTGCTTTTATGCACTGATCTATATGTATATCGGCTACGGAAACGGAATGTTTCGGCGCATTTTCTTTAAGGAGGATATAAAGCTTCCTATGGTGCTGATTACGGTAAGCGACTTTTTATATTGTATGGTCTGCTATCTGTTATTATTCCTGCTGCGTACCAGATTTCATTTTCCGTATTATTTTGTACATATTATCATTCCGGAAATTGTTTATACCATTGTTGTCACCATTGCACTGTATCCCCTGATTTTGTATGTAAATAGCAGATTAGAGGGAAAAGACCAAAGGAGCGAAGGAAGCTTTGTTTAGAAATTTCAGAGAAGCATTTATCAATATGGTAACCTCTCGATTATTTGTGCTCGTGCTATTGTTTTTAGCTTTGGCGGGCATATTGATTCAGCGGATTTTCGTCCTGCAGATTGTGGAGGGAGAAGAAAAACAGGCACAATTCCAGTTAAAAACAGACAAGACCATTTCCATTCCAAGCACAAGAGGAAATATTTATGATAGAAACGGAGAGCTGCTTGCTTACAATGAGCTTGCCTATTCCGTTACCTTTACAGATACGTTGGAATCCAAAAGCGGAAAAAACGCAAAGCTGAATGAAACACTTTTAAGGCTAATCCGGATTATTGAAGAAAACGGCGACAGCATTGTAAAGGATTTTAACATTATTCTAAATAGTGAAGGCGAATTTGAATTTGCTGTTACCGGCACAAGGCTTCTTCGTTTTTTAGGGGATGTGTATGGCAAGGCGGATACCTCCAAGCTGGAATATGCGCAGAAAACTGCAACGGCAAAAGAAGTCATCGAATATTTAGCTGGAGCTAAGAAATATGGAATTGGAGAATATACCGATGAAGAGCAGAAGAATTTCGTAGTAGGAAAAGGCTACACCAACGAAGAGCTTCTAAAGCTGGTAACCCTGCGCTATGCCCTTGGGCTGAATGTATACACCCAATTTATTCCAACGTTAGTTGCGGCAGACGTATCGGATGAAACAGTAGCGGCCGTCATGGAAAATGAAAACCTGCTAGAAGGGGTGGACATTGAAGAGACGACTATCCGAAGATATGTGGACAGTGTATATTTTTCCCATATCCTTGGTTATACCGGAAAGATTTCAGAGGAGGAATATCAGGAGCTTTCCGCCCAAAATAAAGAATACACAAGGAATGATGTAGTAGGAAAAGCCGGAATTGAACAGGTGATGGAGCTTTCCCTGCAGGGAAAAAGCGGCAAGCGGAATGTATGTGTGGATAATCTGGGAAAGATTGTGGAAGTAAAAAGCCAGACCAATCCCGTAGCCGGCAATGACCTGTATCTGACTATTGATAAAAATTTACAAAAAGCGGTTTATTGTCTGTTGGAACAGAAGATTGCAGGTATTTTAGTGGATAAGATTGATAATATCAAGGAATACATACCAAGGGAAAATGCATCGGCTTCTGATATCCGTATTCCCATAGATGATGTATATTATGCATTGATCAACAACAGTATTATTGATATCAGCCATTTTTCCGAAGAGGATGCAAAGGAAACAGAACAATCCGTTTATCAGGCATTTTTAAATAAGCAGGAACGGGTAATTTCAGACATCCGGGAAGAGCTTATGAACCTTTCCACCATTTATAAGGACCTGCCTGTGGAACAGCAGGCATATGAGCTTTATATTGTTTCCATGCTGGAAGAAAACGGAGTGTTGATAAAGGACGAAATCGACAAGGAAAATGAAATCTATTCCAATTGGAAAAATGAAACAGTTAGTTTGAAGGAGTATCTGACGGAGGCAATTGCCAAAAACTGGATTGACATTACAAAGCTTGATCTGACATCAAAATATTCCGATGCCGACGAGGTCTATGAAAAGCTTCTGGATTATATGGAAGAAGACTTGAAAACCAATGTAAAGTTCTTCAAGAAAATATATAAATACATGATTCAGGAAAATTCCCTGTCCGGCAGGGATGTATGCCTGCTATTATTTGAACAGAAGATTATTGACGGCACAGATGAGGAAAAGGAGGCAGTAAGTACCGGAAGCACTTCCCCTTACAATTTTATGCTGAACAAAATAAAAAATCTGGATATTACTCCGGCACAGCTTGCGCTGGACCCTTGTTCCGGCTCCATGGTAGTGACGGAAGTGAATACGGGAGAGGTGCTTGCACTTGTTTCCTATCCCAGCTATGACAATAACCGGCTTGCCAATACAATAGATGCGGATTATTATGCACAGATTTATAACGATTTGTCCAACCCTATGTGGGATTATGCAACCCAGCAGCTTTCCGCTCCCGGCTCCACCTACAAAATGATTACTTCGGTGGCAGCTTTAGAAGAAGGCATCGTGGGAAGGGGAGAGACGGTTACATGCCTTGGCACATGGGACAACCCTGTTTATGCCACGCATCCGCCAAAGTGCTGGATATCGCCCGGAAGACATGGAGCGCTTAATATAGAAGGAGCCATTGAAAATTCCTGCAACTATTTCTTTTACGAAATGGGATACAGGCTCAGCCGTTCAAACGGCAATTATGACAGCGATACCGGACTTAAGAAGCTTCAAAAATATTCAGAAATGTTTGGGCTTTCCGATAAATCCGGCGTGGAAATTCCAGAAGAGACTCCTAGCATTTCCAATCAGGATGCGGTTCGTTCCGCCATTGGACAAGGTAACAGCAATTATTCAACGGCAGGGCTTGCACGCTACGTTACAACTGTGGCAAACAGCGGCACTTGTTATAATTTGAGCCTGTTGGACAAGCTGACAGATTCGGATGGAAATCTGATTGAGGATTTTTCCCCGGAGATAAGAAATAAAGTGGACATTTCCCAAAGCACATGGAGCGCAGTCCATACAGGCATGAGGAGGGTAATCGAAAACAAGGATTATTTTAAAAATATGACCATTTCCGTAGCCGGGAAAACCGGTACGGCGCAATTTATTACTTCCCGTCCAAACCATGCGCTGTTTGTATGCTATGCGCCCTATGAGAATCCGGAAATTGCAATTGCCACCCGTATCGTTTATGGTTACGCTTCAGATAATGCAGGACAGGTAACAGCCGATGTGATTAAATATTACTTTGGGCTGGAAAAGGAAGAGGAGCTTCTGACCGGTACGGCAGAAGAAAATACAGCAGTAAACTCCAGAGAACAGTAAAAGCAGCTATAAAAAACAAGCAATCCAAATAAAGAAGGTGCATAAATGACCAACTATGTAAATATTAAAAGCTTTCCCCATGGTCTTAAGGTATTTTTAAACGAACAGGCGCCCTTTGAAGATATGTTAGGGGAAATCAGGGCAAAATTTAAAGATTCAGAAAAATTTTTCAAAAATATGAAAATAGCCATTACCTTTGAAGGCAGGGAATTGTCCGATTTGGAGGAACGGCAGATTATTGAAGCAATTGTCAGCGTTTGTGACATACAGATTGCCTGTATCGTAGGAAAGGATCAGGAAACAGAACATACCTTTTTAAAGGCTGTTACCCAGATGGAATACGAGGAGGCTGAAAACACAGGCCAGTTTTATAAGGGCACTTTAAAAGACGGACAATTACTGGAAACAGAAAAAAGCATAGTGATTTTAGGGGATGTTTACCCCAATGCTTCCATTGTTTCCAAGAAAAATATTGTTATATTAGGTGGTTTATACGGTAAAGCCTATGCAGGCGCCGATGGAGCCAATCACTTCGTGGCAGCGCTGGATATGGCGCCCCAGCAGCTCCGTATTGGAGATTTAAAGGGGCAGTTTACCGAAAAACAAAATAGATGGCTGATTAAGCCGAAACATATACCAAAGATTGCATATGTAAAGGAAAACCGGATTGTGTTTGAAGACATAAAATTTACGGAAGAATTACTAAATGCTTTGGTTTTTTAAAAAAGAATAGGAAAACCGGATTTAGGGGACAAGTATTTCATCATCATTTTGAAGTTCCGGCAAGAAGCGGAACAGTAAGGAGGAAAAAACATGAGTGAAGTAATTGTCATCACATCAGGAAAAGGCGGTGTAGGAAAAACCACTACAAGCGCAAACATCGGTACAGGGCTTGCCTATTTAGGACAAAAGGTAGTGTTGATTGACACGGACATAGGGCTTCGGAACTTAGACGTAGTCATGGGACTGGAAAACCGGATCGTCTACAATCTGGTAGACGTAGTAGAAGGCAATTGCCGGTTAAAGCAGGCATTGATCCGTGACAAACGGTACCCAAATCTGTACTTGCTGCCATCAGCCCAGACAAGAGATAAGACAGCAGTAAATCCGGAACAAATGAGAAAGCTTACGGCACTTCTTAGAGAACAGTTTGATTATGTAATTTTAGACTGCCCCGCTGGAATTGAACGAGGCTTCCAAAACGCCATTGCAGGAGCAGACCGGGCCATTGTAGTAACTACGCCTGAGGTATCTGCCATCCGGGATGCAGACCGCATCATCGGTTTATTGAATGCATATGAATTTGGCAAGATTGATTTAGTAGTAAACAGGCTCCGGCAGGATATGATACGCCGGGGGGATATGATGAGCATGGAAGATGTGGAGGATATTTTATCCGTTTCCCTGCTTGGGGCAGTATATGACGATGAAAACGTAGTCATTGCCACCAACCACGGCGAGCCTTTAGTATGCGGCACGACTTTGGCAGGAAGGGCTTATATGAACATCTGCCGGCGCATATTAGGGGAAGAGGTTCCTATCATTGATTTGGAAAGAGAAAAATCCATCTGGTTTCGTTTTGGTGGAATATTTCAAAAAAATTAGGAGGGAGCCGTCATGAAAAGTTTGTTACATATATTTAAAAAGAAAAGTTCCGGTGATATTGCAAAGGATCGGCTGAAGATCCTTCTGATTTCCGACAGGATAAATTGCACGCCGGAGACTATGGAACATATAAAACGGGATATTGCAAAGGTAATTTCCAAATATATGCAAATTGATATCAATAAAATGGAAGTACAAGTCAGCAAGCGAAAAATAAACGTATTTTGGTGATAACATGTTAAAAAGATACCGGGTTAGAGATTATGATTTTAAATTAGTGATCCTGCTAGCTGCCATTACCATCTTAGGAATTATGGTAATCGGCAGCGCACAGGAAAGCGTGCAGGACAAGCAGATTGCAGGATTTATCGTAGGATTATTCCTGATGGTGGTAATATCCTTATTTGACTATAGTTTTTTTCTGCAGTTCTATTGGATCCTATATGGAGTGAACCTGCTCCTTCTTGCACTAGTCCGTTATATGGGCTATAAGGCGGGAGGCGCTACCAGATGGGTTACTATAGCAGGAATCAGGTTTCAGCCCTCGGAAATGACAAAAATACTATTGATTTTATTCTTTGCACAGTATATCATGAAACATAAGGAAAAGCTGAATACCTTCAAGATTTTGGTAAGCTCTGTGGCGCTTGTGGCAGTCCCTTTGTTTCTTGTATATAAACAGCCGGATATGTCCACTACCATTTTTATAGCCATACTGTTTTGTGTACTGCTGTTCATTGGCGGATTGAGCTATAAAATTATTGCAGGCATATTGGCAGTGGTAATTCCTCTTGCAGTTATATTTCTGGTAATCGTACTGCAGCCTGACCAGAATCTGATTGAGGATTACCAGCAGACCCGTATTCTGGCATGGCTGCAGCCAGATGAATACAAAAATGATGAAGGCTATCAGCAGGAAAATTCCAAAATGGCAATTGGCTCCGGCCAGCTTTTTGGAAAGGGTTATAAAAACAACGAAGTGGGTTCCGTGAAAAATGGCAATTTTATTTCTGAGCCTCAGACCGATTTTATTTTTGCCATAGTGGGAGAAGAGCTTGGTTTTTTAGGCGGATGTACCGTGATTGTATTATTGACCCTGATTGCAATTGAATGCGTGTTGATTGCTAAAAGGGCAAAGGATATGGCAGGTACCTTAATCTGCTCCGGTATGGCCACCATTGTGGGGATACAAAGCTTTATGAACATTGCTGTAGCAACAGGCCTAATGCCCAACACAGGAATTCCGCTTCCATTTGTCAGTTATGGATTGACTTCTTTGGTCAGCTCCTATATTGGCATGGGTTTTGTTTTAAATGTAGGGTTACAGGGAATTCGAAAATACAGTTAGGTTAGGAGAGAGGGTAAATGAATATTGCATTGATTGCACATGATGCAAAAAAGAAGCTTATGCAGAATTTTTGCATTGCTTATCGGGGAATTTTAAGCAAAAACGATTTATTTGCAACAGGCACTACAGGGAGATTGATTGAGGAAGTTACAAATTTAAATGTCCATAAATATCTTGCCGGGCATTTAGGTGGAGAACAGCAGATAGGGGCTCAGATTGAGCATAATCAGATTGATTTGGTTATTTTTCTAAGAGACCCCCTTACGTCCAAGAGCCATGAGCCGGATGTAAATAATGTAGTCAGACTGTGCGATATGCACAATATCCCCCTTGCGACCAATTTGGCATCGGCGGAACTTCTGATTAAATCACTTGATAGAGGAGATTTAGAGTGGCGTGAAATGTACAAATAGAAAACTGGCAAATTGCATAATCCTTATTTTACTGTGCCTTGGTATGACCGGCTGCAAAGCGGATAAATATGCCATGGCATATAACCGAAGCTCCAACGTATCCAGCTTCCGCTTTTCGGAAGAAAAGGCAGAAGAATCGGCAAATGGCTTTGCTACTGATTTATGCGTTACCCTGAAGGCGTCGGTTTCAGCCAATGACGTACAGATTGAAGAGTCAGCGGCAGCCCTGTTATGCGATTTAAATAAAAAAGAAATCCTTTATGCCAAAAATCAATATGAACAAATGGAGCCGGCAAGCCTTACAAAAGTCATGACGGCCCTTGTTGCATTGAAATACGGCAATTTAGACGACGTATATACGGCAAGCTCCAATGTGCTGATTACAGAATCGGGAGCAACCCTGATTGGCTTAAAGGAAGGGGACACCATGACGTTAGAGCAGGCTCTTCACGGGCTTTTGATGTCTTCCGGCAATGATGCAGCCGTGTTAATTGCAGAAGGGATTTCCGGCAGCGTAGAGCAATTCTGTGCCCTGATGAATGAGGAGGCAAAGGCGCTTGGCGCTACCAGATGCTCCTTTAAGAACCCTCATGGGCTTACGGAAGATGGGCATTACGTAACTGCTTACGATTTATACCTGATTTTCAAGGAAGCAATCCAATATGATGAATTTAACCAGATTATAAATTCAGCTACCTATAGCACTGTCTATAAGGACAAGGAGGGAAATCCAAAGGAGCTGTCCTGTGAAAGCACGAATCTGTATATTAAAGGCACCTACAACCCGCCGGAAAACGTAAAAATCATCGGCGGCAAAACAGGAACCACATCATCCGCAAGGAATTGCCTGATTTTATATGCAAAGGACACTGCAGGCAATCCTTATGTATCCGTAATCTTAAAATGCTCCGAACGGGGAATCCTATATGAAGAAATGACAGATTTGTTATCGGAAATAGGACATTAAATTTCCGGTTGTATTTTTTGTGGGAATCTACTATAATAAACATATCGGAGAGCAATGCAAAATCGAAATACAGGAGGGACTGCATATGGTACAGTTAATTGTTGGGAATAAAGGAAAAGGAAAAACAAAGCATTTGTTAGACAAGGTAAATGCGCAAGTGAAGGAAGCAGCCGGCAATATCGTATATTTGGACAAAAGCACAAAGCATATGTTTGAGCTAAACAATAAAATCCGCTTGATTGATGTGTCTCAGTACATGATTGAAGAAAGCGCTGAATTTGTAGGATTTATTTCCGGAATTATATCACAGGATCATGATTTACAGCAAATGTATCTGGATAGCTTTTTAACAATAGCATGTTTGGAGGGAATGGATATTACAGACACTGTGGAAAAGTTGGAAAAGCTTGGCGATACATATGGTGTTGATTTTGTATTAAGCATTGGAATTGACAAAGAAAATCTTCCGGAAAGCTTAAAGGAAAAAGTAGTTGTATCTTTATAATAAATAAGAAACATTCAATAAAAGCCTCGGATGCTTTCCGAGGTTTTTTTATAGAATATCTATGAGAGGAGAAGTTTTGTGTCCGGGAAGAAAAAACCCACAAAAATAACCAAATACAGGCATCCCTTGAATATAAATATCGGAATGATTATTTTTGGAATTATCTTTGTCTATATTATCATCTGTGTTTATATGTATTTTACATCCAAACATATTATTGGTTATGAGGTTACTACCGGTTCCCTAAGCGTATCCAATGTATATACAGGGCTTGCGCTGAGAACAGAAGAGCCTGTTGCCAGTACCCAGTCCGGCTATGTCAATTATTTTGCAAGGGAAGGAGAACATGTGGGCGTTGGTAATCTAGTATGCACCATTGATGAAAGCGGTAAGATTGCCGATATGATTGATACGGATGATGCCAGCATACAGCTTTCAAAAGAGGATTTATCTCAAATGAAAACGGATATTGTAAATTTTACCCATAATTTTACAACCAAAGAATTTCATTCCGTATATGACTTTAAGTATGAGCTGAAAGGAACGGCTCTCAAGCTTTCCAATCACAACATGCTAAGCAATTTAGAGAAAATCAAAGGAGAAGCTTCCGGGCTTGTAAATTTGTGTAACGCTTCCAAAAGCGGTGTGGTAGTTTATTCTGTTGACGGTTATGAGGCATTGGAGCCTTCTGCCATTACAAAGGACATAATGGATGAAAAAAAATATGAAAAGGAAAAGCTGGTTGCCAATGAGCTTGTAAGCAATGGAGACCCCTTGTATAAGCTTGTTACGGATGAAAACTGGTCTATCGTCATTGAAACCACTCCGGAAAGAGCAGAGGAACTGTTGCAAAAGGATTATGTGAATGTAAAGTTCTTAAAAAACCAGATGACTTCATGGGGAAAAGTAAATGTGCTTCAAAATGAGGATGGCACTTATGTAAAGCTGGATTTCAATAATTCCATGATTACCTTTGCCGCTGACCGTTTTGTTGATATTGAGATTATGGAAGACGAAGAGGAAGGGTTGAAGATTCCAAACAGCGCCATTGTGGAAAAAGAATTTTACCTTGTGCCCAAGGATTATATCATAAAAGGAGGCAACAGCTCCAAAAGCGGTTTTATGCGGGAGGTTTATACAGATGGAGCCGTCACTACGGAATTTATAGAAACAAATATATACTCGGAATCGGATACGGATTACTATGTGGATACGATAACGCTCCGCATTGGAGATTATATATGCAAGCCGGATTCTACGGAAAAGTATCCAATCAGTAAGGTAGGAACGTTGGTAGGCGTTTATAATATCAACAAAGGCTATGCGGATTTTAAGGAAATTACGGTGCTTTATTCCAATGATGAATATTCCATCGTAAAGTCCAATACCACTTATGGGCTGAGTGTATACGACCATATCGTGTTAGAGGCAGAAAGCGTGAAGGATGATGATTTTATCCATTAGCACAGAAATAAAGGAGGCACAAAGGGATGTTGACACAAAATTATGATCGGGTAATTCAAAATATACAGGCTGCATGCAAAAGGGCAGAACGTGAGCCAGAAGAGGTGACCCTGATTGCAGTGAGCAAAACAAAGCCTGTTTCCATGCTGTCAGAAATCTACCAGCATGGCTGCCGCCACTTTGGAGAAAATAAGGTGCAGGAGCTGTTAGACAAATATGAGGCTCTTCCAAAGGATATAAAATGGCATATGATTGGGCATCTGCAGAGAAATAAAGTGAAATATATTGTCGATAAGGTATATTTGATACATAGCGTGGATTCTTTCAGGCTGGCAGAGGAAATCAGCCGGGAAGCCGTAAAGAAGCAGGTACATGTGAATATTCTGATTGAAGTCAATGTGGCGGGAGAAGAAAGCAAATTTGGCTGTGCGCCAAAAGAAGTCTGTGAGCTTACTATGGAAATTGCAAAATTGCCTAATATATCTGTAAAAGGCTATATGACTATAGCCCCATATGTGGAGAATCCAGAGGACAATCGAAAACATTTTAGGAAACTAAAGCAAATTGCTGTTGACATAATGCGAAAAAACATTGATAATGTATCTATAGAATATCTTTCCATGGGTATGACGGGTGATTATGAAACAGCCGTAGAAGAGGGTGCGGATTTCGTAAGAGTAGGTACCGGTATTTTTGGAGAACGAGACTATACAGTATAAACAAAATCTGCCCCATGGCGGGTAAGCATAAGGAGAGTATAAAAATGGGCGTAATGGACAAGTTTCTAAATGCAATGAAATTAAATGATGAAGATGATGATGAATTATATGATGATTATTATGATGACGAAATAGACGAAAGACCGAAGCGCAAGGCTGTAAAGGAAGAGGATGACTTTGATGATTTTATGGAGGACAAGCCAAAAGCAAAGCCATCTCCAAAAGTAACTCCTATGAAGCAGAGCAGAAGGGCAGGGGTGAATGGTATGGAAGTATGTGTAATTAAACCTACTACAGTAGAGGATGCAAGGGAAATTACAGAAACACTGCTGGCAAACCGGACAGTTGTGCTGAATCTGGAAGGGCTGGACGTGGATGTGGCCCAGAGAATTATTGATTTTACTTCCGGTTCCTGCTTTGCCATTGCAGGAAATCTGCAAAAGATTTCCCATTATATTTTTATTATTACTCCGGCAAGCGTGGATATTTCTGGTGATTTTCAGGAGATATTAACAGGTTCCTTCGATGTGCCATCCTTTAACAGTACATTATAAAAGGGAAGCTTATACATATTATAAAAAGGACGAAGGGTGTGATTGGCACCCTTTTTTCTTGGGAAATGAAAAAGGAGAGGGATATGGAACAGACAACGGAACAGACAAACCGATTAACCGTCAATAAAGAGAAAAAGCCCTGTTATGATATTGTATTTGAAAGGGATTTTCAACAATTGGGAAAAGAGCTTGAGGTTCTTGGCTCCATGGAAAAAAGGCTGTGCATCGTAACAGATTCCAATGTAGGAGGACTATATGGTGAGCAGGTAAAGGAGCTGCTTTCAAAGGTCAGTAAAAAATGTGTCCTTTTTACATTTCCGGCAGGAGAAGAAAATAAAAACCTATCAGTGGTACAGGACGTTTATGAGTTCCTTATAAAAGAAGGACTTGACAGGAAGGATATGTTAGTTGCCCTTGGCGGAGGCGTGGTAGGAGACCTGACAGGCTTTTGTGCCGCTACTTATCTAAGAGGAATTGATTTTATACAGATTCCCACAACTCTTCTTGCTCAGGTGGACAGCAGCATTGGTGGGAAGACAGGCGTGGATTTTCTGTCCTATAAAAACATGGTGGGAGCATTTCATATGCCAAAGCTTGTTTATATGAATTTGTCTGTGTTAAATTCCTTAGATGACAGACAATATTATGCAGGAATGGCTGAGGTGTTAAAGGCAGGGCTTATTAAAGACAGGATTTTTTATGAGTGGCTGATTTCCAGCATGTATGAAATTTTTGAAAAGGATATGGATACTCTGGAAGAGGTAGTGAAAAAAAGCTGTCAGATCAAAAAGCTGGTAGTGGAAAAGGACCCTTCGGAGCAAGGAGAGCGGGCACTTTTGAATCTGGGGCATACAATCGGCCATGCCATTGAGAAATATATGGACTTCAAGCTGGTGCATGGGGAGTGCGTGGCTCTCGGAATCGTGGCGGCTGCCTTTATTTCATGGAAGAAGGAAATGCTTTCCATGGAAGAATATTATGAAATAAGGGATATGTTCGTTCCCTTCAATCTTCCTATTTCCATCAGCGATATTGATCCAAAGGAAATTTTAAGGCTGACAAAAAGCGATAAGAAAATGCAGGCAGGAACCATCAAGTTTATTCTATTAAAGAAGGTTGGAAGGGCTGTTATTGACACTACCGTAACGGAAGAAGAAATGCTGGCCGCAATTGAAGAAATCTATTTTAATGAAGAGGAGATGTCCTGATAACAAACAGGGACGATTTCATATGAAAAAAGGAAAAAAGGCTGTACAACTGTTTTTGGATTTCATTTTTTTGGCGCTGCTTATAAGCATTGACCAGATTTCCAAAGTGCTGGCTGTAGAGTATTTAAAAGGAAGATCAAATTTCATATTGATTAAGGATGTATTCGTGCTGCATTATCTAGAAAACAAAGGCGCTGCATTTGGAATGCTGCAAAACCAGAAAATGTTTTTTATTTTTAGCGCTATCGTAATCTTAACATTATTCCTATTTGTGCTTATAAAAACACCTTTGGAAAAGAAATATCGTTATACTCATATCTGCCTCGTACTGATTTCAGCAGGCGCCTGTGGCAATATGATTGACCGGCTGCGATACAATTATGTTGTGGATTTCTTATATTTTGAGCTGATAGATTTTCCGGTGTTTAATGTAGCAGATATTTTTGTGACCATTGGAACGATATTTCTTATTATCCTGTATTTGTTTTATTACAAGGAGGAAGACCTGCAGTTTTTAAAGCTTCGCATGGATAATAGTAAGTTGAAGTTTTAGACATAAAGGAGCAGTTTGGTCCACAGGCGCAGAGGGAGGGCTGCATAGAGTATGTTTTCTGCGTCGCCACGCTTTCGCTCTATAAAAATGCAACAGTGCTAAGCTCGAAAAGACCTCGCTAAGCGCTGGCGTTTTTATAAGGGCTCCTTCAGAAAACATACTCTATGCAGCCCTCCCTCTGCGCCTGTGCAACAAACTGTTACGAAAATGGAATTGGGAATTAGAATTGGGAATTAAAATTAGAAAATAGGAAATAGAAAAAAGGATTTTCATGGAAAAAATATGCATTACGGTTACAATGGAGCAGGAAGAAGAACGGGTTGATAAGGTAATTACCGAAGAGGTAGCTGCCTTATCCCGTTCTTTCGTGCAAAAGCTTATAAAAGAAAACCAGCTTTTTGTAAATGAAGTTCCGGTAAAGGCTAGTTATCGAGTAAAAGAAGGGGATAGGATTGTATTTTCCATTCCCAAGGCGGTAGAGCCCGATATCGAACCGGAAAACATAAAGCTGGATATTCTGTATGAAGATGAGGATTTGCTGGTGATAAATAAGCCAAAGGATATGGTGGTTCATCCGGCGCCGGGGCATTATAGCGGGACTTTAGTCAATGCGGTCTTATGGCATTGCAAAGGTAATTTATCCGGCATTAACGGTATTTTACGGCCCGGAATCGTGCATCGGATTGATAAAGATACAACAGGCGCCTTGATTGTTTGTAAAAATGATGTTGCCCATAATCACATAGCGGCACAGCTAAAAGACCATTCCATACAAAGAAAGTATTATGCCATTGTCCACGGCGTCATAAAAGAGGAAGCGGGGACTGTAGAGGGAGCAATAGGAAGAGATCCTTTTGACAGGAAGAAAATGTGTATCAATGAAAAAAACGGGAAAAGCGCCATTACCCATTATAAGGTGCTTAAGCGTTTTGCGGAATATACGTATATTTCCTGCCAGTTGGAAACCGGACGAACCCACCAGATTCGTGTTCATATGACAAGCATCGGACATCCTTTGCTGGGAGATGAAGTATACGGCAAAAGAGCCTCTAAATTCCGGTTACAGGGGCAGACCCTTCATGCGGGAAGCATTGGCTTTATTCATCCGGCAACGGAAACCTATATGGAATTTCAGGCGCCTTTGCCAGAATATTTTTCACATTTATTGCAGGTCCTTAAATCTGACTAAAAGCTCTGGTTGAAAAAATTGGATTCAAAAATTGGATTCAAATAATGGTTTTAAAAATTGGGTTTCAAATAATGAATTCAAAAATTGCTTCCAAATAATGGTTTCAAAAATTGATTCCCCAAATTTGATTAAAATAATGGATTCAATGAAAGGATTCAAATGAAAAAAATTCAAATGAAAGGAAAAAAGCAACAAAAACATGAAACTGAGGCTGGGCAGTAAAACAATTTATCCGGAAATCACTTATTCAAAGCGAAAATCCATTGGAATCCGGGTTTTGGAAGAAGGAATTGTGAAGGTAAAGGCTCCTTACTTTACATCACGAAAAGCCATTGAAAAAGTACTTTTGGAAAATAAGGACTGGATTGAAGCTGTATTTTTACGGCTGGAAGATGAAAAGGCACACCATATCCCGGCATTCACAGAAGAAGAAATAAAGGAATATCGCAAAGAGGCAAGAAAGATTCTTGTGAAAAAGGCAGAATTTTACAGCAGATGTATGAGTGTTTCTTATGAAAGGATTGCGATAAAAGATCAAAAGACCCGTTGGGGGAGCTGCAGCAGGAAAGGGAATTTAAATTTTAACTGGCGCTTAATTTTGATGCCGGAAGAAATACTGGATTATGTTGTAGTGCATGAACTGGCACATTTGAAGCAGTTAAACCATTCTCCGGAATTTTGGAAAATCGTACAGGAGGTTTTACCAGATTATAAGATTCGGAGGAAATGGCTGAAGGAACATGGAGGGTATTTTATAAGAAGGACGGAAATTTAGTACATTGGCGGCAGAAAATTAAAGGAAGTACAGGCAGGTGATAACGCTATGAATTTGATATATAAAAAGGCGACAATAGAAGATATTAATTTTCTAACAAAATCGAGGATTGAAGTGTTAAGGGCAGCAAATCAATTAGCAGATGATGTTGATATGTCAGAGGTAGAAATCCAATCTTATGATTATTATAAGAAAGCAGTATCGGATGGAACACATACAGCCATTCTTGTATTTGATGGTGACCGGTTTATCGGAGCAGGTGGTATCAGTTATTACAGGGTAATGCCAACCTATCACAATCCCACTGGAAATAAGGCATATATTATGAATATGTATACCAGTCCTGATTATCGAAGATTAGGGATTGCATATAAAACTTTAGAGCTTTTAGTTGCTGACGCAAAGGAAAAAGGTATCAAAGCAATTTCACTGGAAGCGACAGAGATGGGCAGACTATTGTATGAAAAGTTTGGATTTGTGAACATGAATGATGAAATGGAACTGCCAGAGCATGGAAGCGTGTGAAAGAGAGGTTATATGGAATATCAGATAAGAGAAATCAGACAAGAGGAATATGCGGTACTAGCTTTTTGCAAATGCAATTCTCTTGATATTGAGATGACCTTGTGAATCGTTTGGATCTAATAATTTTTACAGAGCAAAATCATAGATGTAAAAATATGATTTTGAAGTGAAAATCAGTACACAAATGTGTCAAAAAACACAAGGATTACATTATCCGAACAAGAGTTTGAGCAACGGATAAAATCCCGGAAATGCTGTAAATGGACATTTCCGGGATTGCTTTATGGCATTTGCTAGCTTAATTGTTGTGTTGCTTGCCTTTCTCGATAAGAGAAACAAGCGCAAATAGAACTCTTTAGCTTAAACTCGAAGCATCCACTTTGGAGTGGGTGCAGAAGAGAGTGAACAGAATAAAGGCAAGGGTGGAGGAAACGATTGCAAAAAATATTTATATGTGGAAAATCTGAAAATTTAGTTGAGTCTAAGAAGATGAAATGGTATAATTTTCATATAAAAGCATTTTAGCGTGTTATTTACCAGTTGATTAAAATTATCTTAGGAGGCTTGACTATGGGAGATTTTGGAGATGCGGAAAGAAGAATAAAGGGGTTGATGTCGGTGGGAACGGTGTTTGAGTTTCAAGGTGGACAATATAAAATTATTATGTCCGGTAAGCCGACCTGTCCTAAAGGAGAGCCTAAGACTGATATTTATATTCTTGCAGAAAATGATAAAAGTGAAACGACAGAAATCAAAATCTCCTATAAAAAAGAGAATG
>JAMPFB010000043.1 GCA_023664735.1 Robinsoniella sp. | reverse complement strand
CCAGCTCTGAAAAACGCTCTCGCAATTTTAGGATTATATGGTCGGGATTGATGCCTTTGCAACAGAGAGTCCATTGTCCAATCGGACGGAAATACACACTCATTACTAATATACATTGCATCGTCTTCAATACGAACTTGTATAGGTATTCCAGCACTCCAACGAGAATGCACAAGTGCATTATACAGCGCCTCCCTCACAGCGTCTTTCGGAAAAGGATAAGTCTCTACTCTGATTAAATTATCATAAGTGATAGGCGCTTTCAAATATTTTAAATATATCAATTCTATTACACGTTCAGCTTGCATAAACAACGATCCTATCACTTCATCTTGATACAGTAAATCAGATCCTTTCCCAAACCTTCCAATTTTTGTGTAAGTTCCAAACATCCATTTTTGTGGTGTCCGATGAAAAAGAAGTACTGCAGCTCTAGTAAGTTTTCCATCTTTTAACAAATCCAAACTATCCAAAAGTTCTGCGTTGCTCATATTTAAGTCATCTTTCGTCATACGTTTGCTTCGGATTGCTTCCCGCCGAAAAATATCAAAACTTTCCTTATCCAAATCTTCTACCGTGACTCCTTCAATCACAGAATCTTCCCATCGTATGCCAGTTTTTGAGGATATGAATTCAGTTAAAGCCGTACCACGCAGTACTTGTTTTGTGCTACCACTCCGAAAATGATATTCGCCCTTATAACTGACAGGGTAACTGCTTGGACTTACAATAATTTCAATATATTCCAAACCATTTTCTGATAGCAAATTTACATCTGCGAGAAATCCCAAATTTGTTTGAATCTTATTGGGTATTTCTTCCAAGAGCCTTTTACCGTTCCGTATACCAATGACTTTACCCGTATCATCTATACCAATATAAATTTTCCCTCCTCCGGCATTAGCAAATCCACATATCCATTTCAGATATTCGTCACGCCATGATTCTTTCCATTCAGTGTTTTGACTTTCTGTCATGAGCAAAACTCCTCCTTAATTACTTCCCTTTGCCGTTTTCTTCCAAATAATGGAGTCTTCGCCATAATCAAGTTCATACTTATGAGCCCTATAACTTTTGCCGCCAGTTGCTTCAGCCAATATAGACATTACTTTGTCAGGCATTTCCTTTATCCTCTGATTGAGTAAATTCTAATATATCATTTGGTGTAACATTCAATGCTAAACAAATACTTTCCACTTTATCAAGAGCAATATATTTTCCATTTTCAATTTTAGTGATAATGTTGGCAGAAATATCCGCATCATGCATTGATTTTGTATTTGTAATATCACGTTCTATCATAAGATGTAGTAATTTTTTTAGCTGACCGCCATAATATACCTCTGCATACTTTTCTAAACGAAATTTTATCACATATCTGTGAATTTATCAACATTATTGTTTGTTTGGCAAAAAGAATATAAGTTCTTTAATATAAGCACATTAAATAGAAAAAGTTACGAAAATTTATGTTCAAAGACCATTCTTCTCTCAAAGACCAAGAGTAGAATCGACGCCGTTCATCGCCATGACTACAGGGTATTCCGGAAGCGTAGAAGCAGCTTCATCTATTTTCAGGCGCAGGGACTCCACAGTTTCAGAAGCGGTGTTCAGCATTGCCACCACCTGCCGGATGAGCGTTTTCGTGTTATCGTTTTTCGGAAATACGGCGATGAGGTCACGGGATATCTCCACGAAAAAAGCCACCCCCATTGATTTTATCCACAAATTATTTTAAAATAATGCTGATGTGAATTATTGTCACGGAAATCACAAAAAGAATAGGTTAGAATAAACTAGATAAGATAAGGTAAGGAGGCTACTATGGAAAAAGAAAAAACAATATTGATTGTAGATGATATTGAAATTAACCGTGATATTCTGGCAGAAATTTTTAAGGAGAATTATAACATAATCAAGGCATGTGACGGAGCTGAAGCAATAGAAGTAATAAATAATAATGAAGATATTTCTGCAGTACTTTTGGATTTAATCATGCCCGGAATCAATGGGCTGGGTGTTCTTAAGGAAATGAACAAAAATAAGAAAATTGAATATATTCCTGTATTTCTCATAACTGCGGAAAACAGTAAGGAAATGCTGTCCGAAGGATATGACCTTGGCGCCGTTGATGTAATTACCAAGCCCTTTATGGCGCATTTTTTGAAGTGCAGAATCAGCAATGTCATTGAGCTGTATAGCCATAGAAATGAATTAGAGCATATTGTGGAGAAACAGGTAGAGCGTCTTAACAGGTTCAATAAATCAATGGTAGAGACTCTTGCAACGCTTATTGAGTTTCGGGACTGTGAGTCAGGAGAGCATGTAAAGCGCATTTGCGGACTTACGAAAATATTGATGAAAAAAGTAAGCGATATGTATCCGGAATACCATTTATCCAAGAGTGAAATCGACAAAATTGTTACGGCCTCTGTGCTCCATGATGTAGGTAAGATTTCCACACCGGATAGTATTTTAAATAAACCGGGAAGGCTTACCGCAGAAGAATTTGAAATCATGAAGCAGCATACAGTTAAGGGCTGTGAAATTCTTCAAAAAATTCCCCATATTATGGATGAAGGAATTTATAATTACAGCTATGATATTTGCAGGCACCATCACGAACGATGGGACGGAAAAGGTTATCCGGATGGATTAAGCGGCGATGATATTTCAATTTGGGCACAGGTGGTATCTATTGTGGACGTATATGATGCCCTTACCTCGGAAAGAGTATACAAGAAGGCATTCAGCCATGATACTGCAGTAGAAATGATAAATAACAATGAGTGCGGCGTATTTAATCCCAAGGTTTTGAAAGCGTTTGAAGCTGTTATGGACGAACTAAAGAGATGAGATACGAGAATAAAAGCAGCCTGCCCATAGGCTGCTTTTTGACAGATAAAAGAAGAATGGCAGGTTATATAGTTTGAGGTAATTCATCGCTAAAAAAGCGACGAATCACACTTCATATAAGCAATCTGAAACTCCTTCCATTTTCTTCTGGAAATAGGAATCTTCTCCCCATTCATTAAAATACAGAAATTATTATCAAATTCTTTGATATACGTCAAATTAACCAAATACTTTTTATGGCACCGGAAAAAAATATTTCCCGGAAGCTGCATTTCCCATTGGAGCAGGCTTTCATCACAACAAAACATATCTGCACATGTCCATAGCTCCGTTCCGCCGGATCGGGCAGAAAAATACAAAATATCTTCAAGAGGTATTTCATGGACAATGCCCCGTTTGGATAAAGAAATTGTCCGGGCAAGCTGCAGCTCCTGCCTGCAGGCATGTAAATTTTCAAATAATTCCTTTTCCTCTACAGGCTTTGTCATAAAGCGAAAGGCTCTGGCAACGTAGCCATCTTTATAACGGGATTCATATGCAGTCAAAATGATGATAATGGTATGGGGAAACTGTTTCAGGATTTTTTTTGACCATTCAATTCCATCTTCAGAAATATCCGTAAACTCCAAATCCATAAAAATCAAGTCGATTTTTTCCTTCTGCATAAAAGAATATAAATTTACAGGAGAAGTAAAGGAAAATAAAGTATCCTGAAATTGATTTTGATTATTGAATTTTTGTACCAGCTCTTCTAATGCTTCTATAATGCTTTTCTGGTCGTCACAAAATGCAATGCGCATAAGATATCTCCTTTGTCTCTTGATTTTAAAGGGGCAGGTAAATACCCGTAGTTAAAGTCTGCCCCTTAATATATTGCTCGAAAGAACCATTGTATTTCTGGGTAACCTCTTTTATTTTATTTAAGCCAAGCCTGTGGTTTTTATCCATATTATATTTCATTTTCTTATAAAATTTTATCTGCTCGTTTTTTGAAATGCTGTTTGATATTTCAATGGAAAAATATCGCCTTCCGGATTGAAACCGGATAGTTAGCTCCGGCTTCCCTTCAGCATTACATTCATTTGCTGCAGAAATTGCATTGGAAAGAATATTGGAAAATAAAGTGCATAAATCCATAGAGGAAACTGTCCGTATTTCAGTTAAAGCGCCAAATATTGTAATCTTTACAAATTCGGAGCAATAACGGGAAATATCATAATTCAAAATTGCATCAATAATCTCATTTCCGGAAAAATATATTTTTTTCTGTGAAGAAAAGGATTTTTCCAAATCCTTGAAATAAGTATTAAATTCTTCCATATTTCCATCATTAAGAAGCTGTTCCAGACATATAAAATGGTTTTTAATATCATGTCGGAACTTTCTTAATTCCATATCCATCAAGTCTGTATTTTTGTAATATTCTACCTGTTTTTCTAAAAGGTGTATATTTTCTTTTTCATTTGCTAAGGCACGTATAATAAAATGCTCAGCAAAATAAACAATCAATAAAATAAAAAGAATTGTAAGAGATAAAACCAACAGGCGAAATGCAATGATTTCTATATAATTGGGTTCATTTAAAGGAAGGTAGGCATCAGGATTCAAAATATGAGCCATCAAAAGAAAAGCCGTATAGCAAACAACATGGAAGACCATCATTTTGCTGTCAAAGAAAAAAACCGAGGCAGCAAAAAAAAGAAAGGTGCATTCCCAAATATAATCGGAAGGAAATAAAATTAATATAAAAATATATTGTATGAATAACGCAATGCTGGTATAGCATTTTATATAAAATATATGGCTTGAAATATAAGAAGAATCTTTCTTGTTTTGAAGTATGAAATAAATGGCAATTCCAAGATAAATAATCTGGCTAAAGTCAAATAATCCGATTTTTATCCAAGATAAATGAGGATAATAGCCCAGCAATTTGAAAAAAGTCCAGAATATACCGGCGCAAATGCAAGTAAATGGTATTAAAAGCAATATATAAACATGCACAGAATCCCAATATTTTTTCAAAATATTCATGTTCTTCCCCCTGATTCCATTGTCTATCTTTTCATACTTGCCGTGGGAAGGCAATTACCGTTTAAGGGTCAAAATCAACCGTTCAATGGATTTTTGCTATGTAAAAAATAATATTTATTATACAATATTACCATAAATAAGGGGAAAAATCACAAAAGATACAACAAAATTCGGGAAGGTAAAGAGAAATATGGAAAATAATAAAGAAGCAAAGTACAAATCTGCATTAGATGAATATATTAACAAGGTTTATACCTTAATTTTGCTTTTAGTGCCGGGAGCATGTCAATGTGCCGGGCTTTTATATACGATAGAAAAAATACTTGGATTGTTTCCTACCGTTAGCTGGGTTGCCTTAATTATATTTGATATTACCTGCTTAATCTATCTTGCCACAGGTATTTATTTCGTGCGCACTGGATTTACAGATGGTTTTGTTTCCGCAGCCAAATTAAAGGCGGCAAAAATATTTCTAGTGGTAATCATGTTCATTCAATATAATTTCATTCTTTATATGATACCATCCACGGAATTCTGGGGATTTGCCTTGCTATTTGTTATAGCAACAGCATTTTTTCTGGATGTAAAAATGGTGCTGGCAACAGCGGTAGAAATTACCGCTTCTTTAATTGTATCCGGGTTTTTAAGCGGTGACACTCTTTTGCCGATAAGGGACGCATTGTTTATACCAAATATGATAGGGCGTATTGTATGTATAGCCCTTACTTTATCATTTATCGTAATACTGACATATTTAGTAAGCTATTTTCTGGTAAATGCAAAAAAAGGCGAGATGGAGCGCAATAATGAACGTGTTCAAAACGTTCTTACAGCAGTTTCTGAATTATCGGATAATTTATTAACGGCAGGCTCTGCGCTTTCGCAAATATCAACCAATGAAAGTGAATCTGCTGAGGAACTGGCTGCTACAAGTGAAACATTGTTGGCAAGCAGCAATGCATTGGAGGAAAAGGCAGATAAGAGCATAGCAAATTTAAATGAATTAAGGAAATGGGCAGATGTGGTCAATACAAAGGTGGAAAAGGTGGAGCATACTTCCAAAAACCTGTTAGACAAGTCCAAGGACAATGAAAAGCAATTACATTCCTTACGGACAATAAACTCCGAAGTTTCCCAATCCATGGAGGATACAAATAAAGTAGCAGGAAAGCTTTCAGAAGCAGTAAAGGAAATCGATGTTACCTTAAATTTAATCAATGATATTTCTTCTTCCACAAACCTGTTGGCGCTGAATGCTTCTATCGAAGCGGCAAGAGCCGGGGAAGCTGGCAGGGGATTTGCAGTCGTGGCTTCCGAGGTGGGAAACCTTGCAAACAGTACAAAACAATCTTTGGACGAAGTAAAAAATGTAATAGCCAGAGTCCAGAATAACGTGGGCGAGATGACAAAATATGTAGAAGAAAATTCGGAAAAGCTTGCAAAGCAAAATGAATCTTTCAATCAGGTTTTCAAAGGAATACAGGAAATGATGCAGATGCTCCACTATTCCATAGAAGATATCAGCACTATGGGTGATGCCCACAGCAGACAGGCAGAAGTAATCAGGGGCACTATTGCTATCAGTGAAGATATAGCAGAAAATATCAGACAGGAAAATCAGGAATTTTCAAATATTAATGATATGGCGGACAGCAATGCAAATGACATGGCGGACATGACAAAACAAGTGGCAGCTATCAATTCCATGGTAGATGAAATAAATGAATTATTGGGGAAAAATAGTGGGAAATAAAGATATGAAGAATAAACTACAATAAGAGAAATTGGTATGCATGAAAAACAGCATAGTAAGCTCTGTTATTTGAAGCTCTATATTCTTTTGCCTCTATTAATATTTTTGCTGCATTTAAATCACTTTTTGCTGCATCCAATCTGTATTTCATCAAGTCAATTTTATTCCCCTCATCATGCTGCTTCATACAGTTTTATTCCCTCTCTTTCCACATTTGCATAAAACGGATATGCTTTTAACCAATATCTGAAATGTTCATCATATTTAGCAATTGGCTTAATATCCACATCATTATCCATATTGAAATCATATGTCATATCTGACAACTGATGTCCATAGTCCTCAATTTCCAAATCTGTTATATTAAGCAAAATCATAATATCAATATCAGAATCTTCCCTGTAATCTCCTCTTGCATAAGAACCATATAATATAATTGCTTTTAAATGCTGACCATAGATTTCTTTTATTTTGTTTACATATTGTTTTAACAAATTACCTATTCTACTTGACATAATGTTATCTCTCCTTTCCATTATTATATTTTTAAAAATATTAAAAAGCAATATAAATCTTTAGGAATGAAAGTAATTTTGTAACAGTTCAGCCCTCTCCCACTGTGTATCGGTAAGCTCTATGTATGGAAACTCATATATATAAGTCTTAGTCCTATCCATGCCTATGTATAAACGCAGAATCAATCTATTTTGAAATAATATTAGAGACACTCTAAAAACAAGCAAACTCTTTTCTAGTACAGCCTGCCACAAAACAGCAACAGAGGGAGGAGAGTGGATTGGCTTTCTTGTTTTTGATGGCACTTTTCCTTAACAGCCTTTTCGGAGCTTAGGGGAAAATTGCCATGGACGGCAATTTTAGTCATATTGCGCCATGGAGGGCGCTATATGACGACCCGTTCGGTATCAATAACCTTCCAAGGCTGTTTAGGAAAAGTGCCATCAAAAACACGAAAAGCCAATCCACTCTCCTCCCTCTGTTGCGTCCGGCTTAGCTGTTACCTTCAAAAAAATTCCTCTGTTGCGTCCGGCTTAGCCGTTACCTTCAAAAAAAAGTCTAAACTATTACAAAATCCATAATATCATTCAATTTTTCTTAAAATACAATCTTTCCACATTTAGAGAAAACTTAGAGACTCCTATGCTATCCTATGAAAGAAATAAGGAAGCCTGTGGGCTGAACTATTACAGAAAAAGGAGGAAACATGAAAAAAATGAATAAACTGATAAAAAGAGGAACGGCTTTATTGCTGGCAGCGCTGCTGTTGGCACTTGCCGGATGTGGAAATAAGGATTCGGCTCCAGAGGGGGACGCTGATAAGGAACATAAGGAAAGTAAACAGGAAAAGGAAGAAAACGAAGGTAATGCAAAAGGAAGGTATCTGGAATCGAACCTGACTTTACCGGACGGAATCTATACGTTTTTAGATATGGTTAAATTTGAAGATGGAAGCATTGGTATTTTAAATGGTGAAAACGGAACCCTTGTTTCTAAAGACGGAGGAGAGACTTGGGAACAAAAGGACACTTACCTGCTGGATAATATGGAACAAGGCACATGGGTTTATCAGGCTGTCATGGGTAAGGACGGAAGTTATTTTATAAAGTATTATAAAAATACAAATACAGGTACAGATATAGAAGCTATAGAGGACAACAATCAGGAAGTTTTATTAGAGGATGCAGAGGACGACATCAATTCTTCCTTTAATCTTATGTATATTGACAAAGACGGAAATGCAATTTCCATAAATACGGCGGAATATGTAGACAGCATTGGCATGTTATCCGATGGGACTCTTTTGGCTTCTATAGAAGATAAAGTATATGTAGTAGATAAAGCTTCCGGAGCTTTTACGGATTTTTGCCAGACAGATGGAATCATCGAGTATATGCAGCAGGTAGGAAATATTTTATGCTTTGTAGGTTCAAAAATCGAGCAGTATGATTTGGAATCAAAAACCTTTATAGAAGACCCGGTATTAGATGATTTTTCCGCCGGAAAGCTTTCTGACTTGGATGGAACGGCTTATGATACAGGTGCGCCAAAAGCAATTCTGCTTTGTGAAGGAGATGAAGAAAATTCTATATTTATTGGATGCTCAGATGGTCTTTACCGCCATGTGGTAGGCGGAAATGTAATGGAAGAGGTTATGAAAGGAAGCCTTTCTTCTTTGGGTGACCCCACATATTCCCTTTTGAATATGGTGAGAAAAGAAAACGGAGAGTTTCTCATTGCTTACCTTAAATTTGATTCCAGCAGCGAAATCCTCCTAAAAAATTATGTTTATGACAGCGAGGCAGCAGCCGTTCCGGAGAAGCTTTTAAAGATTTACAGCTTGGAGGAAAACAGTGCGGTGCGGCAGGCAATTTCAGAATATCAAAAGAAAAACTCGGAGGTTTTTATAGAATATGAAATAGGAATCAGTGAAGGAAGCGGCATGACAAAGGAAGACGCCATCCGGAACCTGAATACGCAAATATTAAGCGGGGAAGGTCCTGATATTCTTTTATTAGACGGTATGCCGGTTCAGTCATACATGGAAAAAGGAATTTTGGCGGATTTAAACGAAATGCTTGCAAAGGATTTTGGGCAGGATGCATTTTTTGAAAATATCATCAACATTTATTCAAAGGGAGATAAGACCTATGCAATCCCCAGCAGGTTCCAGATTCCGGTACTATATACGGAAAAATCCGTAGCGGAGGGAATTACAGATTTGGCTACCTTAGCAGATGCGGTAGAAGCCTTTCGGAGTGAAAAAGGAACCGGAATCATTACCGGCGCCTTTAATGAAACAGAAACGTTAAATAAGCTTTTTGATGTAAATGCCCCTGCGTGGATGGCAGAAGACGGCACGCTTAAAAAGGAAGAGCTGACTGCCTTTCTGACTCAGGCAAAAAGGATTTATGAAGCAGAGCAAAAGGGTCTTACAGAGGAAGAAAAAGAGGAGTATGAGGAAACAGCGGCTTCTTCTGAAAAATATCTGGGAAAGGATTATTACCTAAGGGCTGCAAACGATGTATTGGAGTATCTGGAAAACAAACAGCAGATGGGCTTTGGCAGAAGCAGTTGTGTTTCTTCCGCTTATATGGATTATTCCATGATTGCCTCTGTTTTAGACAAAAAAGAAAGTGAACAGGAAATCAAGCTGCTGCCGGGGCAGAAAGGAAAGGTATTTGTCCCTGTTTCTGTAATAGGGGTATGTGAAAACAGCGCCTCTAAAGAGCTGGCTGTAGATTTTGTTTCCTATCTGTTGTCGGAGGATTTACAGGCTATGTCCATTGATGCAGGTTACCCTGTAAATAAAAAGGCGTTTTCCGATTCCCTCATAAGCCCATACGAAAGTCCGGAGGTTGAAAGGGAAACAGGATTCAGCATGTCGTGGGCATATGTAGATGAAGAAACCGGTAAAGAAAACTTTGGCACCTTGGAAATTTCATGGATTAATGAAGAAAGGCAGCAGAAGCTGGAAGAAATGGCGGCTTCCTTAGATACGCCTGCTCTTACAGATGCTATCATAAAAGATGTAGTGCTTGAGTTAGCGCCCGCTGCCTTAAATGGTGAAAAACCAGTAGAAGCCGTGGCAGATGAAATCATCAATAAGGTTCAGATTTACCTTTCTGAATAAATCAAAAACGAAACAGACGGGTTGTCGTTTTGCAGTTTCTAAGCGGCAGCCCATTTAAACAAAAAAGAAAGTTATGATTATGAAAGCCTACAAGCATATATCACATAGGAAAAGAAAAGAAACAGCAACTGCATTTTTGTTTTTACTTCCCAGCCTTTTAGGTGTAAGTATTTTTATACTGGTTCCTTTTTTGGATGTTATCCGTCGCTCATTTGCAACGGCAGTAACAGGAGATTTTATAGGAATGGAAAATTATAAACGAATCTTTTCCAATCAGGCATTTTTATTAGCAGCAAAAAATACAGTTTCCTTTGCAGCAGTCTGCCTTCCTCTTTTAATTAGCCTTTCCCTGTTTATTGCAGTGCTGCTAAGCAGGATGAAGCAAGTACAGCTTTTAAAATCCGCTTATTTATTTCCAATGGCAGTTCCGGCGGCAACAGTGGTGCTCATATGGAAAATGCTTTTTCACAAGCAGGGAATTATAAATGCCTTTTTGGAAAAAGTGGGAGGTGTGTCCATTGATTTTATGGGAAGCAACATGGCATTTTGGGTGCTCGTCATCAGCTACATCTGGAAAAATCTGGGATATACTATTATTTTATGGCTTGCCGGAATCCTTGGCATTTCGGAAGCCATATTAGAAGCGGCAAGAGTGGATGGCGCCAGTGAAAAAATCTGTTTTTGGAAAATCATTCTGCCCAACCTAAAGCCTACCCTATATACCATTACCGTACTATCTTTTTTAAACTCCTTTAAGGTATTCCGGGAGGCTTATCTGGTAGCAGGCTCTTACCCTCATGAAAGCATGTATTTGTTGCAGCACTTATTTAATAATTGGTTTTTAAATCTGGAATTGGACAAAATGGCGGCAGCAGCAGTATTTCTTGCAATTGTCTTAACTGGTTTTATTTTACTGCTGCAATTTTTGTGGGATGAAAGGTAATGGGTAACAGTTCAGCCCATAGGCACAGAGTGGGTTTTCTGCAGAGCATGTTTTCTGCGTCGCCACGCTCTCGCTCTATAAAAACGCAACAGTGCTAAGCTCGAAAGTACCTCGCTAAGCGCTGGCGTTTTTATAAGGGCTCCTTAAGAAAACATGCTCTGCAGAAAACCCACTCTGTGCCTATGGGCTGAACTGTTACGATGAAAAGGATAAAAAATCGAAAAAAGAAAAAGGGAAGGGTCAAAATGCATTTATTTCATTTTTCAAAAAAGAAGTATAACAACATGGCAAGGGGAATATTGCTTAGCAGCATAGGGCTCATTATCTGCCTTCCGGTATATTTGCTGTTTATTGGCTCCTTGAAAGGACTGGCAGAGCTAAAGGACAATCTGCTGCCAGTTTTAACAGAAGCGGAGGGCATGGCGGAATTTGGATGGTTTCCCCAATATCCCACTTTTCGGAATTATCTGGAATTGTTTTTTGATAAGCCGGATTTTTATGTGGTTTTTTTTAATTCCATGAAAATATTGTTATTAACTCTGGCAGGCCAGCTTTTGGCAGGAGTACCGGCAGCATGGGCTTTTGCAAGATTCCGTTTTCCGGGAAAAAATGTATTGTTTACCCTTTATATTATTTTAATGATGATGCCCTTTCAGGTCACTATGCTTTCCAATTATCTGGTATTAAATCATATAAGGCTTATCAATACCCATTGGTCTATAATTTTGCCCGGTATCTTTTCTACGTTTCCAGTGTTTTTGATTTACCGGTCCTTTACCGGTATTCCTAAGGGGCTGTTGGAAGCTGCCAGAATAGACGGAGCCGGAGAATGGCAGCTTTTTGTCCGGATTGGGCTGCCCTTAGGCTCAAGCGGAATCTTATCGGCATTTGTGTTGGGATTTTTGGAATATTTCAGTCTGATTGAACAGCCGCTTGCCTTTTTAAAGGATAAGGATTTGTGGCCTTTGTCTTTATATTTGCCGGAAATCGGTTTAGAAGAAGCAGGATATGCTTTTGCTGCTTCTGTAGTGGCATTGATACCTGCGGTTTTTGTATTTTTGCTGGGACAGGATTATTTGGAGAAGGGAATTGTTGCTTCTGCCATGAAGGAATGAGGTTGTAATAATGTATGAGAAAATAAAAGAGTTTTTGCTATATCTGAAGTTTGATAATGGGATAAATAAAAGAACAGATATAGAAAAGGAAACGGAGAAAAAAGCAGCTAGCTTTCAGGGGAAGGTATTAAAAGCAGCAACTGGTTTTTTTCTTGTGTTTTTTATTTGCGGGCTGATATCCCGTGGGATGTACGGGGCTATGTTGCCAAGAGTAGAGGTGGAGCGTCCTGAAAGGATGTATTTAAACCACAAGGTAGAAGCGGAAGGGAAGGTTGTGGAAAATAAGAAGACGGCTGTGCTGGCAGAAACGGGCATACGGATAGAGGCTGTTTTAGTAAAGGAAGGGCAAAGTGTAAAGAAAGATGAGCCGTTAGTGCAGTTGGATCTTAAGGATTTGGAAAATTTAATAGAAAAGCAAGAAATAGAAATGGAAAAGAACAGAATACAAATCAAGACCATGGAAAAAAATGAAGCATTGGCAGCAAATGAAAAAGCAGTGAATCAAAAAAGAGCCAACGAGGATTATGAAAATGCCAGACAAAAAGGAGATATCAGCTTAGGGGAAGCTTGGGATAAAATAAATGAGGCAAAGGCAGAGAGGGAGAAGCTTCCGTCACAAAAAGAATATGTAGCGGCTGCAAGAGAGCAGGATGAACAATACCAGACCTTGTTAAATGATTTAGAAGAAAAGAAAAAGCAGCTTGAAGCTTTGAAGTCTCAGGAAACCGTATCAGAAGAAGAAAAGGAAGAAAAAAAGAAGGCTGCCCAAAGTCTGAAAATAGAAATTGAAGAGGCAAGAGCCGCATTAGCAGACTACAAGGAAAAACAAACGGCTGCCTTTAAGCAGGAATGGGAAACAAAAAAAGCCCAGTTAGACCAAGCTGTCAAAGGCTATGAGGAAGAAAGCAGACAAGCCGCCAGACAAACAGACGAGGATATACGCTTGGCAGGCAGGGCAGTAGAGGATGCAAGCAGGGAAACCACAGCGGACAGCTCTTTAGAGCTGGCAAGGCTGGAACAAAGAGAACTGGAAAAGCAATGGAACACCTATCACAAAATCAAAGAGGAAGGTGGAAAAATCCTTGCGCCCGTGGAAGGAGAGATTGTGGAAATTCATGCTGTGGAGGGAGACAGAACCGGCGATAGCGCACTTCTTCATATGACGGACAGAGAGGAAGGATACCGTTTTTTGGCGGAAATTTCAAAGGGCGATAAAAAATATGTACAAGCAGGGGACTTTGTAGAAGTGGAGCTTGGCTCCCCTCAGGAAACCTTTGCGGATATTCCCATAGAAACAATAGAAGAAAGCAAGGAGCAGAAAGATACGTATATCCTTTCCTTTCCGGTAACAAAGGAAATGGGAAATCTGGGGGACACCGGTACGATGAGGCTAACCATAACCGGAGAAGAAAAAAAGCTTTGCGTGCCGTTGTCGGCAATTCATAGCGATGGGATGCAAAATTATGTATTATCAGCATCTGCCAGCAAGACGATTTTAGGAGAGGAGTTAAAAGTGGTAAGACATAATGTGACTATACTGGATAAAAATGAAACCTATGCGGCAATTGAACAGGGAAGCATTACAGAAGAGGATAAGCTTATTGTAAGCTCTACCAAGCAAATTGAAAAAGGCGATACCGTGCGCCTTTTAGAAGAATGAGGAAATTAGGCAGATGGGTCTTTATACTCCTTTTAGGAGCAGGCATAATAATCTATCTGCTAACTGGAAAACGCATACTAGACGAAATTTCCATAAAGAAAACATACACGGAATGTTTGATTGAAAATACCCGTTCACGGGAAAAAGAGGAATGGGGTATTTCTCCAAAGGATGCCCTTTCTTATTTGGAAAAGGAAGAGAAAAAGGATGCGCCTTTATTTTTTACATTTTGGAAGGAAAAGAAGAATCAGACCATTGAGAACAAGGAGCTTTTTCGCAGCGGAACGTTTCCGGTAGCGGAAATCTGCGGTAATTCTTCCTTACTTTTTCCCGGTGAATTTCCTCTTAAAAAAGAAGATACGGAAGGCTGCCTGATCGGGGAAGATGCCGCATGGCAGTTATTTGGTAATAGAAACGTGATTGGCAAGACTCTCGTATATGGAAAGAAAACCTATTTCATACAAGGCGTGCTGCCAAAGACAAATATTTTTGTATGCCAGACCGCCAAAGACAGTGATTTACTATTGAATCACATAACCTTTTATGGGGAGACTTATCTGGAAAAGGAAAGAATTAAGGAACAGTTAGCAAATGAATACAGCTTAAGCCTGAAGGAGTCTCCTAAATATTGGCGTTTTATTTTCAAAAGAGCGGCGCTTTTTCTTTTTTCTATGTGCTTTCTGTTCTTTTTCCTGTTTTTATCCAGAAAGAAAAGGGTATTGTTTCAGGGAATGGTTTTTCTTACGTTTCTTTTTTTGGTCGGAGGCATTGTATTTATATTTGACATTACTCCAGACAAACTGCCAAACCGGTTATCGGATATTGATTTTTATATTGAGGCATTTCAAAGGGGGAAGGAGGATTTTTTTGCTTGCCAATTTTAAAAAAGAACAGTATATTTATATCAGATTGCTTGAAAATATAAAATCAAATAAAAACATGGAGGCGGCAGATGAAAATTGCAGTATTAGAGCGAAACAGCGTAGGGACAGATATAGATGTTACCTGCTATGAGGATTTTGGCGAAGTAGTATACTTTGGCAATACCGTGGAAATGGATGCGGCACAGCATGTAGGGGATGCGGACATTGTCATAGCTAATAAGGCGCCTATGAATGAAAGCACTTTAAAGAACTGTCCGAATGTAAAGTTAATCTGTGAATTTGCCACAGGCTTTGATAATGTGGATTTGGAATATTGCAAAAGCAGAAATATCAAAGTGACAAATGTGGTGGATTATTCCACGGCAGCAGTGGCGCAGCATACCTTTGCCCTTGCCTTATATGTGTTGGAAAAGCTGAGCTTTTACGACCATTATGTAAAATCCGGCGCTTATGCAGACCAAGACCGCTTTTCAAACTTTGATGAAGCCTATACGGAGCTGGAAGGAAAGACATGGGGCATTATAGGAATGGGCAATATCGGGCGGAAGGTGGCAAACATTGCAAAGGCATTTGGCTGCAAGGTGATTTTTTATTCCGCTTCCGGCAATAGCACCTGTACCGAATATGAAAGAGTGGATTTTGATACATTATGTAAGGAAAGCGATTTTCTTTCCATCCATTGTCCTCTTTCGGAAAAGACAAGAAACCTGATTGACTTAAATGCTTTCAAAAAGATGAAAAAATCTGCTATTTTAATTAACGTGGCACGAGGTCCGGTAGTTAATGACAATGACCTTTATACGGCTCTTACAGAGGACATGATTGCAGGAGCAGGGCTTGATGTGCTTGGAAAGGAGCCTATTGCCAAGGATAATCCGTTAGGGAGGATTCAGGATAGCAAAAAATTACTCATTACTCCTCATATGGCATGGGCAAGCACCGAATCCAGAGAGAGGGTAGTAAGGGAAGTTTACAAAAATATTCAGGCATTTTTAGACGGAAAAGACAGAAATGTGGTAAATTTATAAAGGAATGTAAAAAAAAGAATGACCGATTAGCATTTTTTTGTTATAATGCATTTATATGAAATTTGTATTGCGACATATAGAAAAAAAGCATACACTATTTCAGGGAGGTTATCATGTATCGCAATTCATATGTATATAAATTTATAAACCAATTAGTACAGGATTTAGCTACGGAAGAATCCGACCATTATTTATTTGTAAAGCACTATGATGCTGTTATGCTTACAGAGGAGCTTTTGTCCCCCTGTATGCCTGCGGATTCCAATACCCTGCTGCTATGCCACGAGTATACAAGCGCCCAGATGCAAAGCGCCTATGAGCCATTTTTGAATTGGATTCGGAGCTTATACTATACCTATTATCAGGATATGACGCCAAAGGAGTTTGTAGAAGCCTGCAACGTCTATCCATTGCATCAATCATTATTTATTTCGTATTTGCAAGAGGAAAGCTGCCGCCGTGACGAAGATATCATTATATCTGAAATAAATTATGAGCGGATTCGCATGAACCAGTCCGTTTTATCCATTTTAAGCTATTTAGCAGCCAGACATCCTCTTATTTTGGTTTTGAATAGTGGCCATTGCGCACCAAAATCCACAATTGATTTGCTGAATTTACTGGTTGAATCTGCCCCTGTCAAGAACTTAGGAATTATTGTAAGCTACAACGAGGTAAGTCAGGCAACCTCTTATGCTGCAGAAGAATGGAGGGCTCTGGTAAAGCAGGTTGATGATAGACGCCGGTTAGTTGATTTCGGAATTACAAAAAAGCAGCAGGTAGTGGCGCCTACGATTCAATTCAGCCCACATACCCTTTCCTTTCCAAGCTATATTCCGATGCTTCATAACATGGTGCATACTCTGGCAATAGAACAGGCTAATTATTATTTGGATATTCTATACCATAAGCTGGAGGTAGAGCATTCCTTTGTAGCAAGAGAATTAAAGGAGCAGATTCTCTATTTATATTCTTTAACTACTATATATTTAGGTGATTATTCCAAGGCGCTGCTTTTGCTTGATAAATTAAAAGAAACCATTGATCCGGATGCAGAGCCGGTTATGTATTTTGAATGCATTTACTTTTCAGGCATTGCCCATACCCACAACGGTTTATATGATTTGGGTGCAAAGAAATCAAAAGAGTGCCTTGCCCATTTGCCAAAAGAAAATACGGATTATTACAAATTCAAGGCACAGTTATTGGAATACATTGCTGTTTTCAGGGGCTGGACAACAATTTTTCTTCGGGATTTCCACTTAGAGCATATAGACTTATTTTGCGAGGAAACAAAGAAATACAATTATTTAAATCACCTTGCCCATATATATACGTTTGCGTTTGGAAACAGTCTGGAATCCGAGCTGGTATTGCTGCAGCAGGGAGTCGATTTGGCGCTGGAGCTTGATAACCTGTATTTTGCAATTGAAATATACAAGAAAAATATATTGGTAGTATCTGCATACGGTCAATTTGATGTAGCCGAAAAGTATTATGAAAAATGTATTGACTTGTTGACGCATTGTAATAACCCTATAGAAGTAGCCAATACATATGCCGGTTTGGGCTATAATAGCGCTGTATCCGGCGATTACGAAAAAGCAAATGACTATTACAATAAAGCCGTAGCGATTTACTATGAACATTCCGCTTTAAATTCCATTTGCGAAATGCTTTATAACAAAACGATAAATGCTATATTGGCGGAGGATTATGAGCATGCTACGTTATATGCTACAAAGTGCCTTGAAATTCTTGAGAAAATGAAAGAATTTAAGCTAAGGGTCTGCAATACATCCAAGCTATACGGTCTGGCTGCCTTGGCATATTTCCATTTGGATTCAGACTATAATTGTTCTCTATGCCTTGCGTCAGCTAAACGGTATATAAGCCATTTGCTGGATACCAAGGATGAAAGCAAGTTTTATTTGTGGGATGATGATTTATTCCTTTACTATTTTGTAACTGGATTGTTAAATAAAAAAGCTAACGAATATTCCTATGCCCAAAGTGATTTTGAGCGTGCCTATTATTTTATGATGCGCTCTGAAGGTAATCTGTTTTTCAGTTACCATCAATGGGCTGTGGAGCAGGCCGACTTATATTCCGCATTGGGAAAAGAGGAGGAAGGAACCCATGTTCTGGAAGAATGTCTGGAATATGCAAAGCAGCATACATTAAAAAGGCAGTCTTATATAGTAAGCTGCGCATTGGAGCAGAAAATTCCGGAACAAACAGCCTCTGACCTTTCCATGGGTGAGATTACAATAGAAATGATAGATGAACTGACCAGTCACCTTGCAACTCAAAAAGAGCTGGAACGAAAGGAAAAGCATATTGCATTTCTTTCTACCTGTCAGGATATGATTAGTCAGGAGCAGAAAAAGGATTCCCTGATTCAAACTACAATAGTGCACATACAAAACCACTTTTTGCTGGATCAGATTATTTTGCTTACCAATGATGGGGAGCAGCTACAGCCCTTTTATTTCGCTGAGGAATTTCAACTTACGGAAGAGCATATCCAGCTAATTGCCAATAAGCTTTCTTATTATCCCAGAGGCTTTATTGTGTCAAGAATGGAAAAGCGCTATGAGGAATTTTATGATATTACAAATATATTCGGTACGGATGAGATTACCTATTTTATCTGTATTCCGATTATTATGGATAACGCAATACAAAACGTATTGATTGGCTACACCAGATTAAAGGATAATTTTGTTTCCAATTTTTCGCCTCTTACAGAGGGCGAGCTAACGGTTATGCGCTTTTCCTTTAAGCAGCTGGTGGATTCCATAGACCGTATTGACTTTAATAAAAAAATAGTGGAATATAACAATGAGCTGCAGGATGTAAATGATAAGCTTCAGCAAAGCGCTGTAACCGATATTCTGACGAACCTGCTGAACCGTCAGGGATTTATGAAAATCGTAGGCACAGATGTAAATGACTTAAACAAAAAAACAGCAGACTCAGGAAATCTGACTATCCTTTATATCGATTTGGACAGCTTCAAGTATTATAATGATACATTCGGCCATGCAGTAGGCGATTATATTTTAGTCAGATTCTCCAATATCCTAAAGAAGATTGCAGGAGAAAGCGGATATGCTGTTCGTTATGGAGGCGATGAATTTTTGCTGGCGCTTCCCGGCACTTCCATGGAACAGGCAGAGGCTACCGCAAAGTCCATTTACAA
The DNA here is from genome assembly GCA_023664735.1 of Robinsoniella sp. GTDB lineage: Bacteria > Bacillota > Clostridia > Lachnospirales > Lachnospiraceae > RGIG3040. Next base: position 1,868 of record JAMPFB010000043.1, on the reverse strand, counting down.
AGAAATAGAGCTTCAAAATCATTTTATAGACGGGATTCCGCAGCAGGAAGGCGTTGTAATTGAAATTCCAAAGGAAAATTATATTTCCTGCTCCATCGGAATCGCCTGTACGGATTATGAAAATGGCTGCGATATCAATGAAACGTTAAAGCATGCGGATGAATCGCTTTATGATGTTAAAAAACATGGAAAGCGTAATTACCGTATCTGGAAAAAGGCTTGATTGATAAAGGCCGGAAAGGACAAAGAAGAGTTTGTTCTTTCCGGCTTTTTTGTAGTTATAGAAGCATTATTAGATTTTGGGTTTAAATTTAGTTGCATTTATTTGGAATTTGTTCGTATGCGGGTTTTATAATTTTTTCATATCTGGCACAAATATAATTTTTATAAAAATCTTTTTGAAGCTGGGGGATATATGCAATATTGTTTATAAAATCATATATTTTTTCTAAATTTATATTGGGTGCGATTCTTAATAATGCATGATTGCATTCTTTGTTTTGTGCTGCCATAAGAAAATCATAATAATTGATTTTTTTCCCGTTTTGCTTTATTGCAGATGTTGGAAATTGATATATTCTAGCATTTAATTCTTCTTCATTATCTAAAATTTTCCTCATTACTTTCTCATCCGCTTGCGGAAGTAAGCAGCTTCCACAATCATAAATTGGCGCTATTTCTGCTGTCTGGGAAATTGGATTAACAATAAATCCCCAGTTACCATTATGTCTGTCAAAGTTGCCAAGCAATGCAACTACAACAAACACATTCCAAAAATGTATTAAAAGTTTTGCCGGATTAACAAATTCCTGTTTTTCTATAGTTTCTAAAATATCAGTCAATTCTGTTCCATTACCGTTATGTTCAGAATCAATTACTGAATTTTTAATAGAACAAAAGTCATATAATATTTTTCCGTTTGCTGTAAAGTCTTTGCAGGCGCAGACAATTTTTTCCCTGCCGTTTAGATGAAAGGTGCCAAGTAACGTTTCTTGTGCAGGTATGGAGAGCATATTAAAAATGCTGCTTGCAACATGTTCGCTGATACAGCTATTTGTATATGATAAATCGGTAGGTTTTTTTGGGGCGGATGGAGGAAACTTTAACATATACTGGCATCCTTCATATTCAACGGCAATTTTTTTTCCATTAGCGCCATTGTATGCTTTGCCGAATATCCGTTTACATTCTGTAAAATCCATAATTTAAAATCACCTCCACAAATATTTGTTTCTTAAATAATCTGCCTGCTCATGAGAAATTATTTCATCTGTGATTTCTGCAGCATTTATGCTTCCATACAATTCTCCCCATAAGCAATCTAAAAGATTGGAACCATGCTCCAAAGCCTCTTTATATGCGTCAAGGTCATGTTGTAAATATTCCGGTAGTCCGTATTCATAGGAATCTTCCCGTAATTTTTTTATGTCCGGCGGACTATTTTTTTTCATCATAGTGTCCTCAATTAGAGCTTCCATGGGAATTTGTAAGGCTTTTGCAATTTTATATAATGTTTCCCCAGAGCATTTTTCAATACGGCTTTTTCCACAGCACAAATCATTTAATGTTGCATGTGGTATGCCACTTATTTTTGAAAGGCGGTACTTTGTCATGCCTTTTTCTTTTAAAAGTTCATTTATGTTCATTTTATCACCATAATCATTATATCGGTATGCCGAAATATCGTCAAGTCGATAAAATAGAAATTGTTGTAATAGTTTAGGCTGATTTTTTAGGGAGAGGGGGGGATAGTGGCTAAGCCGGACGCAACAGAGGGATGAGAGTGGATTGGCTTTCCTGTTTTTGATGGCGATTTTCCTAAACAGCCTTGGAAGGTTTTGGATGCCGGACGGGTCGTCATATAGCGC
>JAMPFB010000042.1 GCA_023664735.1 Robinsoniella sp. | reverse complement strand
AAGCGCCATCAAAAACACGAAAAGCCAATCCACTCTCCTCCCTCTGTTGCGTCCGGCTTAGCCACTACCTTCAAAAAAATTCCTCTGTTGCGTCCGTTTAGTCACTACCTTCAAAAAAAACAGGCTGAACTGTTGTTAACGGAAAAGAACAAAGAATAGGGCAGAGTGTGGCAATTTTTTTTTCAGCATGTTACAATATTCTAAAGTAGCGATTCAAAAGATGCTGCAACGGGAGAAAACATATGAAACGAAATGTTGATTTAAAGGAAATATCCGATGGAAGGCTTTATGGCTTGAATGATATGGTAAAGGCAGGCTGCAGTGACTGCAAAGGCTGTTCTTCCTGCTGTAAAGACATGGGAAGCTCCATTATTTTGGACCCGTTGGATATCCACAGGCTTACTGGGAACCTTGGGCTTACCTTTGAACAGTTGCTCATGACGGATGCTGGAAAGATTGAATTAAACGTGGTGGATGGCATAGTTCTTCCCAATTTAAAAATGACAAAAGAGACCAATAGCTGTGCATTTCTAAATCGGGAAGGAAGGTGCAGCATTCATTCTTTCCGCCCCGGTATCTGCCGGATTTTTCCTTTAGGAAGATATTATGAAAACAATTCCTTTCAATATTTTCTCCAGATTCATGAGTGTAAAAACCAAAACAGGGTGAAAATCAAGGTGCGCAACTGGGTGGATACGCCAGATATAAAAAAATACGAACAGTTTGTGAAAAACTGGCATTATTTTTTAAATGATTTGGAAGAAATTATTTCCGGCATAGAGAAGGATGAGGTTATAAAGGCAATCAATCTATATGTATTGAACAGTTTTTACAGAAAACCCTATGATGAAAATGCGGATTTCTATGTGCAGTTTCAGGAACGATTAACAGAAGCAGAGAAATGGAAGGAGAGCCTAGAGCCTTTATGAAAAATAACGCATAAATAATATACAAATGTGACTACGTAAACATAGACTGCAAAGGAAAGCAAAAAGCAAAAAGAAAAGAGTAGGAGAAGAGAATGGAAGAAAAAAGATTTGCGCTGTTGATTGATTCCGATAATATTTCAGCAAAGTATGTAAAGAATATTTTGGATGAGCTGACAAAATACGGTGTGGTGACCAATAAAAGAATTTACGGGGACTGGACGAAAACAGAAACAAGCTCATGGAAGGATGTATTGTTAAAGCATTCCATCCAGCCCATGCAGCAGTTTGCATATACGAAAGGGAAAAATGCAACCGATTCCTTTATGATTATTGATGCCATGGATATTTTGTATTCCAATACGGTGGAAGGGTTCTGTCTGGTAACAAGTGACAGTGACTTTACAAGACTGGCAGCAAGGCTTAGGGAAGCTGGAAAAATGGTAGTGGGCATGGGAGAAAGCAAAACGCCAGAGGCTTTTATTTCCGCCTGTGACAAATTTACCTATCTTGGAAACATCAGTGGAGAGGATGAACTGGGAGGAAGCAGCAAGAAGGAAAAGAAACATACGCGAAAAGTGGGAGAGATTGAAAATGCTATCCTGACTATTTTGGATGAAAAAGAAAGCATAGACGGAAAGACCAAAACCGATATAGGAGAAGTGGGAAGCAGGCTTGTAAAAATGTATCCGGATTTTGATGTACGTAATTATGGATATACGAAGTTTTCCACCTTTTGCGAAGGCTTAAAATCTCTTAAGCTTTACAAAACCGATAAGAGCATTTTGATTTCCGCAGTAAACAAGGACGAAGAGGAAGTGCTGAAGCTTTTACGGGAAATAGTCAGTCAGGCTGGAACCAATGGGATTGATTTAGGCACCTTGGGGCAGAAGCTGAAGGAGGCAGACCCTACCTTTACTGTGAAAAAATATGGGTTTTCACAGTTTAAGAAGTTTATTAAAAGTATTCCGTTTTTGCAGATTACGGTGGATGATAAGAAGAATAGTAATATGGTTATTTTGAAGTGAAAGAGAGATATATATAGGCTGTGAGGGCTGCTTGGATGGGATTGTCTTCTGCTGGACACGCTTTCGCTCTGCTTAACACGTAGCGGTACTAAGCTTGCAAAGGACGCAAGCTAAGTGCCGACGTGTACGCAAAGGTCCAGCAGAAGACAATCCCATCCAAGCAGCCTGCCAAAACGTTATTGAAAAAACTCAAAATGAAGTTATAGAGTGGGTTGGTGTAGTGGCAGATAAGATTGCAAATGGTATAAGCTAAATGTGATTCAAAATAAGTTGAGACTGGCGAAAATGTGGTTTCTAAGGGTTTATCTTATTATTTGGAAGGGGATTTGGGTATGAGGATGTATGATTTGATTTTGAAAAAGAGGGATGGGGGAGTGCTTTCAGAAGATGAGATTCATTTTATGGTAAAGGGGTATGTGAAGGGGGAGGTTCCGGACTATCAGATGGCGGCTATGATGATGGCGGTTTATTTTCAGGGGATGAATGAGGAGGAGACGCTTGCCCTTACGATGGAGATGGCCCATAGTGGAGATATGCTGGATTTGTCGGGGATTTGCGGGATTAAGGTGGATAAGCACAGTACCGGAGGGGTTGGGGATAAGACTTCCCTTGCGTTAGCGCCTATGGTAGCAGCTTGCGGGATTCCTGTGGCAAAGATGAGCGGCAGAGGGCTTGGGCATACGGGAGGAACCATTGATAAGCTAGAAAGCTTTGAAGGGTTTTGTACTGCTATGGACACGAAGCGGTTTATGGAGCAGGTGAACCGGATTGGGATTGCCATTATGGGACAGACGGCTGCCCTTGCGCCGGCGGATAAGCTGCTTTATGCCCTTAGGGATGTGACGGCAACGGTGGATAATATGTCTTTGATTGCCAGCTCCATTATGAGCAAAAAGCTGGCTGCAGGTGCAGATGCCATTGTTTTGGATGTAAAAACCGGAAGCGGAGCATTTATGAAAAAAGAGGCGGATGCATTTGCTTTGGCAAAAGAAATGGTTGCAATCGGAAAGGGCGCCGGAAGAAAAACAGTAGGCATCGTTACCAATATGGATGAGCCGCTAGGCTATGCGGTTGGAAATTCACTAGAAGTCATAGAGGCAATCGAAACCTTAAAAGGCAATGGTCCCAAAGACTTTCTGACCCTCTGCCTGACTCTTGGCTCCTATATGATTGTAAATGGCGGGAAGGCGGAAACCTTAAAGGAAGCGGAGAATATGCTGAAAGAGGCAATTGCTGACGGCAGGGCGCTGGAAAAAATGGCGGAATTTATAGAGGCACAGGGTGGAAGCCGGGAATGGGTATATGACACCTCTCATTTTAAGAAGGCGGAATATGCCGAAGAGATTCTTTCTAACGAAGAAGGCTATGTGTCCCGGATTGTCTGTGATGAAATCGGTATCTGTTCCCTTATGCTGGGCGGAGGAAGGGAAACGAAGGAAAGCGCCATTGACCTATCGGTGGGGCTGGTTCTCCATAAAAAAATCGGGGATATGGTAAAGAAGGGGGAAAGCCTTGCTACCATGTATGGCAATGACAAGGCAAAAATGTCTGCTGCAAAAGAACGATTTTTAAAAGCCTATTCCTTTTCCGTACATAAAGTGGAAAAACCAGTTATGATAAAGGGAGTGGTTGGGGCATAAAGGCAGGACGCTTTTCATACAATACAGTATGAGTAAAAAGAAAAACCACGTATTAAAAACTGCAAAAGAACAAATGGTAGATTCCTTAAAGCTGCCAAAGGATTTAGTCATGGGGGTTTCCATGCTGTCCATTACCGGCTGCGAGGAGGCATTCATTGAAAATTACAAGGGGATTATTGAATGTAATCCCTGTTCCATTATGGTGCAGACAAAAAACTGCCGCATGAATTTCACTGGCTGTAATTTATCCGTAGATTATTATACCAATGAAGAAATGAAAATTTCAGGAAAAATCAGACAAATCAGTTTTTTTGATTAAGTAGGAGGAAATATGCTTTCTTTTTTTCGTTTCCTAAAAGGTTATCTATGGATACGGGTGTCCGGTTTTTCTACGGAACGGTTCATGAATCTATGCAGCAATCACGGAATCATGCTTTGGGATATTACGCCGGGAAGGGATTATTATGAAATGTATATAAGCCTTTCCGGTTTTTACAGGCTAAAGCCCATTGTAAAAAAGACAGGCACAAGGGTTCAGGTGAAAAAAAGAGCCGGCTTTCCTTTTGTATGGGCAAAATGGAAGAAAAGAAAAGTCTTCCTGCTGGGACTTTTGGCCTGTATGGTTTCCCTTGTGATTCTGTCTAGATTTGTATGGGCAATTGAACTAAACGGCAATCAGATGTTGACGGAAGATATGTTTTCGGATTTTCTTGTGAAAAATCAAATTGAACAGGGAATGCTTCGGAAGGATGTGGATATTGACAGCTTTGAAAAGGCGCTTCGGAACGAATATAATTTTATTACATGGACTTCTGCAAGAATCGAAGGAACAAAGCTGGTCGTGGCAATAAAAGAAAATTCTGCTTATACGGAAAATGACAGGGAAAACCGGAAAGAGGAGAACCTTGAGGAAGCATGGGATTATGTGTCAAAGGTAGACGGAGTGGTAGAGAGCATCATCACAAGGCAGGGAGTGCCCCTTGTGGCAAAGGGAAGCGAGGTAAAGGCTGGCGATATTTTGATTTCCGGCACCATTCCTATTATGGGCGATGACGGACTGGCTAAAAACTATCATTACGTAGGAGCGGATGGGGATGTTTACATTTCCTATAGCTATCCTTATTCTGACAAGATAGCCTATGCTTACGAGGAAAAGCATTATACGGGAGAAGAAAAAAATACGTATTATTTATCCTTGTTCCATATGACACTGCAAATATTTAGAAAACCGGAAAATGGTTCCTATACTGTATATAAAACCTCCAATCAGGTGAAACTTATGGATGACTTCTATCTTCCTATATATTATGGAATCAATCAGTACAAAGCCTATGAAATCTACGAAAAAAACTATTCTACACAAATGAGCCGGGAAATTCTTAAGGAAAACTTAAATAAATTTTGTCAAACTTTGGAAGAAAAAGGGGTTCAAATAATAGAAAAAAATGTTAAAATAGAACAGGGAAAAAAGGAAATGAAGCTGACCGGCACCTTACAGGTGGTGGAAAAGGCGATAAAGAAATCCCCTGTGGAGAAACAGGAAATTCCCCCTGACTTAAATGAGGCAGAGCAATAGGAAGGAAAAGCAGGAAATACATGAGTGAATTTTCAAAAGCACTAGAGCTTAGTATGGAGCACATGCAGAATATTTTTGGACAGCAGGATTTGTTTTTAAAGAAAATGGAGCAGGATTTTGACGTTACCATTGTTGACCGGGACGGAGCTGTACGCATCCGGGGAGAAGAAGAAAATGTGGAAAAGGCATATAAGCTGCTGGAAGAATTTTTGGAAATGTCCATGCGAGGAACTATGATAGAAGAACAAAATGTAAATTATGCCATTGAAATGAGTCTGGAAAATAAAGAGGACGGACTGCTCCAAATGGATTCAGAGGTTATCTGCCACAGCATCAATGGCAAGCCTATTAAACCAAAAACATTGGGACAGAAACAGTATGTGGATGCCATGAAGGAAAAGATGATTGTATTCGGGCTTGGCCCTGCGGGAACTGGCAAGACCTATCTTGCCATGGCAATGGCAATCACAGCCTTTAAAAATGACGAGGTGGGCAGGATCATCCTTACAAGACCGGCAATTGAAGCCGGGGAAAAGCTTGGCTTTCTGCCCGGAGACTTACAAAGCAAAATCGACCCTTATTTAAGGCCTTTATATGATGCCCTTTATCAGATCATGGGTGCGGAAAGCTTTACTAAAAATATGGAAAAGGGACTAATAGAGGTTGCGCCCCTTGCCTATATGCGTGGAAGAACTTTGGACAATGCCTATATCATACTGGACGAGGCACAAAACACTACCGAATCCCAGATGAAGATGTTTTTGACCCGTATCGGCTTTGGCTCTAAAGTAGTCATTACCGGAGATACCTCCCAAAAGGATCTGCCAAAAGGAACAAGCTCCGGATTGGATGTGGCAATCAAGGTGTTAAATAAGGTGGAAGATATTGGGTTCTGCCGGTTGTCCAGCAAGGATGTGGTAAGACATCCTCTTGTACAAAAAATTGTAAAGGCATATGAAAATTACGAAAATAGACAAAAGGACAGAGGAAGCAATCGTGGAAGAGCAAAAGCAAAGCGGACTTAAAAATTTTTTTATCTATACAATCATTCTACTTCTTGGCCCTTCCGTTGCATTTGGAGGCTGCTATTTATTGGAAAAGCCCATGGATGAAATTATCCGCAATATGGTAGTGGTTATTGTCTGCTGCCTTTTGGTGGTGCTGTCGCTAATGGCATCGGGAGAAAAGAATACTTTATTTTTTAATAATTTTGAGCATTTAAGCAGGTTCTTTTTCAGCTTTCTGCTGGGACTTGTTTTTTCTGTGTGCTCCATTTTCCTTCCCCTGAAGGTGATGCCGGTTTTAGTACTGGCAGTATTCCTTTCCTTGACAAGCAATACTATTACAGGAAGCATGGCATATCTTACCTTTTTATTTATGATGGAATTTTTTACGGATATGAGCGCCCATGGTTTTTTCATGTGCGTGTTCGTAGGAATGGCGGGCATTGCCCTGTTTCAGAATCTGGATCAGGAATATCTGGTAAATGGAGCGCTGTTTGCTTCCCTGATTTTATTATTTACAGGAGAAACCGCATTTTTAATCTTATTTGAAGGACAGAAAATATCATTAGATACCTTTGTGCTTCCCATGGTAAATGTATTTATTAGCTTTCTCGCCATTCTCCTGTTTTTACGCAGCTACAGCACATCCGTAGTACACAAATACAGGGATCGGTATCAGGAAATCAACGATCCGGATTTTGAGCTTCTTGTAAAGCTAAAGGAAGAATCCACAGATGCCTATTTTCATGCCATCCATACTGCGTATTTTTGTGATAAAATAGCAAGGAAGATTGGAGCAGACCATTACCTTGCAAAAGCTGGAGGCTATTACCACAAAATAGGACGGGCAGAGGGAAAAGGGGATGTGTACAACAAAACCATTGCCCTTGCAGGTCAGTATAAATTCCCTCCCCAGCTAATAGAGCTGTTAGAGGAATATGGGGATAAAGGCAGACCCATTATAAAAAAGGAAACGGCAATCCTGCTTTTGGTAGATGGAGTGATTTCCTCTATTTCTTATTTGTTAGAAAAGGATAAGAAGGCTGCGCTTGATTATAAACAGGTGGTGGATATTGTATTCCAAAAGAAATTAGACGGCAATCTGCTTAATCAGTGCAATATCACCATGAATGAACTGACGGTTATGAGAAATTTACTTGTGGAGGAAAAGCTGTATTATGACTTTTTGCGTTGAAAATGAAGTGGAGGCAGGCTTTCCTTTTGCACTAGAGGAAGCTGTCCGGCAGGTAATACTAGGCACTTTGGAATGGGAGAAATGTCCCTATGAGGTTCAGGTCAATGTGCTCCTTACCAATAAGGAAGGAATCCGGGAATATAACAGGCAGTATCGGAACATAGATAAGGAAACGGATGTCTTGTCCTTTCCTAATGTGGATTATGAACAGCCGGGAGATTTTTCGTTAGTGGAAAAAAACGAAATGGCATATGCAGATCCGGACACAGGGGAGATTTATCTTGGAGATATTATCCTTTGCAGAGAGCGGATTTCTTCTCAGGCAGAGGAATATGGGCATAGTGAACTTAGAGAATTATCTTTTCTTATAGCACATAGTATGTTACACTTACTAGGGTATGACCATATGGAAGAAGCAGAAGAAAAAATTATGATGGAAAAACAAGAAAAAATCTTAGATAAGCTGGGTATCACAAGAGACTGATACATAAGCGAAGGAGTCACATGAAAAGAAAAATTGTAATGTTAGCTGTTGCATTGGCAGTGACGGCCTCACTTTGGGGCTGTGGAAAAGAAGCAGACACAGAACAGGAACTAGACAGTCAAGAGGCAGAAACAGAAGAGGACGACGAAGAAACTAAGATATATGAAAGGGAATATAATGCAGATGGGCAGGTACGAAGCTTTTTAACTGGCAAATGGGTGGATGCTGCCATAGGCGAAAGACGTCCGGTGGCAGTTATGTTAAGCAACATAGAAGAGGCAAATCCCATGTGTGGCGTCAGCAAGGCGGATGTTGTGTTTGAAGCTCCCGTGGAAGGGGAAATTACCCGGTTGATGGGTATTTTTGAAGACTATGATGACTTGGAGAAAATAGGCTCTGTAAGAAGCTGTCGGGAATATTTTCTGTTCTGGGCTTTGGAATTTGATGCAGTTTATGCCCATTATGGACAGTCCTCTTATGCGGTGGAATATCTGGAAAGGGACTATGTGGATAACTTATCAGGCCTTGGTTCCATTGGAGGCACTGTATTTTATCGGACAGACGACAGGCCTTCTCCCCACAATGCTTATGCTAGTGCTAAAGGAATTGACGAAGGAATAAAAAAACTGAAGTATCGTACAGAGTATAAAGATACATATGGTGGGAAATTTAAATTTGCAAAGGATGGCGAGACCATATCCCTTACCGGAACGGACGGACAGGCAAGCAAGGCTTCTTATATTGAGCCCGGTTATTATGTAAACAAGCCGTGGTTTGAATACAATGAAGCAGATAAGCTGTATTATCGTTTTCAGTATGGGGATAAGCACATTGATGAAATGACAGGAGAACAGCTTGCGTTCACCAATGTAATCATCCAATATGCAGATTGGGAAAAAAGGGATGAAAAGGGGTATCTTGCATTTGACTGCCATAGTGAAGGCTATGCCCTGATTTTTACAAACGGCACTTGTACGGAAGCACACTGGATGAGGGAAGGAAGTCAGGAGGACGGAGTCATCCGCTATTATGACCTTGGACTTGAAAATGAGATTACATTGAACCAAGGAAAGACAATGGTCTGCGTAGTGGAAGACCGGATAAATGGACAGATGAACAGCAATGTAGCATTCCACTAAGATAAAGGGAAAAAATATGGGAGAAAAAAGAAGAAGGAACGGAACTTTAATTACACAGGGAGGTCTGATGTCGGCATTTTCCATTGGAATTGCAATGCTTTTGCTACTTAGGCAGATTCCCATTACCAATATGATTGGAGACGAAGGAAACGGCTATTATTGCGGCGTCTATGAATTTTATACGGTTCTTTTGTTTCTGACTGCATACAGCCTGCCGGATGCCATGGGAAGGTTGATTGCCCTTCGGGTGAACAGAGGCCAGTACAAAAATGCCAGACAGGTTTTTAAGGCAGGCTTTCTGCTTTGTGTAGTAGCAGGTCTTTTGTTAGGAGGGATTCAGTTTCTTTTTAGTAAGGGGATTGCAGAGCAGATTGTGGGGTTGCCTTATGGCAGGCTTGCCTTACAGTGTCTTGCCCCTGCCTTGCTCTTTACGCTAATAGCAAGCGCTTTTAGAGGATATTTTCAGGGAATGGGTTCCCTGATGCCTACTAGCGTTTCAAAGCTGCTTGCTGCAGTGATTCAATTTGTTATGTGTCTTGTTATGGGCTACATGGTATTTTCCTATGGAGCAAAGGCTTCTGTCGTATTAAATGAGCCATCCTATGGACCCGCCTTTGGTGCAGCCGGCGTATCTGTTGGAATTGCTGTAGGAGAGTTGTTTTCTCTGGCATTTCTTAATCTGCTTTATTGTGCATATAACAGAAATTTCAAAAAGCAGGTTCTAAGGGATACCACCAAAAATACAGAAAATGTTTCACAGCTTTTCGGACTTTTGGGAATGACGATGCTTCCGTTTCTGGTAAACGGGCTTTTGCTTCACTGCAATGTGCTTTTAAACCAAATCATATACAATCATGGGCTTGCAGCAAAGGAACAGGCGCTATTGGCAACGGAATTTGGTATTTATTATGGCAAATACCATATCCTTACCGGAATACCCATTGCCATTTTGACTGTCATGGCGGGAAATTTCCTGAATATATACAGTAAGCTGATCGCCAGGGGAAATGATTATCATAGCAGAAGGCTTTTTATAGACGGCATAAAGCAAATATTGGCAGTTTCCGGTATTAGTACATTGCTCTTGATGCTTTTGGCGGGACCTTTGGTTGAGATACTGTATAAAGGGGATTCGGTCACAGCCATTAAAATGCTGCGGATGGGCAGTATTGCCGTTGTCTTTTACGGGCTTGCACTGTTGACTGGAGCTGCCCTGCAGGGCAGAGGGAAAATTTGGTTTTCCACAATTTCGATTTTGGCAGGGCTTTTGGTACAGAGCATCCTTTTAAAAGTGCTGATAGAGGTTACTGAGCTTGGAATTTACAGCGTTGTGATTGCAAATATTGTATTTCCTCTTGTTATTTTTGCAGGAAATCTGCTATTTTTAAATAAATGTCAGGAATAAAATAAAAAAATAAGCTGATACTATATAAAAAGGAGTGGCATTATGAAACACTTATATAGAATCAGTTTATTTTTAAATGCAGGTTTTTTGCTTTTTGCAGCTTATAATTATGGGAAGAGCCTTTTTTACAGGGAACCAGTCCGGGAAGAACAGGCTCCAATTATACAGAATATTACTATGGTGGAAGAAGAAAAAGCAGATAAGCAGGAAGAGATGGATACTGCAGATAGGGAAATTCCCGTTACAAGCCAGAAGGCATCCACCACTGCGGATACCGTTTATATAGTTGAAAGCTATGACCATGGCACAGAGGAAACAACCAAAAAGGAAGAAAAAATTCCGGATCAATATATTGGAAAAACAAGGGAAGAGCTAGAGGATATTATTTCGGCATATTCCGATGCGCCGTCCCTTTCCGATTTAGAAAAGGGCTTTGCCAGCATGGAGCTGAAATCCTTTTCCCCTAACCGTCTGGTGGTAACCAAAAATTATTATTCCAATTTAAATAATGAAAATTTTTATTTGTTGGTTGAAAACGAATATATCAATGTATATTACAGCGATTTAAAAACAGTTTATCTGTATACGGATATTTTGCTATCAGATCTGCCGGAGGACATCCAGCAGGATATTCTAAATAAAAAATATATCGAATCCGAAGAAGAACTGTATAATTTTCTTGAGTCTTATTCCAGTTAGTGTTATCATATAGCTTATGAAAAAGATAGCAATTATAGGCGGCGGCGCTTGTGGAATGTTTGGGGCCATCTGTGCGAAAAGGGCAGGGGCTGATGTGCTTTTGTTAGAGCATACAGAGCGAATCGGAAAAAAACTGTTAGCCACAGGAAACGGAAAATGTAACTTAACAAATTTAGTCCTTAAGCCGGGTGATTATTATGGAAATCACCCGTCTTTTGTGGTTCCTGTTTTGAAGCGCTTTAACCAATATGATACGCTGAAGCTGTTTGAGGAAATGGGCCTTGTCTGGAAAGAGACAAACGGTCTTGTATACCCATACAGCAATCAGGCATCCACCGTTTTGGATTTGCTAAGGGTAGAGCTGAAAAGGCTTCAGGTAAGGATACAGACAGAAATAAAGGTAAAAGAAATACTGCCGGATGAAAAAAAAGGATTTCTTCTAAAAACCAGTGAGGGAGAGCTTGAGGCTGACTGTGTGATTTTGGCATGTGGCAGCAAAGCAGCGCCTAAAACCGGCTCTGATGGCTCAGGCTATCAGCTTGCAAAGAAGCTTGGACACTCTGTAATAGAGCCGCTTCCTGCCCTTGTGCAGCTAAAGGCGGAAGGCAGTTATTTTAAAATGATTGCAGGCGTCCGTTCTGACTGCAGGTTAAGGCTGTACATAGAAGAAAAAGAAAACAGAAAAAAAATATTAGCTGGGGAAGAGATGGGGGAAGTGCAGTTTACGGACTATGGCATTTCCGGCATTCCGGTATTTCAGTTCAGCAGATTTGCGGTAAAGGCTTTATGGGAAAAGAAAAAGGCTTTTGTGGTTTGTGATTTTTTACCGCAAATGGAAGAAACGGATTTGTATGAATATTTAGTGGCAAAGCAAAAACGGCTTGTTCATGAGGGCTGCTGTGAGGAGCTGCTCCTTGGCCTGTTAAATAAAAAGCTGAATCTTATGCTTTTAAAGGAATGTGGATTTTCACCTCAGGCAAATGCCGGCAGGCTTTCCACAAGCGATTTAAAAAAACTCAGCCGACTTATCAAGCATTGGAAAATCTCCTTAAAGGGTTATAATTCCTTTGAGCAGGGACAGATTTGTCAAGGCGGCATAGCTACGGAGGAATTGACGGAAAATCTGGAATCACGGCTTCATAAAGGACTGTATTTTGCAGGGGAGATCATAGACATCGATGGAAGGTGCGGCGGCTATAATCTGCAATGGGCATGGTCCTGTGCTTATGTGGCGGCGGTTCATGCAGCTAAGGGGGCATTGGCGGAAAAGGGAAAAGATAGGAAAATAAGCCCGGATGGTCATGCAGGAAAAAAGGAAAAATGAAATGCTTCGGATCAATCAATTAAAGGTTCCTTTGCAATATACAAAGGAAGAAATAGAAAATAAACTAAATAAGCTTTTATATTTAAAGCCGGGACAGTTAATCGGCATTGAAATTATAAGGGAATCTTTAGATGCCAGAAAAAAACCGGATTTATGCTATAATCTGGTGGTGGACATTCAAGTGGAAAAGGAGGATGCGGTTTTCCGGTTCTGCCAAAAGAAAAGGCAAAAGGAAATTATCCGGATTTCGGATGAAAAATATGAATTTCCTTCTGCCGGCTCTGGATGGATGAAGCATCCTCCCGTAATAATAGGTGCAGGCCCGGCCGGATTGTTTTGTGGATACTATCTGGCAAAGGCGGGCTATAAGCCTATTATCATCGAACAGGGAGAGCCAGTGGAACGTCGCCTCAAAACGGTAGAGGCATTTTGGAAGGATGGAAGCTTAAATCCCTATTCCAATGTGCAGTTTGGGGAAGGGGGAGCCGGAACCTTTTCCGATGGGAAATTAAACACTTCCATAAAGGATAAGGCTCATAGAAACAGGGAAATCCTAAAGGTCTTTGTAGAAATGGGGGCTGCCCCGGAAATCTTGTATAAACAAAAGCCCCATATAGGAACTGATGTATTGATTGATGTGGTGAAAAATATGCGGGAAGCTATTTTGGCATATGGCGGACAGGTCAGGTTTTATACAAAGCTGGAAGAGCTTGTGCTAGAAGGAAAGCAGTTAAAAGGAATCCGGGTAAAAAATTTAAACGGCTCTGATGAAAATAAAGCTGATATGAAAGAAGTGCTTCCTTGTGAACAACTGGTGCTTGCAATAGGACACAGCGCAAGAGATACTTTTTCCATGCTCTATGAAAGTCATGTGCCCATGGAGGCAAAAGCGTTTGCAGTTGGCTTCCGGGTAGAACATCCCCAGTCCATGATAAACCAAAGCCAGTTGGCAATTGCTAACTTGGAAGGAACCGGAATTAAAGCTGCCGATTATAAGCTGACAGCAAAAACCACTGCCAATCGAGGCGTTTATTCCTTTTGTATGTGTCCGGGAGGCTATGTGGTAAATGCCTCCTCTGAAAAAGAAGGATTAACGGTAAATGGCATGAGCTACAGCAGCCGGAGTGGGAAAAATGCCAACAGCGCCATTATTATATCGGTTACGCCCGATGATTTTCCAAATGCCGGGCCCCTTGGAGGGGTGGAATTTCAAAGAGGGCTGGAAAAAAAAGCATATGAGCTGGGAAAAGGAAAAATCCCCCTTCAGCTTTATGGAGATTTTAAGGCAAACAGAATCACGAAGCAATTAGGCACTATCATTCCGGAAGTAAAAGGCGGCTATTCCTTTGCAAATGTAAGGGATATTCTGCCAAAGGAGCTGAATCAGGCATTTATGGAAGGAATGGAAGCCTTTCAGAAAAAGATTCCGGGCTTTGCCAAAGAGGATGTGCCGGTGCTTGGAGTAGAAGCGAGAACTTCATCGCCCCTTAGAATCCTGCGGGATGAAGGGCTTGAATCCCATATAAAAGGAATTTATCCCTGCGGGGAAGGAGCCGGCTATGCGGGCGGGATTACTTCCGCAGCCATTGACGGCTTAAAGGTTGCCGAGGCAATTGCCGCAGCCTATGTCCCATTGGCGGACAATCAATAAATACAACAGAAAATAAGGAGAAATATTGTGAATCTAAGAGAAACATTAAAGGATAAAAAGAAAATTGTCATAAAAATAGGCTCTTCCTCTTTGACCCATAAGGAAACTGGAGGGCTGGACTATGTGAAGCTGGAAGTGCTGGTAAGAGAAATTTCCAATTTGCGCAATCAGGGAAAGGATGTTATTTTAGTATCATCAGGCGCTATTGCAGTAGGAAAGAGAGCCATCCGCCTAACAGATACTACAGGACACAGGCCGCTGGCGGTAAAGCAGGCATGTGCCGCTATCGGGCAGGCAAAGCTTATGATGGTCTATCAGAAGCTGTTTGCGGAATACAATCAGACCATGGCGCAGATTTTATTAACCAAAAATACAATTTTGGATAACCTGAACCGTTATAATGCCCACAATACCCTTTCCGAGCTTTTAAAATTAGGGGTAATTCCTGTGGTAAATGAAAATGATACCATTGCAACCTATGAAATACAGGTGGATGACAATGATGTGCTGGTAGGGGACAACGATACTTTGTCTGCCATTATTGCAGCGCTTGTGGATGCAGACCTTCTAATTCTGCTTTCGGATATTGACGGGCTTTACACGGATGATCCCAGAAAAAACCCGGCAGCCATCTTTATTGAAGAGGTGGAAGAGCTGACGGCGGAATATATCCGGATGGGAAAGGCTTCCACCGGAAGCAATATAGGAACCGGAGGCATGAATACGAAAATAACTGCAGCCCAGATAGCCATCAATTCAGGAGCGGACATGGTAATTGCCAACAGCCGGGACATGAGCGTTATCCACAGAATTATGGATGGGAAAAATTTTGGAACTATATTTAAAGCAAAGAAAAACGAGGATTTTGATTTGCAGGATTTTGTGGAAAGGCTTCATCAGTAGAGGAAAGGAACAGCATGAATCAGGAAAAAATCAACCGGATCAATGAATTATACAGAAAATCCAAGGCAGAAGGGCTGAGTGAAGATGAGAAAAAGGAACAGGCTCTTTTGCGGGAAGAATATATTGCCAATGTGCGGGCAAATTTAAGAGGCCAGCTAAACAATATTTCCATCCAGAACGAGGACGGCACCATTACGGATTTGGGAGAAAAATACGGCAAAAAGAAGCTGCATTAAAAGCAGGCAGGGGCGTGATAAAAGCAATGCAGGAAGAAAAAAAGGCTCTTAGAAGGGGTATATTAAAAAAAAGAGACGAAATGTCCTTAGAGGAACAGCTTACCCTTAGCCATGAGATTATGGAAAAGGCAGTAGCACATCATACATTTTTACAGGCGGAAGAAATACTGACTTATGTAAACTATAAAAGCGAAGTAAATACTAAGGGAATCATAGAATATGCTTTTTTGCTTGGAAAAAAAGTATATTGTCCCAAGGTAACAGCCGATGGGGAAATGGAGTTTTTTGAAATTTCTTCCATTGGAGATTTGCAGGAAGGCTATAAAGGAATCTTAGAACCGGATAGGATTCTAGAAAGGCAATGGAAGTATTCCTTAAAAAAAGCGCTTCTTATTATGCCGGGCGCAGTTTTTGACAGACAAGGCCACAGGATTGGATATGGAAAAGGATTTTATGACCGTTTTTTAGAAAAAGCGGCAGAGCATTTGGAAACAAAAGCAGCATTGGCATATGAAATGCAGGTACAAAAGGAAATCCCTTTTGAACAGCATGATAAATGCGTGGACATGATTATTACGGAACAGGAAGTCATTGACTGTCTGTGAGAGTCAATCCAACAATACAAAGTAAACTGTAAATGCGCAAACCACAAATAAGGAAATCAAAAAATGGAAAGGGTTAACGGTTCAGCCCACAGGCGTCAGAGCGGGTTTTCCACAGAATATGTTTTCTGAAGGAGCCCTTATAAAAACGCCAGCGCTTAGCGAGGTCTTTTCGAGCTTAGCACTGCTGCGTTTTTATAGAGCGAAAGCGTGGCGACGCAGAAAACATATTCTGTGGAAAACCCGTTCTGGCGCCTGTGGGCTGAACTACTATCGGAAAGGAGACATTCATTTATGACAAATTTAAAGAAAATGGGGCAAAATGCGCTCCATGCAAAATACCAGCTGCAGCTTCTTACCACAGAGGAGAAAAACAAGGCATTAAAGTTGGCTGCGGATAAGCTTTTAGAAAAGAAGCTGGATATTATCAGGGAAAATGAACTGGACATTCAGGCAGGAAAAGAAAAAGGTATGCATCCCGGACTGTTAGACCGCCTGAAGCTGAATGAAGACAGGATTCTTTCCATGGCGGAAGGAATTATGCAGATTGTTGCACTTCCTGACCCTATTGGTGAAGTCATGGAGCGGTTTCAAAGACCAAACGGACTGGAGATTGAAAAACGGAGAGTTCCCCTTGGAGTTATCGGTATTATTTATGAATCAAGGCCAAATGTGACGGCAGATGCCTTTGGGCTTTGCTTTAAGGCGGGAAATGCAGTAATTTTAAAGGGCGGCTCCGACGCCATCCATTCCAATATTGCCATTGCAAATGCGCTTCGGGAAGGCTTAAAGGAAGCGGGAATTACAGAAGATGCACTTCAGTTGATAGAGGATACTAACCGGGAAGTCACAAAGGCATTTATGTGCTTAAAGGAATATGTGGATGTACTGATACCAAGAGGCAGCGCAGGGCTAATTCGCACTGTAACAGAAAACAGTACTATTCCGGTAATTGAAACCGGAACGGGCAACTGCCATATTTATGTGGATGAATCCGCAGACCTTGCCATGGCTGCTGCAATTTTAAAAAATGCCAAGACCCAGCGGATTGGCGTGTGCAATGCCTGTGAATCCTTAGTAGTACATAAAAATGTAGCAGAACGCTTTCTACCTATGGCAAGGGAAGCACTGTCAGAATCTCAGGTGGAAATCAGGGGAGATGAAAAGACATTGTCCATTCTTCCGGACTGCACCAAGGCAGAAGAAGAAGACTTTGGAAAGGAATATCTGGATTATATTCTTTCCTGTAAGATTGTAAACAATGTGGAAGAAGCAATTGCCCACATTAACAAATATAACACAAAGCATTCGGAAGCAATTATTACGGAAAATAAAGAAAATGCGGAAAAATTCTTACAAACCGTAGACGCAGCATGCGTATATGTTAATGCCTCTACCCGTTATACCGATGGATTTGAATTTGGCTTTGGGGCAGAAATCGGGATTAGTACCCAAATGCTCCATGCAAGAGGCCCTATGGGGCTAAAGGAGCTGACCTCCTACAAATATGCCATTCGTGGAAACGGACAGGTACGCCCTTAGGATTTTTCATAGAAGCAAATATAGAAAGCTGGTAAATAAACATGAAGATTTCAGAAATATATAGCAAACACAAAAGAAGCCTATCCTTTGAAATTTTTCCGCCTAAAAAAGACAGCGAGCTGAAAAATATTGATGCCACTCTGGAAGTGCTGTGCCAGTTAAAGCCTGATTTCATCAGCGTGACATTTGGGGCAGGGGGAAGCTCAAACTGCAACCGTACAATAGAGCTTGCCAAAAAAATCAAATATGAGTATCAGGTAGAGCCGGTAGTGCATCTGACATGTCTTAGCTACGATAAAGCGGAGATAGATGAATTTTCAAAGGTTTTAACGGAGGAAGGCATTCAAAACGTGCTTGCCCTGAGAGGAGACAAAAATCCCAATATTCAGGAGAAGGAAGACTTTAAACATGCCTCTGATTTAATGGAATATCTGGGACAGAAAGGAAATTTCTGTATGGCAGGAGCCTGCTATCCGGAGTGCCATCCTGAATCAGAAAACAGAGTCAGTGAAATCAGACACTTAAAGAAAAAAGTGGATGCAGGAGCACAAGTACTATTGTCCCAGCTATTTTTTGACAATGATTACTTTTTCCGCTTTGTGGAGGATTGCAGGATTGGAGGTATTGGTGTACCGATTATTCCGGGAATTATGCCAGTCATCAATGCCGCCCAGATTAAAAGAATGGTAACTATGTGCGGCGCCTCTTTTCCGGTGCGCTTTCAAAAAATCATCCATAAGTTTGAGGACAATAAGGAAGCACTATTCGATGCAGGCATGTCCTATGCGTTAAGCCAGATTATTGATTTGTTAGTAAATGATATTGACGGGATTCATCTGTATACGATGAATAATCCGGTTGTGGCTGGGAAGATATGTGAGGGGATACGGAATATTATATAAATGTTGAGTTGTATAGGATGAAAAGCAATGGAGGAATGTGTCAAAAATGGAGCAGAAAAAATTGATACATTCCTTTTAGATTGTATACAGTAACAGTACAGACCACAGGCTCAAAGCGGGTTTCACACAGAGCATGTTTTCTACGTTGTCACGCTTTCGCTCTATAAAAACGCAGCATATATTTTCACATTGACAATTAGTATCATATATAGTACCGTAATTATAGGAGGTGATAAAATTTGCCAAGTGCAGAAAAAATAATAGAAAAAATGAGGTGTCAACCAAAGGCATTAGACCGGAAGAGGCAGAAAAGGTATTAAAAGCATATGGTTATGAGCCTGTAAGACAAAAAGGAAGCCATAAGCATTATTTAAACAGGGAGACAGGAGACCTAACTACGATAAAGCAGGAAACTCCTCTAAAAAAAGCATACATAGTAGATATTTTAAATCGAATAGGGGAATAAGTATATTGTAAAGGATAAGTCATATAAAAGGAGGGTCCGATTAAGGACATATAGTAAATATATCGTAAACAGGAGTGCAATAAAGTAGAATTTGAGAGACAGATTCTATTTTAACAGGAAAGAGGGAAAAAGATATGAAAGCAGGAGAGTATTTGAAATTACCCTATACAAAGGTGATTCAGGAATTAAATGATGAAAGTGGACATTATTTTTATGGCACAATTTTGGAATTAGATGGATGTCAAAGTACCGGAGAAACGATTGAAGAGTTAAATGAAAATTTGAACGAAGCAATGTTAGGATATTTTGAGGTAAAAATTGCAAATAATTTACCGATTCCAGTTCCAGAACGTGCAGAAGATTATAGCGGAAAATTTGTGATTAGAATACCAAAGACTTTGCACAAAAGGCTTGCCATGGAAGCAAAAAATGAAGGGGTAAGTTTAAACCAATATGCAGCATATAAACTAGCAAGGTAAGAATGGAGAAAGATGATTAGAAAAATACTGTGTTCTGCCTTTTCTAGTAAAGATGGACAAACGGATGTGGGAGACGGCAGAGCATAGTCTTCCGGACATGCTCTCGCTCTGCAAAGACGCAGCGGTACTAACGCACTAAAGTGCGGTGCATAAGTGCCAGCGACTTTGCCAAGATCCGGATTTCTTGCTAAAAAATATCATATAAGTTAAAATAAAAAACGGCAATTTTACATAAAGGCAATAAGCAACGAACGGTCATTTCCTACCATGGAACGGTATTTAAGAGAAATAAGGGCTGTGATACAATACACTTGTATGGCGGCTCCTTTGTGCGAAAAGGAGTAGAAGATGTTGAAAAACATAGAGCTTGAAAAATTTCATAAAATGGCAGAAGCGCCAAAAAGCGAACCGGACAGACAATACTATTTTATTGCAAAAGCAAAGAAGCTTACCGAGGAGACTGAAAAGCAGTGGAAACGAAAGCCAACCTATTGCGTCACTACATTTGGGTGTCAGATGAATGCAAGGGACTCGGAAAAGCTGACAGGTATTTTAGAGCTTGCTGGCTATGAAGCAGCAGAAGAAGATATGGCGGATCTTGTTATCTATAATACCTGTACCGTAAGGGACAATGCGAACCAAAGAGTGTACGGAAGACTTGGCAATTTAAATAGTATGAAAAAGAAAAACCCCCATAAAAAGATAGCTCTTTGCGGCTGTATGATGCAGGAGCCTTCCGTAATAGAAAAGATACAAAAAAGCTATTCATTTGTTGATTTGATTTTCGGTACCCATAATATATACAAATTTCCGGAGCTTTTGGTGGCAATGCTTACAAGGGAAGATATGATTATTGATATCTGGAAAGATACGGATCAGATTGTGGAAGACTTGCCGGTGGAACGGAAATATGCTTTTAAATCCGGCATCAATATTATGTTTGGCTGTAATAATTTTTGCAGCTATTGTATTGTACCTTACGTGAGGGGTAGGGAGAGAAGTCGTAATCCGAAGGATATTATAAGAGAAATTGAAGGACTTGTGGCAGAAGGCGTTGTGGAAATCATGCTGCTTGGACAAAATGTAAATTCCTATGGAAAAAATTTAAAAGAGCCTATGACTTTTGCAGAATTGTTAGAGGAAATCGAAAAAATTGACGGTCTGAAACGTATCCGCTTTATGACGTCCCATCCAAAGGATTTGTCCAACGAGCTGATACAGGTCATGAAGAAATCAAAAAAAATATGCAGACATCTTCATCTTCCCCTTCAATCCGGTTCTACCAGAATATTAAAGGCAATGAACCGGGTCTATACGAAGGAAAGCTATCTGGAGCTTGCCAGCAAATTAAGAAAAGAAATTCCAGACCTGTCCATTACTACAGATATTATTGTGGGATTTCCGGGTGAAACAAAGGAAGACGTAGACGAGACAATTGATGTGGTAAGGAAAGTGCAGTATGATAATGCCTTTACCTTTATTTATTCCAAAAGGACGGGAACTCCTGCTGCGGCAATGGAAAATCAGGTGCCGGAGGATGAGGTAAAGGAGAATTTTGACAGGCTTTTAAAGGTTGTGCAGGAAACTGCAAGGGAGCGGGTAAAGCTGTTAGAGGGACAGACTGCAGAGGCGCTTGTAGAAGAAATCAATGAGCAGGATGCCTCACTGGTAACCGGAAGGCTTTCAAACAATACACTGGTTCACTTTAAGGGAGAAGCTTCTTTAATTGGGAAAATAGTTTCGGTTAAGTTAAAGGAGTGCAAAGGGTTTTATTATTTAGGAGAGATTGTAAATTAGTTTATCTTACATATTTTACATAACAGTTCAGCCCACAGGCGCTAAGCGGGTTTCCCATAGAGCATGTTTTCTGAAGGAGCCCTTATAAAAACGCCAGCGCTTAGCGAGGTATT
>JAMPFB010000041.1 GCA_023664735.1 Robinsoniella sp. | reverse complement strand
GGACTCGAACCCACGACCCCTTCATTACGAGTGAAGTGCTCTACCAACTGAGCTACTTCAGCTTGTGGCTTACCAGAGCATGAAATAAAGCATAACTCTAGCCAGCTACCGAGGATTATTATATATAATTTTAAGGGATTTGGCAAGTGGAAAAATGAAAGATTGTGAAATCTTCGGTAACCGGTTTAGCCTTTCCTCGGTAAAGTTGGATGAATGTTGATAAAAGGACATGGGAGCATGCTCCTAAGACTACCATATGCTATGCCAGCTCCCACGTCCGCTTATCAACTCTCCACTTTCCAACTAAGCAAAACTGCCCAAACCTACTTTTTCATTTCTACTGAATAGAAATTACCTTATAATCTTTCTCCTCCACAGTCTTTTTCAACATCTCTTCAGAAATATCCCCATTCAGGCTGACTACCGCAGTGCCTTCCTGATGGCTTACTATCGCCTCTGTCACTTCTGGAAGCGCTTCTAGGCATTTTTTTACGGTTGCCTCACAGTGAGCACACATCATTCCTTCAATTTTCATGGTTTTCTTCATTTCTTTTTCCTCCATTTTCTTATTTTCTATTATGATTTGATTTGCCCCTAAAGCTTTTTTTAAGGGCTTATCTTTTTTGCTGTCATGAATATGAATCAGGTTCAGCCTGAGGGCATTGGTTACTACGCAAAAGCTGGACAGGCTCATTGCTGCTGCTCCGAACATGGGGTTTAGCTGCCAGCCAAAGAAAGGAATCCACAGACCTGCTGCAAGGGGAATTCCTATTATGTTATAGATAAATGCCCAAAACAGGTTTTCATGGATATTTTTCAAGGTTGCGCGACTAAGCCGGATGGCTGCCGGTACATCGCTTAAGGCGCTTTTCATCAGCACAACATCCGCCGCATCAATGGCAATATCCGTTCCGGCTCCTATGGCAATGCCTATATCCGCCCTTGTAAGGGCCGGTGCATCGTTGATCCCATCCCCCACCATGACAACCTTTCCTTTTTCCTGAAGGGAACGGATGACCTGTTCCTTTCCATCCGGCAGCACGCCTGCCACTACTTCATCCACTCCTGCCTGCCTGCCAATGGCATTTGCCGTCCTTTCATTGTCTCCCGTCAGCATGACTACCCTAAGTCCCATGTTTTTTAATTCCCATACGGCACGAGGGCTGTCTTCCTTCATAATGTCGGCAACTGCAATAATTCCCATAAGCCTGCCATCCCTTGCAAAAAACAGTGGAGTCTTTCCTTCCCCTGAAAGGGTTTCCGACTGCTTTTTCACTTCCGGAAAGATTTCTGCCTGCTCATTGATAAATTGAAAATTCCCCCCTGCAAGAGAAGCTCCTTCATAGGAGGCTGTAAGACCGTTTCCCGGCACTGCTGCAAAGTCGCTAACCTCTGCCTCCTTCGTCTGTTTTAACAGGGCATATTCCAAAACCGCTCCTGCCAGTGGATGCTCACTTTTTCTTTCCAGTGCATATGCCACAAAAAGCAGTTCTTCCTCGGAAATGCCTTTTGCCGGTATCACATCAGTTACCTTTGGCTCACCTTTTGTAATGGTTCCTGTTTTGTCCAGCGCCACAATCTGCATCTTTCCCGTTGCCTCTAAGGATGCGGCAGTCTTAAACATAATTCCGTTTCTGGCGCCTATTCCGTTTCCTACCATAATAGCAACAGGAGTTGCCAGCCCCAGTGCACATGGGCAACTGATTACCAGAACCGAAATGCCCCTTGCCAGCGCAAATCCAATGCTTTCTCCTGCTAACAGCCAGATAAAGATTGTTACCGCCGAAACTGCAATGACCGTCGGAACAAAAATACCAGAAACCTTATCGGCAACCTTTGCAATAGGTGCTTTTGTAGCTGCCGCATCGCTTACCATCCGGATAATCTGGGACAGGGTGGTATCTTCCCCTACCCTGTCCGCCTGACATTTCATAAATCCGGACTGATTTACCGTAGCTGCCGATACAAAATCCCCCACTCCCTTATCTACCGGAATGCTTTCACCTGTTAATGCAGATTCATTTACCGCACTGTTTCCTTCTAATACAATGCCATCCACAGGAATATTTTCTCCCGGACGCACCACGAAAACATCTCCCTTTTTTACCTGCTCCACAGGCACCTGCGTTTCCATGCCATCCCTGATTACAGTGGCTGTTTTGGGAGCCAGCTTCATCAGGCTTTTCAAGGCATCTGTAGTTCTTCCCTTGGATATGGCTTCCAGCATTTTTCCTACTGTTATCAAGGTTAATATGGTGGCTGCCGATTCAAAATAGAGTTCGTGCATATAGCCCATGACCCCAGCCATATCCCCTTTTACCTGTGCATCCGTCATGGCAAACAATGCGTAGGTGCTGTATACAAATGCCGCTCCTGCTCCTAATGCAACTAAAGTATCCATATTAGGAGCCCTATGAAGAAGGCTTTTAAAACCGCTTATAAAAAACTTCTGGTTGATTACCATGATTATGACAGTCAGCAAAAGCTGCACAAGTCCCATAGCCACATGGTTATCCACAAGGTATGCCGGAAGAGGCCAGTTCCACATCATATGTCCCATGGAAATATACATAAGCACTATCAGGAAGCCTAAAGACGCCAGAAGGCGCTTTTTTAAAACCGGACTTTCCCTGTCCTTTAACGCCTCATCCTCCACACTGCCTTCCATGGCAGCGCCCTGTGCTTTATCCTTCCCCTTTTTTGCTGCATGATAGCCTGCCTCTTCCACTGCTTTCATAATTTCTGCCGGCGCTGCCGTTCCTTCCACGCCCATGGAATTAGTCAGCAGGCTGACGGAACAAGAGGTAACTCCTGCCACCTTGGAAACCGCCTTTTCCACACGGGCGCTACATGCCGCACAGCTCATTCCTGTTACCGTATATTGCTCCATTTTATACCTCCTTTAACTGGATTTCGGTTACTTGAAAATCCAATTTTTCTATCTCATTCTTTAATAACATATCCGGTATCATCCGTTCCATAAAAACCACCGCTTCCTTCTTTTTCAGACTTACCTTTGCTAAAGCTCCGTCAATTTGATTCAATTGATTTTCTACACGGTTTTTACAGTTTTTGCAATGCATACCTTCAATTTTAATTACCTTTTTTGCCACGGCTGGCTGGCGCAGCTTCTTTTTCATGGGCTTTGCACTGCTCCCGCTCTGACAGCAGCCGCTTTCTCCTTTAAAATGCTGATAGCTTCCCTTTAGTGCAAATACTATAAAAATAATTAGAATTGCTATAATAATAATATTTCCCATTTTTTTGCCTCTTTATTTCATCAATTTTTGTAAGGTACGAAGCAGCTCCTCTACCGTTTCATCCTTTCCCTCCCGAATGTCCCTTGTGACACAAGTTCTTATATGATTGGAAAGAAGCTCCTTGTTAAAGCTGTTTAAAGCAGCATTTACAGCCGCTACCTGCACAAGAATATCCGTACAATACGTATCCTTTTCCACCATGCCCCTTATTCCCCGTATCTGCCCTTCGATGCGGTTTAAACGGTTGATTAGGCTCTTGTATTCTTTTTCAGAACGTTCCTTCGTCTTATGGCATGGGCATTGCTCCTGCTTTTCCGGCATGTTCTTTCCCTCTCTTTCCTCTTCTATATTCATGGCTTATTATATACCCTATGGGGGTATATTGCAAGGGTGATTTTTATTGTGGGGATTATTTGGGATAACATTTTGGATAACGTTTCAGCCCTTTCTAGTGAAGATGGATAAACGGACGTGAAAGAGGGCAAGGTATAGGGGCTTTGGAGGACGGACGTGGGAGACGGCAGAGCATAGGATAGTCTTCCGGACACGCTCTATGCACCAAAGTACGGTGCATAAGTACCGGCGACTTTGCCAAGGTCTGGAATACTATCCTATGCTCTGCCGTCCCCCACTGTTTATTGGTAAGCCCTATGCAGAGAAACTCATATATATATGTTAAGTCCCATATATTATCTCAAAACAGATTGATTTTGCTTTTATATATAGACATGAATAGGATTAGGACTTATATATAGCACTTTCCCATCTATATAAATATTAACGTTATAGCAACACTATAAAAACAAACTCTTCTCTAGTACAGCCTGCGACAAACAGCAATAGAGGGATGAGAGTGGATTGGCTTCCTTGTTTTTGATGGCGCTTTTCCTTAACAGCCTTTTCGGTACCTAGGGGAAAATTGCCATGGACGGCAATTTTAGTCATATCGCGCCATGGAGGGCGCTATATGACGACCCGTTCGGTTTCAGCAACCTTTCAAGGCTGTTTAGGAAAAGCGCCATCAAAAACATAGAAGCCAATCCACTCTCATCCCTCTATTGCGTCCGTTTGCCATCACGCCTTCTACTATTACGTCCATTTGCTATTACACCCTCTTAACCACTACCTTCAAAAAAACAAACTAATTTTAAATACTACTCCTACATCACCATATTGTCCACACGTCTGCCAATACAATAAACAAGAATCATCCCTGTTACCAAATTGACAACAACGCCTGCTACAATCCTATTACTCTCTAATGCTATTCCATTATATCCGGAAAATCCATATAAGTAATACATAAAATTCACAAATAACATGTAGTTTCCAAAAAACTGACTGAATAAATTGTTAACCAGTAAAATAATCAGTGAGGCACACATCATACTAGATATATTAGGCATATATAAGGAAAGAAATACGAAAAATAAAACCATTGTTACCTGCGGAAGAATCAATAATAATATTTGTAAAAAGCATTCCTTCACATTGTCAAATATATGGTTTCCCCAAAATAGAAAACCAATTCCTATGCTAAACACAATTACAAACCCAAAGCATATCAGAGCAACAATCAGAATACTGACCGTTTTTGCTGTTAACAGTTGTTTTTTGGAAACACCATTCAACAACGGCTGTTGAAACATCCCGCTTGCTTTTTCTCCGCAGATTAATACCGCACTTATAAAACTAAGGAATAATGTACCAATTATATCAATGTATGATTGCATACACATGGTTGGAAATCTTCCGCCTGCATAATATTTCATGCCATTATCTTCTACGCTGCCTATACATTGAAATGCATTAGAAATTATAATCGCTGTCATTACGGCAAAAAACAAATATAATATTTTTTGCTTTTTTAACCTTGTAAACTGTATGCAAAGTAATCTTGCAATCATTTTCCACCTCGCTTAAAAATCTATTTTTTTTGCCCTGCATAAAGAAATTTGATAAAATATAATTCCATATAGCGCCATAACAACTATTCCTAAGAACATTTCTTTTAACGGCATTTTCTGGTATTCATATGAAAACGTGCAAAGATGAAAGGGATACCCAATCCATATTTTTTGTAAAAACAAAACATTGGAATTGCAGATAAAGGAATCCATGAGCATATACACAATTACAAAAAATATCGTTTTCATTGTGCTGCGGGTACAAATGCAAGCTGCAAGGATTCCAAGCGATATGCATGACATATAAATACCCGATAACAGATATTTCCCAATAGTCCTAAGAACGGCTGTTTCATCAAAAATTTTATATCCCCACCGCATAAAGGCTGTTGTATAATTTATGACAGCCGTCAAGAAAACAAATAGCACTGACATGCCCACAGCAACGCAGGTTTTTGATTGTATCATTCCGCTTCGGCTTTCTCCATGCAGCAAAGGCTCATAAAGCATTTTGCTCCTGTCTTCCTCGCAAATAAACAAAGTCAGCAAAAATACAGAAAAGAGAATGCCCACTGTCCCCACATAAAACCGCATCATAAATTCGGGAAAGTTTTCCTTCCCGACAATTCCAATATTGATATTTAACAGCTCTTCCATTTGTGGGGTTGAGATAAGAAAAGCATAAAAAAAAGAGGCTATAAAAAAACATGCAAAAAATATATAAATCAACTTTTGCCTGAACATTCTTTGCGCATATAATTTCGTTAAGGAATACATCATGCGGCTCCTTTCGTCAATTTCAGAAACAAATCCTGCAAGGAGTTTTTCCGTACAGAAAGATAACGGATGTGTAAATTGCTTTCTACCAGCTTTCTAATAAATTCATCCAAGCAAATAGCTTCCAGCCTGACTGTAAACTGATTTTCTTTTCGTAACATCAGGCTTACTCCATAAAAATTAGAAAGAACATTTTCAAAAGCCTCCGCCTCTTCCATAATGCAGTCAACAATATTGGTTGTTTCAGACAAGATTTCCTCCGTTTTTCCCTGCAAAATGCTTTTTCCTTTATCCAAAATTAAAATATCTGTACAGAATTTCTCCATATCGTACAGTTGATGTGATGAAACAATAAACGTTGTCCTTTTTTCTTTCGCCATATCGCAAATCAGTCGGTAAAGGTTAATCTGCCCTTGCGGATCCAGTCCATTTGCAGGTTCATCCAAAATAATTAGTTTTGGCTGCCCTAACATAGCTCTTGCCAGAGCAAGCCTTTGTTTCATCCCAAGAGAAAACTTTTTTACCTTCTTTTCCGCCCATGCTCCAAGTCCCACATAATCAAGCAACTCCATAACTTGTCCGCTGGGAATATTCCCATATAAACCTGCAAAACATTCGATATTTTCTTTTGCGGTTAATTCCTGATAAAAGCTGGGAGTATCCAGTGCTGCCCCTACTTTTGACAGGGCAGGCGCCGGATTGCTGTCCATAGATATGCCATCTATTACGATTTCTCCTTTATCCTTTGCACATAAGCCCGTAATCATTTTTAAGGTCGTGGTCTTGCCTGCCCCATTTGTCCCCAATAGTCCCATAATATTTCCAGACATAAGCTCAAAACATACATTTTCAACAGCAGTTTCCTTTTTATAAGCCTTTCTTAGATTTTTTACTGTAATTATTTTCTCCACTTTTTGACCCTCCCAACAATCCCGAATACAATGGCGCCTAGCATTTCTCCAAGTGCATTGCCTGCAAATCCACGCATATGAAGCACATCATTCCATACATAATCTCCCGTAATCAGTTTTGTAACATAATTTCCTACAATTACTAGCAGCATGAATAATGCGATGCAATCCCAGATATTCCATTTGAAAAATGTTCTGAAAAGCACTGGAATCCAAAGGGTCCCCAGCCATAACAACAGAATAGGAATGCCGTAGGGAAGTAACCAGAATGTTCCCACGTTCATAAGATAATATCTGGTAATCTGTATAACAGAAAGCAGGCAGAATGTTCCAATGCTTATCACAGTCATAAGAATATGCCCTTTCTTCTTTTTACATATTAAAAGAACAGATATGAAAACATCTGCAAATACAACAGCGCTTCCCACAATCAAAGACCATGTAATCCCTTTGTTTAATGCCAAATCTACTATCAGGCAGACAAATACAGCAATAAGACTAAGACCGCCCAGACCATAGAGGAAATACATTTGTTTCGTTTTTTTCAAAAATCTTTTTACGTCCGAAACCTCTGGCGACTGGTTTTCCCTTTCCAGATGAAAAGCCATATCCTGATAAATTCCATTACATCCTGTACAATGCTCCAAATGTGTTTCTATGCTCTTTTTTGAAACATCGCTTACCATTCCGTCTACATAAAGCGGAAGCAAATCTTTTACAATCTCACAAGCTAATTCTCTGTCCATTCTTTCATTCCTTTCATCAATTTTTGTTTTCCCCTGTAGTAAGTTACTCTTGCCCAATTTTCCGTTTTTCCCATGATTTCTGCAATTTCGGAAAATTGTAGTTCTCCTGCAAGCCGTAAATACATAACTTCTCTCGTTACATCATCTAACCTATGCATAAGGCGGAACATTTCTATCTTTTCCAAACGCTTCAGACAATGATATTCAACGTTTTCCTTAGAAGGCATCGTCTCATCCAGTTCCACGATTTTGTGTTTGCTTCTTTTTTCAAGCTCCTTATACCATAGGTTTTTCGCAATCTGACATAGCCAGACGGAAACCTTGCAATCACCTCTGAATTTGTCAATTCCCTTTATTGCCTGATAAAAGGTTTCCTGTGTCAATTCTTCAGCAAGCTGTGCATCCTGCGTTAAGCCGCATAGATATTTATATAGCATTGCTGCATTTTTCTGATATATTTCATCAACTTCTGAACGCTCCAAATTTGTCACCTCATATTGTGAGTTCTTTTCAAATGCAATTCGTTACAAATAATTTTTATTTTTCTTTTTTATTTTTTATTTTTTCTTCCATCAACCATTTTCTATCCCTTTCGTATGAGCTACATACAGCTAACTATCTTTCACAAAAAATTTCCCCTTGCAAGTGCCCATAAGGGCAAAGGCAAGGGGAAAATATAGCATTAAATATATGTAGTTATATGTAGTCCTACAATCCATTTTCCTCACAGATTTTATCATATTCGCTTTGAATTTCCTGTGCAATTTCCTTACTTCCTCCCGGCATATCCGGATGGTATTTTTTCATTAGGGACAAATATCTTGGACGTACCTCCTCTAAGCTGGAAATGGATTTAAAATAGAGGGTATTTTCAAATAAAAATTTAGGTGGAGGGGGCTCTCTTCTTATCTCCTCATATCTTCGCTCAAAATCGGACTGATTCCAGCTAGGACTTCCCCATCCGGTTCCTCTCTGCCCAAAGTTATTTCTTTGTCTAAACTTATCTCTTTGCTTAAACCGCTCCCTCTGCCTCTTTTCAAGCTCTTCCCAATACATCTTTTCTTCGTCGGTCCAAGAGTTTCCATAAGGTCCCGCATTCCTTTCACGGGCTTCTTCCTCTTCTCTCCGCTTTCTGGAAGCAGCGCTTTCCAGCCCATATATTTTTCCTATCACAAAAAGAATGACTCCGAATATAGTATCATTGATTATAAGCGTAAGGGCAACGAGTATAGCCATGGCGCCCTCCCACAACTCTCGGCTCAAATCATATTCTGAGTAAAAAGATCCAATAATGCAATAGAAAATCCACAGCCCTATAGCCATTTCTGCCTGAAAGACTACGTACACTGACAAATCTCTTTCAAAAAACCTCTCCAGTCCAAAAAAAACCAGATAGGACACTACCATCCCAATAGGCAGCAGAAACACCATGAGCGTATAAGAAAAAACCTTGGGAAAAAAGTGGCACAAAGCCGGAAAGATTCCTTCCAAAACAGTAACTATAATAAGCCATCTTCGTTCTGAAGCCGTCATAGCCCTATTTCATCCTTAACTATTTTCCGAATAAGAATACCATTTTTCAACAATGTATTATCAATATAATGCCTTTGGAACAAAATTTCCCCCTCTCTTCTGATTTCCATATCCTCTTCCGCACAGTTTATAATAACCTCCAAGTAATTATCCACCCAGCCCGACTTCATGAACTCGATAACACGTGGGTTATCCAGCTTATTGGGAAAATGGAAATTCCTCGTGCGCATTAAGGGCTCGCTTTTCCTTAAATGAATCAACTGCCTGATAATGTCAATTCTGTCATTATATTCTCCCGCTTCGATTTCCTCCCATGGCATACACCGCCTGCAGTCAGGGTCGTGGCCTCCTTCCATGGCGATTTCTGTTCCGTAATAGATGCAGGGGCTTCCCGGCATAGTAAATAATACGGCAATCTGCTGGAAATATTCATCCAGATTCTTCACGTCACTGCGAAGCCTTTTGGTGTCATGGGAATCTAACAGGTTAAACAGCACGTCATTGGTCTGCTGCATATACCCCGTATAACAGCGGTTAATGGTAAATTCAAAATCTTCATTAGTCAGGCTTTTATCAATCCAGAAATCCTTAATGCTCTGTCCAAGGGGGTAATTCATGACAGCATCAAATTCATCCCCTCTCAGCCATGGCATGGCATCATGCCAGATTTCACCCAGTATATAAATGTCCGGGTTGATTTCCTTCATCCTTGTGCGCAGCTCCTTGCAGAACACATGGGAAATCTCGTTAGCAACATCTAACCGAAGTCCGTCAACATTATATTTTTTCACCCATGTTTCACATACGCCTAACAGATATTCCCTTACCTCTTTATTATTTGTATTCAGCTTTGGCATCTTGTCAAAAAAGGCAAAGCTATAATACTGTTTCTTTTTTGCTGCGCCGCCTTTGTGGTTAAAGGGCCACTCATTAATCATAAACCAGTCGTAATACTTGGATTCAGGCCCCTTTTCACAAACCTCCTGCCATGGGGCAAAAAATTCTCCACTGTGATTGAACACTCCGTCAAGCATAACACGGATGCCTCGTTTATGCGCCTCCTCCACCATCTTCATAAAGGTTTCTTCATTACCAAAATGCGGATCTATCTTTGTATAATCTGTGGTATCATACTTATGGCTTGAGGGCGCCTCGTTAATAGGAGTTAAATAAATTCCGTTAATCCCTAACTCCTTTAAGTAATCCAGCTTATCGGTGATTCCCTGCAGGTCTCCGCCGTAAAATTCCTGATTCGTCACCTTGCCTTTATTCTTCCATGGAAGGGTTCCTTCCGGGTCATTGGATGTGTCCCCATTGCAGAACCGTTCCGGAAATATCTGATACCATACCGTTTCATTTACCCATGCCGGAGTCTTGTTAATATCAGAAGGGTTCATCCATGGAAATACAAAGCACTGCATACTTCTTCCTTCCAGCTTCATTTGCTCCTCGCTGACAAACCCGTCTTCAAAATAATACCAGCGCTCTGAATCGGTAATCAGCTCAAAATAATATTTCAGGCGCTTATATTCCGGCTGCAGCGTAGTGGTCCACCAGATTTGATTTTTTAACCGCTTTTTAAAATGGATTGCCCAGACGTTTCCTGACCAGACCTGATTTCCCCCAAGGATTCCTGCGGAAAAAGGGTCACCTTGATATAAATTTACCTGTTTCACGTCATACCCTGTCTTTATATTGATAATCAGTTCGTCCTCATTTAGCGGATAACAAAAATTGTCGTTTGCACGATGATATACTGCATTAAAATCCATAAAAATACCTCCCGGTTCTTTCCCTAATTTTTAAAGCTGTGGATAGGCGCCGGAATCCTGCCGCCCCTGTTGATGAAATCCTCGCAGGAAAATGGGTTTACCGGCATAATAGGCGCATAGCCTAAAAGTCCGCCAAATTCCACTTTTTCCCCTACTTCTTTTCCGATTACAGGAATAATCCTTACAGCAGTAGTCTTCTGGTTTACCATGCCGATTGCCATTTCATCCGCAATGATTCCGGATATGGTGGAGGGCTTTGTATCTCCCGGAATGGCAATCATATCAAGCCCTACGGAACATACGCAGGTCATTGCTTCCAGCTTTTCCAAAGTAAGCGCTCCTGCCATTACTGCATCGATCATTCCCTGGTCCTCGCTAACCGGAATAAAAGCGCCGCTCAAACCTCCTACATAGGAAGATGCCATCACACCGCCTTTTTTTACCTGATCGTTCAGCAACGCCAATGCTGCAGTGGTTCCCGGCGCCCCGGCATATTCTAAACCAATTTCACATAAGATATCCGCTACGCTGTCACCAATTGCCGGGGTAGGCGCCAGTGACAGATCCACGATTCCAAAAGGAATCTGCAAAAGCTTAGAAGCTTCCTTTGCTACAAGCTGCCCTACTCTTGTTACTTTAAATGCCGTTTTTTTGATAGTCTCACAAAGAACCTCAAAGCTTTCTCCCCGTACCTTTTCCAAAGCAGTTCTCACTACACCCGGTCCGGAAACTCCAACGTTAATAATGGCATCCGCCTCGGTAACTCCATGAAAGGCGCCTGCCATAAACGGATTGTCATCCGGCGCATTGCAAAATACAACCAGCTTTGCACAGCCTAAGGAATCGTTCTCTTTTGTATATTCCGCTGTTTCCTTTACCATTTCTCCCATAAGCTTTACTGCATCCATATTGATCCCGGTGCGGGTAGAGCCTAAATTCACAGAGCTGCATACTCTTTCCGTTTTAGAAAGGGCAAGGGGAATGGAACGGATCAACAGCTCATCTGCCTTTGTCATCCCCTTTGATACAAGGGCGGAATAGCCGCCAATAAAATTTACGCCTACTTCCTTTGCCACCTGATCCAAAGTTTCCGCTATCTTTGCAAAATCCTCGCTTGTCTTGCAGGCTGCCCCTCCTACAAGAGCAATGGGGGTTACGGAAATTCTCTTATTCACAATGGGAATGCCAAATTCTTTCTCTATCGCTTCCCCGGTTGCCACCAGATTCCTTGCGGTTCTTTCAATTTTATCGTATATGTTTTTCCGAAGGGTTTCCAAATCTGTACAGATACAGTCAAGCAGGCTGATTCCGATTGTGATGGTTCGTACATCCAGATTTTCCTTTTCTATCATTTTGTTTGTTTCGTTTACTTCAAAAAAGTTAATCATGTCTCATTCTCCGTTTTATGCTATTTTATTAGATACGGTGCATTTTATCAAAAATGTCTTCCCTCTGGCATTTGATTACTACGCCGATTTCCTCTCCCACCTTTGCAAGCTCGTCCGAAATATCCCCAAAAGGCTTTTTGGCATTGTTCATATCCACTAACATCATCATGTTAAAATAGTCCTGCACGATAGTCTGGGAAATATCCAGAATATTCACTTCGTTTTCCGCCAAATATGTACATACCTTTGCAATAATTCCTACCGTGTCTTTTCCTACTACTGTTATGATTGTTTTTTTCATTTTTATGCTCCTCATGCTTCCATACTTTTTTCTGCTTCCTAAAATTCAATCAATGGGCTTGGCTCACTTCTTTTTGCCACGCTGATATAAAAATCCTCTGCATGGTAAGGATTGTCCCCCATATTGATTTCCAGCCGCACTGCTTCATAAGCTAACTCCGGCAGATTGTTTTCATGGCTTAAATGGCCCAACATAATATATTTTAAATGGTCGTTTACAATATTGCTTAAAAACCTTCCGCTGCTTTCATTGGACAAATGTCCCTTCTTGCCTGCAATACGCTTTTTTAAGTAATAGGGATAAGCGCCTGCCTGCAGCATTCTTTCGTCATGATTGGCTTCTATGAACAAAGCGTCCATATTCTGAAAACCATCTACTATCTCATCCGTGACGATTCCAAGATCCGTAACGATTCCAAGACGTTTCTCCCCGCAGTAAATACGGTATGCCACCGGGTCATTGGCATCATGGGAAATGGGAAGAGGGTCTATGGTAAGGCTCCCCACCTGACAGCAGCCATAGCCATCAAAGGGATGGAAAAGCTCCATTTCAATTTTTCCTACGGATTTTGTATCTAAAATCCCCTGAATCGTGCCTTTTGTGGCATAAATGGGAAGTCCGCACTTTCTGGCAAGCACCCCAAGCCCTCCTATATGGTCAATGTGCTCATGGGTAATAAAAACCCCGTCTAAATCCGCCGCCGTAAGCCCTATGGATTTGAGCCCTGCCTCCACCTTTTTTCCGCTAATGCCCGCATCAATCAGAATATGCGTGTCTTCATTTCCTACATAAATGCAATTTCCGCTGCTTCCGCTTGCAATGCTTAGAAGCTTCATTTCTTTTTCCTCCCTTTGCTAAAGCTCATAAAATTATTCTTTCTTCCAGAAAATATCTAGCACATCTCCTTCTGAAAGAAGCTGGGTAAATCCTGCATTTTCACCATTTAAAACGGTTTCCACACTGGTTCCCTGAGGCTTTGACAAATCAAAATCGATGTGGTCGAACACATCCACAAAGATATAATCCTTTTTGCCCGATAAAGTAAGTGGCTTTTTGTTTACTATAATATGAATCGTAGTGTTTTCCCCATCCTGCTGATTGTCAGCCGGATTGCCCTGCATACTGCCAACAGGCTGGCTGGTCTTGGCAGATGTGTCTGTATTTTCTAAAACTACTGCTTCGATTCTCTCTGTCTGCTTGTGCAAAGATTGTTTGTTTCGCTCCGTTTGCTTTTCCCCGGCTGCCCCTGCCTCTGTACTGCTCTCATACACTGTTTGCCTGCCATCTGAATCCATTTCGCTTTCATCTGCTTCCCTCGAAAATCGGGATATTTCTTCCTTTTCCTCAATTGGAAACTGAACGGTTTCTTCCCTGATTTCCACCTCCGGAAGCTCTAATGTTTCTAATGTCCAAATAACGGAAAAATTCTCATATACCTTTGTTTCCAAATCTGCTATCTGGTTGTTTACATAAACATTCATATTGTGATCCAGTATCACATCCATAAATTCAATAATCTGCTTCACTGTATAAAAATTCAGCATTTCAATTGTATCATTTTCTTTAATGGAATAAAAGGCTGACTGCAATTGTCCGTTTACACTGGCAAACTTGGGAAACTCCACCTTTTTATCATTTACAAATATGGAAAGGCTTGCCGAAAATTCTGGCAGCTTTCCTACCTCCATTTCTCCGGGCTTTCCTGCAGTAGATTCTTTTACGGTAATCAGGTCATTTCTCCGGATAGGCGTGTGAATATCCGCCGGCTCTCCATTTAATGTAATAACTGCCGCTTCTCCTGCTTCCCCCCGTATCACCTTCTGCTTGCCATTAATCGTAAAGGTAAGGGACTGCCCTCTTTTTGGAAAGAGGCCGTCATTGGGGAAATCCGCCTGCATTGCAGCATCCACAATGGATAATTTATTATTATCATAAAGCTTTATTCTTGCTTCATTAAAGGTAACAAAAATAAAATTATTGCTTTTCTCATAAAAATTCAAACAAATACCAATGGGAGTTACCAACAGGGAATCCTTCACCACATCGGTCTCTAAAAAATCAATTTTGTCCATGACTTCACTGCCCCTTACGGCACAGCGCTCCTTGGGAATCCCTAAATATTCCGCAACATACTCGGTATAGCCCTGAATCTTACCGCCTCCGCCTACAACAAATACGGCGCTGACCGGCTTTCCTCCGTTTAATTCCAGAAGCTTATCTGCTGCCTGCTTTGCCATCATCGTAACGGATTCCTTGCAGATATCAAGCACCTGCTTTCTTGTAATATTCTGGGGAAGCCCCATAATATCCTTATATTCTACTGTTTCCGTAATGGAAATGCTTTTTTTGATTTCCTCCGCAGTGGTAAAATCCACAAGACAATTTCTTGCAATCACTTCCGTAAGGCTGTCTCCCGCTACCGGAAGCATACCATAGGCAATAATGCTTCCATCCTTTGTAATGGAAATGTCGGAAGTGCCTGCTCCTACATCAATCAGTCCTATATTGAGCATACGGTACATTTCCGGTATGGCTACTGTAATCGCTGCAATAGGCTCCAAGGTTAAGTTAGCAACTTCTAACCCCGCATACTCCACGGCACGATATAACCCATCCACCACATCATCCGGCAGGAAGGTAGCAATTAAATCCACTCCTATGGATTTTGCCTTATGGGATTCCAGATTGCCAATCAAGTAACCATTCATGTAGTATTTTACTACAGAATATCCTACGCAATAAAATTTCATGTCCGTCTTGTTTTCTATTTGAAACTGCTCATAAGCCTTTTCCACCGCCAAGGAATCCAAGCCATAAATATCCTCCTGCGTAATCAGCTTATCCTCTGAAAATTCCATGTCCCCATGAGCCGTAACTGTTTTCAGCACACGTCCTGCTGCAGCAATGCTTACCTGCTTTAAAGGCTCTCCAATTTTTTCTTCTAAAAGCGCCACCACCTCTTTGATGGTTTCTCCTACTGCATGGATATCGTGAATCTGCCCGTCTAACATGGCTCTTGTCTCATGCTCCTTTGACTCCTGAGCTACTACCACAAAACGGTTTTTGTTTTTATAGCCCACCGTTCCTACAATGCTTCTTGTTCCAATATCCAAACCAAATACAAATGCTTCCTTTGTTTTTGTCACAGGTATTCCCCCAGCTTTCTATCTATTTGTTCCAATGCCTCTTCAAGTTTTCCACTGTTATCAATCACAAACTGGCAGCCCTTTCTAAATTCTTCTTCCAAAAGCTGTCCCTTCATAATCTGCAATGTCCTCTCCCGGCTGTAGCCTCTGCTTTCCATCAGCCTGCTTATGCGAATGGAATCCTCTGCATAAATATACCATAATTCATCACAAATTTCATCATAATGCTCTTCAATCAGCAGCGCCGCCTCTAAAAAGAAAAATTTCGTCCTTCCCTTTTTTCTTTCCTGCTCGATCTGCCCAAGTATATATTTCTTTACTTCCGGATGTATCACATGATTGACCTGTAAAAGCAGCTTCTGATCTGAAAAAATCATGGCTGCCATTTTACCCTTGTCAATCTGGTCCTTTTCATCCAGTACGCTTCTGCCTAAAAGCCTCACTAACGGCTCATAGCAGCTTTGTCCCTTTTCCTTTACTATATGGGCAACCTGATCCGCCATAAGAATCCTTGCCTGATACTTTTCTTCCAGATAGTTTAATATCTGGGTCTTTCCGGCTCCTACCCCTCCGGTAATCCCAATCACTTTCATAGCTTATTTCCTATTTTGCTTCATACCAGTTTTCCCCGGTATGCAGATCCACTTCCAGTTCCACCTTTAACTGTGCCGCATGCTTCATGCTGCCTGCCAGTATTTCTTCCACCTGTGCCTTTTCCTCAAGCTTTGTTTCAATCAGGAGCTCGTCATGCACCTGTAAAATAAGCTTTGAGGAAAGCCCTGCCTCGAAAAGCGCCCAATATACTGCAATCATGGCAAGCTTCATAATATCCGCTGCCGTTCCCTGTATGGGGGCATTCATTGCCACTCTTTCCCCAAACTGCCTCTGCATGAAATTACTGCTTTTTATTTCCGGCAAAGGCCGCCTCCGGTTATACAAGGTAATGGAGTAGCCCTGCTTCTTTGCCTTTTCCACCTCTGCATCCAAAAAAGCCTTTACTCCCGGATAGGTGTTAAAATAAGCTTCTATATAATCTGCCGCTTCCTTTTTGCTTATGCTAAGATCCTGACTTAATCCAAAAGAGCTGATGCCATATACGATTCCAAAATTCACTGCCTTTGCATTTCTCCTCTGTAAATCCGTTACCTCCTCAAAAGGAGTATGGAATACCTTAGAAGCGGTAATGCGGTGGATATCCTCTGACTGATTATAAGCCTCAATCAGCGCTTCATCTCCAGACATATGTGCCAAAATGCGCAGCTCAATCTGGGAATAATCCGCATCCATCAGCACGCAGCCTTCCTTTGGCACGAATACCTTCCGAATCAGCCTTCCAAGCTCCATGCGCATGGGAATGTTTTGTAGGTTAGGCTCTGTGGAAGAAATCCTTCCGGTGGCAGTAATCATCTGGTTGAAATTACTGTGTATCCTGCCATCCTCCCTGATATAGTCATAAAGCCCTTCCGCATAGGTGGATTTTAGCTTGGCAAGCCCCCTGTATTCCAGAATTTTGGAAACAACCGGATAATCCGGCGCTAACTTTTCCAATACATCCGCCGCAGTGGAATATCCTGTTTTCGTCTTCTTTCCACCTTTATAACCAAGCTTTCCAAACAGAATTTCCCCTAACTGCTTGGGAGAATTAATGTTAAATTCTTCACCCACACCTTCATAGATTTCCTTTTCCAACTGGTCTATCCTGACGGAAAGAACCTGTCCATATTCCTTTAGCTCCCCAGCCTTTACCATGACGCCTTCCTTTTCCATCTGGTACAGCACATAGGTCAGAGGCATTTCCATATCCTGCATCAATTGTTCCATATCAGCATCTGCTAACTGACGCTTCAATTTTTCATAGCTGGCATATGCCGTATAGGAGTGAAAGCAGGCATATTCCAAAAAAGCCTCCTTTTCATTTTTCATGGATTCATACAAAGATTTCTTTCCAAAATAGGCAGCCCTGTCCTTTAACATGATGCCAAGCTGTTCATTGGCAATATCCTCTATGGTATATTCGCTTTTTAAAGGATTGAGCAGATAAGCCGCAAGCTTTACATCAAAAAAGCCATCCGTCAGCCTTCTGTCTATCTGGGAAAGGGAAAAATATTCATAGGTCTTTTTCACGTCAAAGGCAATCAGCAGTTTTTTCTGCCTGCGATAAGCATTTGCTAACTCGCTCATTTGGGAAAGAAGGTATTCTTCCGTAAGCTCTTCTCCGGCTTTAAAAAATACATGATTGTCTTCTCCATAAGAAAAGGCGATTCCAAGCAGCTTCCGTCCTTCTGCCTCGCCGTCCTCTCCCCGTATCATGCGCTCTAAAGGCGTCTCCTTTGTTTCCTCCTTTACCCATTCGGAAAAAAAGGAATATGCCGCATATTCCTTTGAAGCAGCTGTTTCAAATATACTGTCTGCCTTCGTCCTTTCCTCCACATAGAAAAAGCTGTCAGCATGGTCGTTGTGTGTGGTATCCTCTTCAAATCTGGAAAGCATGTTTTTAAATTCCAGCTTGGAAAACAGCTCATAAGCCTCTTTTGTATAAAGCCTGCCGATTTTAGCCGCTTCCAAAGAAAAAGGAACCTTTGCCTGTATATCGATGGTTGCCAGTGTCTTACTCAAATCCGCCAGCTCCCTATTGGCTGCCAGCGTTTCCCGAATGCTTTTTTTGCTGATGTCCTCCAGATGCGCATAGATATTGTCAATCGTGCCATATTCCACCAGTAATCCGGTTGCCGTCTTTTCCCCGATTTTCGGAACGCCGGGAATATTATCTGCCGTATCTCCCATCAATGCCTTTAACTCAATGAATTGCTCCGGGGTAACCTGATACTTTTCCAACACGTCCTTTGCGTAATAATCCTCAACTTCCGTTCTGGCTCCCTTGGTCTTTGGAATGCGGATTTTAATATGCTCAGAAGCAATCTGCAGCAAATCCCGGTCCCCTGATACAAGGGAAACCTGACAGCCTTCCTTTTCTCCCAGCTTTGCCAGCGTGCCTAAAATATCATCTGCCTCCAGCCCTGCTTTTTCCAGCACAAGCACATTCATTGCCTTTAGGATTTCCTTCA
Source organism: Robinsoniella sp. (assembly GCA_023664735.1). GTDB lineage: Bacteria > Bacillota > Clostridia > Lachnospirales > Lachnospiraceae > RGIG3040. The sequence continues at coordinate 2,535 of JAMPFB010000041.1, read as the reverse complement.
TAACGGGAACCTGCTCCCTTAACTCCTCCGGCATAGGTTTTCTTGTACCCTTATATTCCTTGTATATTTCATGGCGGAAGGTAGGCGCCTTTACATCAAATGCCACAGCCAGATATTCCGCCTTCTCCTCTTCCAAAATCTTAAATAAAATATTTAAGAACCCATAAATGGCATTGGTGTGAAAGCCCTCCTTATTGGTTAAGTCCGGCACTCCGTAAAATGCCCTGTTTAAAATGCTGTGTCCATCTATCAATACTAATTTCTTTTCCATAAGGCTCCTTTACAATACATACCATAAAATAAACAGAATCATAACAATCAAAACGATTTCCATACAATAAAAACCAATCTTTAAAGAATGGCGCAGCTTCAGCCTGTGCTCCTGCCCTTCGATTCTTGCTTCCAGCTCCTTGTCCAAGTCCAGACTGCTTCCTTCCTCTAATCTGGCAATTCCTTCCGATGCCAGAAAATAAATGGTAAGCTCTTCCTTACAATCGCTGCAGCTTCTTATATGGCTTACAAAGTCCTGCAGCTCTTTTCCCTCCAGCTCCTCTTCAAAAAACAAGGGAATTGCTTTTTCCGTCTCCTTACAAGTCATAATCCTTCTTCTTTCGTTTGCTGCTTTTACTCTGTTTCCCTAATTCTTGCAATAATCCCATTTGCCTGCTCATAAATATCTTCCGGCTTCACCCCAATGAAAAATTCTCCTTTTTCATACAAAATGCTGCCATTTACCATAGTCATTGCCACATTGAGCTTGCTGCCGCTATATACAATATTCTTGGGAATATGATGGATTGGCTGCATATTAGGCTGATTTAAATCAATCATAATCAAATCTGCAAGTTTTCCTTCACTGAGCACGTCACAATCGGTAAGCCCCATTGCTTTTGCCCCATTTACCGTTGCCATTTTCAGCACTTCCATGGAGTCCACTGCAGTGGCATCCTCGCAGGCGATTTTCTGAAGCCCGGACACTAAGAACATTTCCTTGAACATATCCAGACAATTATTGCTTGCCGGCCCGTCAGTGCCAAGCGCCACAGGGATTCCCATTTCCAGCATTTTGGAAACAGGGGCGATTCCGCTTGCCAGCTTGCAATTAGAACCGGGGTTGCTTACCACATACAGCCCTTTTTCCTTGCATATATTCAAATCCTCTTCTGTCATATGGACGCAGTGAAACCCGCCTCCGCCATATTCAAACATGCCGATGCTGTCAAGAAATGCCGTAGGAGTCTTGCCATAACGCTCCACACAGCCCGCCACCTCTTCTTTTGTTTCGGAATTGTGCACATACACAGGGGTCTTTAATTCCTTTGCCAAATCTGCAATATCAAGCATCAGCTCCTTGGATGTGGTATATTCCGCATGGAAGCCCAACTGGTAGCTGACTAATTCATGGTATTTGTTTAATGTTTCGTATTCTTTCCTCAAAGACTCCTTTGTGCCGCCAAAGTTATTGGCACTGCCGCATAATACGGTACGAAAGCCTGTGTCCTTTGATGCCTTTGCCACAAATTCCGGCGACATGTACATATCAAAGTTAGCCGTTATACCGCTTGTAAGGTATTCCATAATGGCAAGGATGGAAAGCGGGTACATGTCCTCCGGCTTTAATTTTGCCTCCATGGGAAACACTTTTTCATTCAGCCATTCTTTTAAAGGTAAATCCTCTGCATAGGTGCGTAAAAATGTCATGGCAGAATGGGTATGGGCATTTTTAAAGCCCGGCATAAGCACATTGCCCCTTGCATCAATGACCCTGTCCCAGCTTTCTTTAGAAAATTCCGGCTTTTCCTCTCCTATATAGCTGATTTTATTGTCTGTCACATGAAGCTCCCCAAAGAAAATATCTTCTCCTTCCTTCATAGATAATATTCTTGCGTTTTGAAATCTGATTTTCATAATATGGCTCATTCCTTTGCTTTTTTTATTAAGGTTTCATATGGGATAATGATATCATATTTTTTGGTAAATAGGAATAGAGAAGTTTTTTGATGTTTTTGGGGGGTAGGGTAACAGTTCAGCCCACAGGCGCAGAGGAAAGACCACACAGAGCATGTTTTCTACGTCGCCACGCTCTCGCTCTATAAAAACGCAACAGTGCTAAGCTCGAAAATACCTCGCTAAGCGCTGGCGTTTTTATAAGGGCTCCTTTAGAAAACATGCTCTGTGTGGTCTTTCCTCTGCGCCTGTGGGCTGAACTGTTACGTGGGAGGACGTAGGAGCTTTAGCGGACGGACGTGGGAGACGGCAGCGGATAATTTTGTCATTCATGCTTTCTCTGCTCCTTTACATGAAAAAAGAGCGCATAGATTAGCTTTCTATACGCTCTGACGCTGTGTTGCTATTTAGTTATGATTGTTGCAGTAATTAGCTAGACAAACGGGAACTTCACGCTTCAATATTAAGTGTATTCTTATCTTTTTTATAAAGCAATGTCATAACAAACGCAACAATTATCAATATATGTAATACTATATGATATACATCAGGAACATATCTTCCGTCCACATTTATCAATTGAATACA
>JAMPFB010000040.1 GCA_023664735.1 Robinsoniella sp. | reverse complement strand
GATAGCTTACATTTATACAACCGTGACTTTTCTAAAGTTGGTATTGCAGAAGAGATTGTTTTAGAAAATAATGATTCATTGTCTTTATGTAAAGAAGAGACCGAAAAAATGTTTAGGGAAATTTATGAAAGAATGAAGACTTTGACATTCCCTGATATTGTTGAAAATGATATTTGCTCTTTAGCCAAGTTAGGATCAGAGTATGATGCATATAATAATATAATGCTTATCATCGCATCGTATGTCGCAAAGAAAAAACAGAACGATGATTTAGTAACGGAATTGATGAAAGAATGTACTAATAAATTATATGTAGCAATGTGGAACAGGTGGAAGGATAGAAAAAGAATATAGTATTTTTATTTGCATAAAATGATAGATTGTGCGATACGAAAAGAATTTGAAACAGAATACTTATTAGTAACTGTAATGGCAATAAAAATATATAGTTTTGTTAAAAATGCTTTTGGATTATTGGATAAGGGGTGAAGAGAATGAAGCGTCCAACTTGTTTTTTTTGTTATTCATGGGAGGAAAATGATGATTATGAAATTCTTGATTTTTTGAAAAAGAAGATTGAAACAGAAAGTAAAATAAAAGTCACACTGGACCGATATTCGTATTCTTATAACTCTAATATTAGAGAGAAAATTGAAGAAATAGAAAAACATAATATGGTGGTCATATATCTGACACCAGAACTTAAGTCGATACTGTTGTCTCCAAAGACAAATAGGGAACGTATTATTCAAAAGGAATATGAAAAGGTACAGGAGATGTATGAAATAAATCCAAGTTCAGTATTTCCTGTAATACTTAGAGGAAATCGAGAAACATCTGTATTTTCTCCGTATGAGGATAATATTTGTCCATCTATTATGAAATTTATTTCTAAAAAACAGACTGCAAAAAGTCCCCAATATTGTATTGATAAGAATAATAGAGCCGCTTATCAAAAATTTATTGATGATTTGGTAGGACAAACTCTATTTAATTTTAATACAAGTTTACCAGAATATGCATCAACCTTAGAAACTGTACAAAAATTATTTTGGCTAAAAAATACAGAAGAACTTCCTGAAAGTTGTTTGGTTAAATCTCAAATTTATATTTATATCATGGCACAAAAGTATTATTTTGTGGCGGGTAGAAAAGGGGCGGGAAAATCAACATTTATTACAAATTTTAAAGGCATAGATATTCTGGGTTTTAACAAGCATTATAAACAAATGATCCCAATTAAGGCAGAAGCATTTCAACATGAACATGCATATACAGAGTTGATTTTAAGAAACAGTCATGATACCGATGTTATTGAACCATATCAGATACTTAATATTTTTTGGCAAGTTTATTTTGTGTTGCAAACAATATTGACAATTGGAATTGAGATTGATGATCATCATATAAAGAGAAGTGACGTAAGATACAGTTCGTTTCAAAGGGTAGTTAATAAGTTAAAGACTATGTTAAATCTTAAGGATTCAACTAGACGTAAATATTTAAGTTTTAAAATAGATTCCGTTCCTAGAGCACTTTTTACACTAGCGGTAGATGAGGTTGCAAACCAATTTTCATATTCAATTGACCAAGCTAATCCTGAATCACTGTATGCTTCCTTTAATGTAAATATGCGAGCAGATCTTATTTTGGAACGTATGTTTTCTAAAGCTGGTTTATCCAAATTTGCAGAAGCTTTAGACAGATGTGACAAGAAAATTTTAATTTCTGTTGATGGATTTGATATGCGTTCAGAGTATTTTAGAGAATCTACACAAAAAATGAATAGAGATAGTCTTGAATATCGGATGCGTACGATATATGAACAAGAATTTTATATGTCACTTGTTGATGTTGTATGCAAATATAAGCAGAATGAATATGATTCGCCGATTATGAGTACATTTGGTGAATATATGGATTTTTGCATTGTTTTACCTAGAGATCGGTATGACCAAATTATAATGTCGGATAGAGATAGTGCGAAGAAGAATTTTTGTAGTTTAACGTGGGATGCTTTTGAATTGTTAGAATTATGTGTAAAACGCTTAGAGTATCTTATTTTAAAAATAGATTCAGATGTCATTATAGATAAAAACTTAGATTATTATCAAAGATGGGAAAATGCACTGGATTTTTTTCCACAACTTCCTAAAATTGTTTATATGAATGTGCGAGGGAATGTTGTAGGTATGAGTCTTTTTAATTACATACTCAGGTGTTCTTTGTGGCGTCCGAGAGATTTAATTACTATTTTGTCTAATTTATTGTCATATGTTATAGAGACAGATTCTAAACAAGATATTAAGTTCATTGGTAGCAAAAAAGAATTTAGTCAAGAAATGTTTAAGCGATGTATTAAACATAGCTCTACTGATATATTAAATAAAGAAGTGATTGGTGAATATAAAAATGTATTTCGTAATCTTGAAGCAGTTCTTCTGAAATTTTTGGATTGCGATATTCTTCAAGAAACAAGTATGTTTTTGGAAAAGTTAGCGAAAATTAAATTCGATGCTTTATTCGTATATAAAATGGATGAAGTTAAAAATAAGTTATTGGTTCTTTACCAACTAGGACTTATAGGTTTATATTATGACCAAACTGTAGCAGAGACTCATCATTATGTACATCATATTTGTTTTGTATTTAATGCAGGATTATCTCCACTTAATGATTTTAATAATGATGATTATACAACATCTAGAGCGAAGATTATTTTTAATCCAATTCTTTGCGATAAATTAAGATTAAAATTTAATACAACAGAATTACTTTGCAATTGGACTAAGAATGAAATCGATTGCTTTCACAATGGGAAAATGGAAATTCAAGATTTATAATAGAACTTACTCAATTTTAAATTATTTTTATCTGTATTTCAATCTTGCGATTTTCTTGCAAAAAAATTTTATAAAGGATTATAATTTAAATAATATTTGGAATTTCTATATAGAATGATGTGCATTACAATTCTTTAGACACAAGATATAGTATGAACTATCAATGGATAAAATCCCTGAAATGCTGTAAAATGGGCATTTCAGGGATTGCTTTATGGCATTTGGCTCTAAATATTTGATAAATACTGGATTTGGGGCGGGCATTATGATACTTACAAGAAATCTAAAAAACTAATTGCCACTCATATTTCTTCGTGTTACAATACATTTACGGAAAATACCCATGACAGAGTGGTAGCCTTTCTCGATATGAGAAACAAGCCAAATAAAACTGCCTATCTTGTCTGCCAACAGGATAGGCAGTGTCCGTAAGGACATTCTTTAGCCTAAACTCGGAGCATCCACTTTGGAGTGGGTGTTTTCTCTTTGTATTGTCATAATACCACTATGTATAATAATTTTCAAGAAATTTCATAATAGAATTTGCGAAAGGAGGTCTAATTTATGGGTGATAAACCAATATTTGACAGAAGAAGTATTAGGAAGTTTTCAAATGAGAATGTGCCAAAAGAAATTGTAGATGTCATCATAAGTGCAGGTATGGTTGCACCATCAGCAAAAAACAGACAACCGTGGAAATGTGTTGTGTTGGGAAATGAACATAAAGAAGAATTTCTTGCTTGTATGGAAACGGGAATTAAAAGGGAAGAAATCAATGCAATGTTGCCACAATCAAAAAGTGGATTAACGGACGCAAAAAATACATTACGGATAATGAGGGAAGCCCCTGTTTTAATTGTTATATTAAACACAAATGGAAAAAGTCCATTTGTATCACTTAATGCGGATGAGAGATTTACAGAAATATGCGATAATTTGTCAATAGGTGCATTTATTGAAAATATGCTGTTACAAGCGCAGGAATTAGGAATTGGAACATTATGGATTGCAAATACTTGCTTTGCTTACAAAGAGTTAATTTCATATCTTGATACTGAATTTCAATTGATAGGGGCAATCGCTTTGGGATATGCGAATGAAAATCCAACCGCAAGACCTCGCAAAATATTTGACGATATAGTTGAGTTTAGAATGTAGCGTCCGGTTATCCATCTTTACTAAAAAAAGGCTGAACGGTTATAAATTGGTTACAAATTTTATAAAGTATTTTTTAAAGTTTACATGGAAAAGTATTGTACTTTTTGCACAAATTTTATATAATATTAGTAAATTATTTTAGCAAATTGAAATAAGGTATTCCGCTAACAGGAGTGGATGCCAAATAGAAAGAGGGCGCTTATATGAATACGATTGTTACGATAGGACGGCAGTTTGGTTCGGGAGGAAAAGAAATCGGCAATAAGCTTGCAGATGAGCTTGGGATTCCTTTTTATGATAAAGAGTTGCTTACAAGGGCGGCAAAGGAAAGTGGATTTTGTGAAGAAATGATCCATGCCCATGATGAGAGGCCTACAAACAGCTTTTTATATAATCTGGTCATGGACACCTATTCCTTTGGATACAATTCCGCTGCATTGGTAGATATGCCCATCAGCCAGAAAATATTTCTTGCCCAATATGACACTATTAAGAAAATAGCTAGCGAGGGAAGCTGTGTGATTGTGGGAAGATGTGCGGATTATGCTCTTGCAGATTATGAAAATGTACTGAGCGTTTTCATTCAGGGAGATATGGACGTAAAAACAAAGCGCATTATGGAAAAATACAATCTGTCAGAAGCAAAAGCAAAGGATATGATTTTAAAAAAGGATAAACAAAGGCAAAGCTATTACAATTATTACAGCTCCAAAAAGTGGGGGATGGCTGCCAGCTATGATTTGACGATAAACAGCTCCGTACTGGGAGTAGACGGTACTGTAAAGCTGATTAAACAGTTTATTCAGGACTTTGAAGAAGCAAAGAAGTGAGAGAGCAGTTAAGTAAAAAGGACTGAACCTGAAGAATAGGGTCAGTCCTTTCTTAATTTTACGGCGCCTGCTGCTTTCTTTCTGCGTTCTTCTTCCAGTGCGGCATAATGCTTTTTCGTGGTATTTACATCTTTATGTCCCAATACGTCGGCTACTAAATAAATATCACCGGTTTCCCGATAAAGGCTTGTGCCATAGGTGCTTCTCAGCTTATGGGGAGTAATTTTTTTTAAGCTGGTAACACGGCTGGCATATTTTTTTACAAGCTTTTCCACGCTTCGAACGCTGATTCGTTTATTTTGCATGGAAAGAAACAATGCATCTTCATGTCCTTCGGCGGGAATTGTATGCTCCCGCTGGTCTAAATAGGGCAAAAGAGCTTCCTCCACCTCATCGCCAAAATAAACCACTGCTTCATAACCGCCTTTCCGCCGGATTTTTATGCCCCCATTTTTTAAATCCACATCCTTTTGGTCAAGTCCTACACATTCCGAAACACGGATGCCGGTGCCTAATAACAAAGTGAGCAGGGCTAAATCCCGCACCTTTGTTTTGGTATGATATTTTCTTTCACTGGCAGTAAGATTTTCTCCTGTTTCCACTGCATCTAACAAAGCAGCCACTTCATCAGGGTCAAGACGAATAATTTCCTTTTGGTGCAGCTTTGGCATAGGCACAAGCGCTGCCACATTTTTTTCAATCAATTCACTGGTAAAATAATAATTGTAGAAGCTTCTTAGGCTGGCAAGCTTCCTTGATTTTCCACGTTCGTCGTTGGTGTATTCCTTTCCGTCTTTTTGATAATAAGATAAATATTCCAAATATTCTTCTATATCTTCCCGGGTAAGAGAATCCAAAATAGAAAGAGGAAATTTGGTAATTTCTGTATTTTTTAAAAAAGAATTGTTTTCCTTTAAAAATTCAAAAAATATTCGCAAATCCAAAGCATAGCCCAGCCGGGTCTTTGAGGAAGTATTGTTTTCAATTCCCCGAAAGAACTGCTTGCAAAAGCCGGGCAGGTCAGCAGTTACCTCTCTAAGCTTTATTAAATTTGTAATATTCTGCTGGTCATGATAATTTCTATTTTCCATTGTTGAAGCCTTTCTTTTTTTGTCCTTCTTTATTTCCTTTGTCCTTTTTGCCATTTCTTTCGCTTTTTGTTGTATGCTTATTTGCAATAAGCACCATACCTGACATAAAACAGTTTATTTTAAAGCTTATGCCATGCTTCCTGATTTCCATTAACGATAGCCGTAAACATCCTTTCCTTTACTCCCGGATTTTCAGCAGTCAATTGTTTTAAAAGCTGCTTTACATATTCCCGTTTTGTATGTCCGTCCGCCGGACAGGGGCTTTTTGCTACCGGAAGCTGATTTTGCTTTACATAGCCGATGATATCCATTTCGTTTATATACATAAGAGGTCTGATAACAGTCAGATCCATTCTGTCCAGATAGGTCTTCGGAGAAAAGGTGTGGAACCTTCCTTCATAAATCAAAGATAGCAGCATAGTTTCCACCACATCATCCTTGTGGTGGGCATAGGCAACCTTATTACAGCCTAGCTTTTTTATTTCTTCATTTAAGGCTCCTTTTCTCATTTTTGCACAAAGAGAGCAGGGGTTCGTTTCCTTTCGGTCTTCAAATATGATTTTGGCAATTTCTGTTTTTACTACCGTATAGGGAACCTCTAAATTCTCACACAGCTTTGTGATTTTATCCAGATGCAGATTATCAAATCCCAAATCTACCGTAATGGCATGTATATCAAACCTTTTTGGATAAAAACGTTTAAGTCCCTTTAGGGCACATAAAAGTGCAAGGCTGTCTTTGCCACCGGATATGCCAATGGCGATTTTGTCCCCTTCCTCAATCATGGCATAATCATCTACGGCTCTTCTTGTATAGCTTAATAGCTGTTGGTGTTTCATTTTTATCTTTTAATCCTTTCAAGTCATAGTACTGTTATGTATTTGTGTTTTTATAAATAATACTTCCTTCTTATTATACATTTTTTTGGAAGAGTTTACAGTAGTTTTTTTAATTAGGATTGCTATTTCTCTGCCAGTTATTTATAATATAAGAAGCAAAAAGCAAACGGAGGCATTATTCATGAAATATCGTTGGGATAAAAAGTATCTATACTGGGGGATTACAGCATTTTTAACAATTTGTGCATCCATTTTATTTTATTATTTTCTATTTCACGGCACAAATATTAAGGCGGCTCTTTCCGGATTGGCAAGCGTACTGATGCCCTTTATTGACGGCCTTGTTTTGGCATATCTGTTGACTCCCGTATTGAATACTCTGGAAAAAAAGCTCTTTTTTCCCCTTTATCATCATTTTGAAATAAAAATAGGAGTAAAAGAGAAAAAAAGAATCCGAATTTTTTCCATTATTCTTACAATGCTGCTTTTTATCTGCATTATATATGGCTTTTTCTCCATGGTAATTCCTCAGATTATTAAAAGTCTCCAAAGCATTGTTCTTCAGTTCCCGGTATATATCAACAACTTGGAGAACTGGCTGCAGGGAACACTGGCAAATAATATGAGGGTAGAAACCTTTTTGACGGATTTAATTACCAAATACTCAGGGGAAATGGAAGTATGGCTGAATCAAAAGGTTGTACCACAATTAAATGTACTGATAAAAGAGATTTCCCTTAGTGTGATTGGCGTTGCGAAATTTTTGTGGAATTTTATACTTGGATTTATTATTTCCATATATGTATTAGGAAGTAAAGAATTATTTGCCGGACAAGGCAAAAAAGTGATTTATGCTTTGTTTAATGAAGAAAATGCCAATAATTTTATTCAGGATATCCGGTTTGTAGACCGTACCTTTGGAGGATTTATTATTGGGAAGATTACAGACTCTATTCTCATCGGAATGTTATGCTTTTTAGGGATGACATTGATTAAGTTCCCGTATCCGGCTCTTATCAGTGTTATAGTGGGAATTACCAACGTGATTCCGTTTTTTGGACCCTATTTAGGAGCAGTTCCCAGCGCTATCCTTATTTTAATGGTAAATCCAGCCCAGACGATTTATTTTCTGCTCTTTATTCTTGTTTTGCAGCAGTTTGACGGAAATGTGTTAGGACCAAAGATTTTGGGAAATTCTACAGGGCTGTCTTCCTTTTGGGTTATTTTTTCCATTACCATATTTGGCGGCTTTTTCGGAATTTTAGGAATGGCAGTAGGAGTGCCTACTTTTGCGGTTATCTATGCTGCCTTGAAGCGATATATCAATAAGCTTCTCACAAAGAAAAAAATGCCTACGGATACGAAAGAGTATTTGCTGGTAGAAGAAATTAAAGACAGGGAATTTATTTTGCTGCAGGATGATTTAGAGCAGAGTAGTAAATCTGCAACGACAAATGAATTGATAAAAAACAGACAACCCACTTCAGCCGAAGAAAAACAGCAAAAGAGTGCAGATAAAACAAATCGGAAAGCCGATAATGATGATAATATTAAATAAGACATAATTATATTAAATAAGATAATCATATTAAATGAGATAATCGTGTTAAATGAGTAAAACCAAATATATCTTTATCTATAAATATATATCTAATAAAGTACTATAAAATATAAAAAGGAATGCTAAAAATGAAGTTTGTAATACAGAGAGTAAGCCATGCAGCAGTAACAGTTGAAAATAAACTAATTGGAGCCATTCAAAAGGGATTTCTTGTTTTTGTAGGAGTTTCAGATGAAGATACGGAAGAAATCGCAGATAAAATGGTAAGCAAAATGCTAAAGCTGCGGATATTTGAAGATCAACAGGGAAAAACAAATTTGTCCTTGCATGAGGTTGACGGCGGGCTTTTGATTGTGTCCCAATTTACTTTATATGCAGATTGCCGCAAGGGAAACCGTCCATCCTTTGTTCACGCAGGCGCACCGGAAAAGGCAAATCAACTGTACGAATACATTTTACAAAAAGCTAAAGAAAGCTGTCCGATTGTTGAAAAAGGCGAATTTGGCGCCGATATGAAAATTGAGCTTCAAAATGACGGGCCATTTACCATTATATTGGATTCGGATGAATTGTTCTAAGAGAAAGGATTTTGGTTTTATTTGCCATAACTATTCGTTAAAGTTTTCTTTTGCGAACAGTTATATGTCTCCTATTAGAGTAAAAAAAGACATAAAATCTCCTTTGAGTTTTTGAAAAAAGTAACCCCTCATCAGCTTTGTTACAAAGTAACAGTTCAGCCCACAGGCGCAGAGCAGGTTTTATGCAGAGCACGTTTTCTACGTCGCCACGCTTTCGCTCTATAAAAACGCAACAGTGCTAAGCTCGAAAAGACCTCGCTAAGCGCTGGCGTTTTCATAAGGGTTCCTTTAGAAAACGTGCTCTGCATAAAATCTGCTCTGCGCCTGTGGGCTGAACTGTTACGTTACAAAAGGAATTATTATCCCACATGCCCATTAGAATAATACGGAACAATTAAATACTGTCCGCTAATCAAGGTTTCATCAGATAAGCCGTTTATTTTTTTTATTTCATCTATATAAGCTTTTTTGGATTTAAAATGTCCGTCATAATTTTTCTCTGCAAGGCTCCATAAAGAATCGCCATCTTGAATGACAATGCTTGTATAATATTTATAATAGGTTTCTTTTTGGGAATCAGAAGCTTTTGATGAAAATCCAAAACATGCAGTACTGATTACAACCATAATCGCAATACTCAGTATGAAAAATATGCCCTTTCTTTTTAATTCCTGTTGTCTTCTTTTCTTATTATTACGGATTCTTCTTTCTGACATGATAAGGTTCCTCCTTGCTATTGGGCTTAATGCACATATCGATATCCGAACAAATGTTGTGAACAACTGTTTGGTTTTTCTAAATTATATCGAACAAATTTTCTAATGTCAATAGAAAACAAGAAAAAAATCGAACAAATTTTTGGAATATATGTTTGCTTTTTTCAAAATGCTATGCTATACTATGTCTATCAAATCAAATCAGGGGAGGATTTTATATGGAGCAAGGTAAGATTTCAGCAAAACAAAGAGAAATTTTAGAATATATCAAGGATTGTATTTTGGAAAAGGGATATCCGCCAGCGGTTCGTGAGATTTGTGAAGCGGTTCATTTAAAGTCCACCTCTTCCGTACATGCTCATTTAGAAACATTAGAGAAAAACGGATATATCCGCAGAGACCCTACAAAGCCAAGGGCTATTGAAATTATGGATGACAGCTTCCAGATGGTACGGCATGAAATGACAAGCCTTCCGATTATTGGTACAGTTGCTGCAGGACAGCCTATTTTAGCTGCCGAAAATATAGAAGGCTACTTTCCCATTCCGGTTGAAATGGTTCCAAAGGGAGCTGATTCCTTTGTATTAAAGGTCAAAGGAGAAAGCATGATAAATGCCGGAATCCTAAACGGCGACCAGATTTTTGTTGAATGTACAGAAAGTGTACGAAATGGAGATATGGTAGTGGCATTGGTAGACGACTCTGCCACCGTAAAGACATTTTATAAAGAAAACGGATATATCCGTCTCCAGCCGGAAAATGACACCATGGAGCCAATTATTGTAGATGACTGCAAAGTATTAGGTAAGGTATTTGGAGTATTTCGGGTGTTTAGCTGATTACATCCATATTCATTCTTTCAAAAACAACCTATATTGAAAATCTCCAAATTTTGTAATATACGTTTGAGATTACACACAAAAAAACTGCCACAGGAATTTCACATAAAAAAGCCCAGTGGCAGTTTTAAAATCTTCTGCAACAAAATCTTTTTCATGGGATACTAAGCTGTGGTGGAAGGATATGCATCAAAATCCCCTGCAGCATTTCAACCACAAGCATAAAAGAGACTTCCCGCAGGGCAGGTTTTCCATAGAGCATATTTTCTGAAGGAGCCCTTATAAAAACGCCAGCGCTTAGCGAGGTCTTTTCGAGCTTAGCACTGCTGCGTTTTTATAGAGCGAAAGCGTGGCGACGCAGAAAAAATGCTCTATGGAAAACCTGCCCTGTGGGAAGTCTCTTTTGCGTCCGTGGTTGAAATGCTGCAGGGGATTTTGATGCAAAAGATTTTGATGCAGAATACTTAATAAACTCCATTACAATTTTTTAACGCAACAACTCTTTCACTTCAATTTGTTTTCCGTCTCTCCAGATTCGTTCCAAATCATAAAATAAGCGGTTTTCCTTATCAAAAACATGTATGATGACATCTCTATAATCCATTAATATCCAATTTGCGGCATCATAGCCTTCTACCTGCTTCTTTTCATAACCAAGACGGCCTAATTTTTCTTCTACATTATCAATCATTGCTTGAATCTGGCTTTTATTGGAGCCGCTTGCAATAATAAAATAATCCGCTAATACAGAAACCTCACTAATATCAATTATCTTAATATCCTCTGCTTTTTTCTCTTCTAAAGCTTCTATAGCGGCTTTTGCCATATCCTTTGATGTATTGTTCATTTTTATTCCTTTCCTTCCGTCTTATTTTTTAACTGCTTATGGACGGCTGTACAATAATACTCATATGTTTTCTGAGTCATGGGATCAATATCTGATGCATGTTCTTTTTTCTTAATATAATTTAAGGTATTTTCCAGTATTTGCAGCATGGCGCTATCTAAATCCTGAAATGCAGCCAAACGGATTTTATCCAGTCCGGCAATCATTTTTCTATTTGGTTCTATATAGTCAGCTACAAAAATCATCTTTTCTAATAAGGACATATCGGGCCTGCCCGTAGTATGGTAATAGACAGCATTTAAAATGTCCTTATCTTCTATATGAAATTTTACCTTTGCCAAATAGCTTCCTACCTTGGAATGAAGCAACTCCGGATTCTTTTCTTCGATTTTACTGATTGGAAAGCCTGCCTTTTCGCAAATGGATATTTTTTTCTTTGTGCTAAGGCATTTCGCATTGTCATGGAGCAAGCCGGCCAAATAAGCTTTGTTTACGTCAGTGCCGTATCTCATTGCCAGACATGCTGCTGTACTTGCTACTCCCAGCGTATGGGTATACCGCTTTTTTTCTAGGGACTTTCTTAGATATTTATCGATTTCCTGTATACTGAAAGCGCTTTCCGTCCCTTGCTTGGTCTTTTCCATAGACTATTCCACTTCCTCATAAATATGGTTTTTTTCAATGAATTCCATGATTTTGTCAGGGAGCATATAACGGATGGATTTTCCTTCCCGTATTTTCTGCCTGATATCCGTAGAAGAAATATCCATTCGCTTAGTCGGAAGAATTTCCACGGATGCATCATATTTTTCCTTTAAGTAAGCAATTTGTTTTTCCAGCGCTGCCATATCGCAATCATCTCGCACTGCGGTCAATAAAGTACAGCTTTTCATCAACCTGTCCGGATGCTTCCACTTTTCAATTTCCATAAGGGAATCAGCGCCTAAGATAAAATAATAGCAGGTAGACGGGTGCTTCTCCCTTAAAATCTCCAATGTTTCATAAGAATAGGAATTGCCCTCTCTGTCAATTTCGATGGTGGATAAGGCAAATTTCGGATTGTCCTCTATGGCGATTCCTGTCATGGAAACCCGTGTTTTCTTATTTAATACTTGGGAACTGTCCTTTAACCAAGGTGTTCCACTGGGGATAAATAATACCTCATCCAAATGCTTTGTCTCAATGGCAGTTTGGGCAAGCAGTAAATGTCCGTAGTGGATAGGGTCAAAGGTTCCGCCCATAATGCCTACTTTCTTATCATATTTTTCCGATTCCATCATTTTTATCCTTCCTTTATTCTACCTTGTCTGAATATATATCATTCATGTATATCGTTTATCCATGCAACATTTTTCCATATATTGTTTATCCATGCAACGTTTTTCCGTATATATCGTTTATCCTTGTAACGTTTGTTCATATATCTCCTTGTTTGCTGGAGCTTGCTTTTCAATGGCACTTATCTTTTATTTAGGCAATTCGATTTTTTTATGGTCTTTGGATTCCTTGTAAAGAACAATTTTCTTTCCTATTACATGAACTACTTGGGATTTGGTACGTTCAGCCAAAGTCTCTGCAATGGCTCTTGGGTCATCCAGACAATTTTTCAATACTGTAATTTTAATCAATTCTCTTTTATTAAATGCTTCCCTTACCGCTTCTGTTACTTCAGGTGTAAGGCTGCCTTTTCCAATTTGAAAAATAGGCTCTAAATTGCTGGCAAGACTTTTTAAATAAGCTCTTTGTTTACTTGTCATTTGTCAATCCTTTCTATTTATAATAATCAAAGGATAAACCGTACATGCGTACTGTATCCCCTTCTTTAATGTCCAGTTTTTCCAGTTCTTCCAATATGCCCTGTTCCTTTAAGAAATTCTGGAAAAAAGCAAAGCCTTTTTCTGATTCCAAATTTGTATAGCCCAGCATCTTTTCGATTTTGGGACCCTCCACTACAAATTCATTTTCTTCCTTGTCATAAGTAACCGTAAAGGGTTCATTGGAAACAAGATGGGAGAAATCCGGTATATATTCCGGTTCAAACACAATAGGGGCATCATCCACCAGAGAAAGCATATGATTTACTTCGTAAAGAAGCTCCTTTAACCCCTCACCGCTTACTGCGGAAATAGGAAATACCTTGATTCCCTGCGGCTCAAATTCTGCCTTAAGCCGCTCAACGGGATGAACCGCTTCCAAATCCTCCGGATCTACATAAATAGCATCTGTCTTATTGGCAGCAATGACCTGTGGTCTTTTTGCAATTTCCTCATTGTATGCCAAAAGCTCTTTATTGATGGCATAAATATCCGCAATGGGGTCCCGTCCTTCCGTTCCGGCCACATCTACCATATGAATAAAAACCTTGGTGCGTTCGATATGCCGCAAAAACTCATGTCCCAGACCCACTCCTTCTGAAGCGCCTTCAATCAGTCCGGGAATATCCGCAATTACAAAGCTGTTTCCATCTCCTAAATCCACCACGCCTAAATTGGGATTGATGGTCGTAAAATGATAATTGGCAATTTTGGGTTTGGCATTGGTAACTCTGGAAAGCAATGTGGATTTTCCCACATTTGGAAAACCTACCAGCCCTACATCAGCAATGACCTTTAATTCAAGCAGCAGCTCCAGCTCCTTTGCAGGCTGTCCGGGCTGGGCATATTTGGGCGCCTGCATAGTGCTGGTTGCATAGTGCTGATTGCCGTTTCCACCTCTTCCGCCAGTCAATAATATCTGGGTCTTATTATCGCCCGACATATCCGCAATGACTCTGCCGCTTTCAGCATCCTTAATGACTGTCCCAGCAGGAACCTTGATAATGATATCTTCCCCGTCTTTTCCCCGGCAGTTACGTTTGCCGCCAACAGCTCCGTCCTTGGCGCAATATTTCCGGATATGCCGAAAATCGGTTAATGTATTAAGCCCTTCATCAATTGTAAAAACCACATCACCGCCATGTCCCCCGTCACCGCCGTCAGGACCGCCGTTTGGCACATATTTTTCACGCCGGAAGGACACATGCCCGTCTCCGCCTTTTCCGCTTCTTACATAAATTTTTGCTCTGTCTGCAAACATAATCCGCCTCCTGTTTTTGAAAAAAGGGGCTTCAAACAGAAATTTGTTTGAAGCCCCACAATGTATTTCGTCATGCTGCCCGCAAAACGGGACTTACAACGTATTATTGCTCTTCTACTGGATAAACGGAAGCCTGCTTTTTATCTCTTCCTTTTCTTTCAAATCTTAATACACCGTCAACTAAAGCAAATAATGTATCATCGCCGCCGCGACCTACGTTCACGCCCGGATGAATCTTTGTTCCCCGTTGTCTGTATAAGATATTTCCAGCTTTTACAAATTGTCCGTCAGCTCTCTTTGCACCTAATCTCTTAGATTCGGAGTCTCTGCCGTTCTTTGTAGAACCTACACCTTTTTTATGAGCGAAAAATTGAAGGTTTAACTGCATCATGGTATTACACCTCCTTGAATGTTAATTTCAAATACTTCTGGTACTGTTTAGCTAACTGGGATAAGCCAAGAGTCATGGAATTTAAAATCAATTTTGCTTCTTTACCTGCATTTTCATTTAAAATGAACTTCATGTATGCCGTTTCTTCCTTTTCTTCATAGCCAAACGTATCGTCTGTATAGACTTCAATGGAATTATAGGCAGTACATGCTAAAATGGAAATGGCTGCGCATACAATGTCGCTGCCACTTTCCCCATAGCCGGCATGTCCCTTCATTTCAAATCCTACGGCATCTTTCTGCTTATCCTGAAAAATAGTTATCTTAGTCATACTTATGCGTTAATCTTATCAATCTTAACTTCAGTGTATGCTTGTCTATGACCATTTTTCTTGTGGTATCCGGTTTTTCTCTTATACTTATAAACGATAATCTTTTTTCCTCTTCCCTGATTGGTAACTGTTCCGGTAACGGTTGCATTTGCTACATCAGAACCAACCTTTAAGCTGTTATCGCTTACTGCAAGAACTTGGTCAAATGTTACAGTGTTTCCGGCTTCCACGTCTAATTTCTCAACACGTACTACATCGCCTTCTGAAACCTTGTATTGTTTTCCACCTGTTGCAATAATTGCGTACATAAGGCACCTCCTGTTTCTTTACTCGCTGAGATTGGTGGCGGCTGTAAAACAGACGCACTTTTACCTGCTCATGCGGCATACCGTTGTATGATAGCATGGAAATAGCTGGATGTCAAGGGATTTTTAATTTTCAATTTTAATTTTCGTAACAGTTCAGCCCACAGGCGCAAAGCGGACTGAACTGTTACGAAAGGACGTCTAAAAAGAGAATTTGCAATTGTATAGTTGTCAGTATTTGTGTATAATAAGATTAGACCGATAGTCAGAGCAGTTGATTTTATGATGGAAAGGCGGTGTTTCTATGTTAGCATTACAAGAACAGATTATTCAGAAAATCAGTGGACTTTCAGAAGATAATCTGCAGTTTTTATTGGAAATGATAGACCGTTTCATGCAACCGGAAACCGGAGAAAAGAAGGATATGGCAGTTGCAGAGAGAATCGGGATTGCCAAAGGACAGAATCTGTATGATGACGATTACGATTTTGATGAAATGAATCCTGAAATTGCAAAAATGTTTGGAGTGGTAGAATGAAACTGTTATTAGATACACATATTATTTTATGGGCACTGGATGATAACCCCAAACTGCCGGAACAGGCAAAGGCTTTGATTATGGATGCCCAAAATTCGGTTTATTACAGTTCTGCAGCTGTGTGGGAAACAACAATAAAATATATGTCAAAGCCGGATAAAATCCGACTTAGTGGCTCCAAATTGTCGGAGCTATGTAGGAAGATGGGATATCAGATGCTTCCGATTACAGATAAGCATATAGCGGCATTGGAAACGCTGGTATTTTATAATGAGCATCAGGTGCATAATGATCCATTTGACCGGATTATGATTGCACAAGCGAAAGCAGAGGGCATGAAGTTTACTACACATGATTCTAAGATACCATTTTATAATGAATCCTGTGTGATAGCAGTATAGTGCAATATAACAGAATGAAATAAAAAGAAGGATTATTGCTGCAGCGGGAGAAAATGTCATACGGATTATGCAATAGCAGGATAAGAAAGAGTTTTTTCTGTAAAAAGCGCCAGCCAAAACAAGGAAGCCGTTCCCACTCTCATTCCTCTGTTACGTCCGCTTAGCAACTACCTTCAAAAAAACAAGCTGAAACTCCCACAAAATTATGGGAGTTTCAGCTTGTTAGCTGTTAAAGACAAGTTTGTCATGGATTAGCAAGGTAATAGCCAGATGTCAAGGGAATCCTCTTATTTTTTAATAACCGCCTTGCTTCCAACCCCTTTTTGCTTCAAAAGCTTCTTATATGCGGAAAGCTTTTTCTTTGGAACTTTCACAGTGGCTTTTGCATAGATGCCTTTGAAGGCTTTGCTTCCTACGTTCTTGCTTGTTAATTTGGTCGTCTTGATTGTAATATTTTTTAGTTTCTTACAGCCGTAAAAGGCGCTTTTGCCAATCTTATTTACCTTTGCCGGAATGGTAATCTTACTGAGCTTTGTGCATTTATAAAATGCCTGATTGCCAATAGAGGTTACATTCGTTCCAAGGGTAACGGTTTTCAGTTTTTTGCAATCCTTAAATGCCTTTGCTGCCACAGAAGTTACTTTATAAGTCGTTCCCCCTAAGGTGACAGTAGCCGGGATGGATGCTTTTGTTATTTGGGAAGAGGCAGGCTTTACATATTCTGCGGTTTTGTTTTTTACGGAGGTTATCTTGTACATGCTGTTCGTCTGGGCATCGGTCAATTGAGTGCCCTCTGTGACACCAGTCGCTTTGATTACTTCTGTTTTGGTGCTATGGCAAACGGTACAGGTAATGGTTTTTATGCCATCCTCCGTAGCTGTTGCGTTCTTTGTCACGCTGCCATTATCCCATTGGTGTCCTTTTGCCGGAATGGTTTCGCCCGGTACCAGCGTGCTGCCGCAATCCTCGCAGCAGACATCTCCGGTATAGCCTGCTTCGGTGCAGGTTGCCTGCTTTGCGCCTTCTGTCCGTCTGTTTTCGTGTGAACATTGGTTCTCTTCTGCATCGTCATCTTTTACCTGCTCCCAAAGAGAAGAAGTCAAATCCAGATACAAAGCTGGACGTACGGAAATATTTTCTTCCGTCACAAGCGGATTAGCTACCGTCATGCGGCCATCAACTTCTATATAGCTTGCAGTAAGGGAATCTTGCATGGAACGGAGCCACCAGTATGCAGGCTCATTTACATCCATAGTTTGTCCTGCTTGACTGCTTCCTCCTGCTGCGGCATACGGGGTATTGTATGCGATTCTTGCCGGATCGTCCTCCGCATCCTCCAGAAAGCCATAATCCGGATTGATTGCTTCGTTATAGGATAACAAAAATATTTTATCCTGCGTATCATTTCCCTGATCAGCTTCATCAAAGCTATCATCTGCCTTGACTGTCACTTGAGGAATTGCTTCCTGCTCTTCATCTGAAAAAAGCTTGTTAATCAGAGTGTTGCTGCTAATGCTATAATCTATTTTGCATTGGTTGCTGTCAGCGCCATAACCGTTCATCCAGCTTCTTAAGGTACATTCCTCCCATGTCATGGACTCATCTGCTTCATTGTATTTATAAATATCCAGACATTTGTCAGATAAGAGAAGAGCCACATCCCCATCTACCGATAACACTCTCCATTTCA
This sequence comes from Robinsoniella sp., assembly GCA_023664735.1. GTDB lineage: Bacteria > Bacillota > Clostridia > Lachnospirales > Lachnospiraceae > RGIG3040. The sequence continues at coordinate 3,635 of JAMPFB010000040.1, read as the reverse complement.
CTTTTTCTTTCGTCTGTCCTGTTACATCTGACTGGGGATAGCTTCCAAAATACACATAGTCATATTTGACGGTACCATCGCTGTTTTTCACTGGATTCTGTAAGCCTTCCGGATTTTCTATGGGGTCTTCTGTTGGGTCTTTTATTGGGGCATCTTCATATACAACAGGGATATTATATGTATTGCCATATTCCTCAGCATAGGTTCCCGGCTGCGTATAGATGGTAAGGGCATCGGAACAGCCGCTAAAACAAGCCTCATCTATTTTTGTCACGCTTTCTGTAATATGTATTTTTTCTAAGCTGGTACAATTAGCAAAAACATCCCATCGCATTTCTTTTGTGCTGACTGGAATATACAATTCCGTAAGACTGGTACAGCCTGAAAATGCGTTCTCCTCAATGAGCTGAATACCGTCTGGAAGAACAATGTCCGTTAAGCTGCTGCAATCTTTAAAGGTATCATGATCAATCCGAATCAAATTAGTTGGAAGGGTAATTGATTGCAAACTAGTGCAGCCGCAAAATGCTTCCATAGTCCACATACCGGCTTGGGCAGGCAGAGAAATAGTTTCCAGACTGGTACAGTTTTTAAAAACGGAATTGGATATATATGTAACACTGTCTGGTATTTCAATGCTTGTTAGGCTGGTACAACCAGCGAAAAGCCGAGACGGCAGTTCTTCCAGATTGTTTGGAAGAGAAATGTTTTCCAATTCTTTACAGCTATCAAATGCCCCAAGTTGTATCTCGGTAACGCTATCCGGTATGGTAATTTCGACAAGACCACTATTCGAAAAAGCTCCGCCTCCAATAAATGTCAACGTGTCTGGCAGCTCAATTGTGGTCAGACTTTCGCAAAAGTCAAAAGTAGACGATTCTATCCTCTCAAAATGTTCTGGCAGTATGACAGTTTCCAAAGCCTCACAACGACTAAATAAACTGTTGCCTGTACTTTTCAGCGAATCAGGAAGCCGGATAGAGGTAAGCTTATCGCAGTAGACAAATGCATGCTCCCCTATATTAGTTAATTGACTGTCTTCTGAAAAAGTAACCTCTGTCAGATTATTGCAGTCAAAAAAGGCAAACCCTCCAATGCTTGTAATGTTTTCCGGTATTTCTATAGTGGATAAAGAGGAATTATTAAATGCATTATCCTCTATGCTCAGGACAGTGGATGGAATGATGACGGTTTCCAAATTTCCGGGCCATGGATAAGGATAGCTATAAGGATAGCTTCCATAAATTCCGCACCCAATGGCTGTCACTTCTTTTTCCACCATATTGCCACTAACCGAAACAGTTAATGAAGCGGGTATTTCTAACGTAATAGGATCCTCTTTTTCTTGGTTTTCCATATCCGTACTGGTGGCCTGTGTTCCATATCCGACTATAGTAATATTGTCATCATCATTAATCATGTATCTCCAATTATCCTCTGTCATCTGAATCGGGATTGGTTCTGGCTCTGCTTCATCCTCAGAACCGTCATCCACCATATCATCCGCAGGCACATCTCCCATGTCATCCTCAGAACCGTCCACATCCATTTCGCCTTCAGCCAACAGTTCTGTTTCCTTTGCCAAAACCGTCATCTGCCCTGACAGGACAACGCCAAATACCATTACTAATGCCATGAAACCTGCGATAATCCTTTTGCTTATTTTTTTCATTTTCATTCTTTCCTTTCTAATCGTTTTTGTTTTTCCTTATTCATAATTCTTTAACGGCATATAGTAATCTTCTATACAAACCCCAAGCACCTGATTCGTATCTACCGTCTCTTTGAACTGGCAGGTATACTGCAGATATGTCCTTCCCTCCTTTTCATAAATATAACCGCTGCCACCTGACATAATCGTGCTTTCCTCCGTGTCATGGCTTAGTACTGTTTTTTCGCTTCCATCAATCATTTTCAACCGAATGGAAATATTGGTATCTAAAATGCCAAGATCTTCTGATGGCACATTGGAAACATCGGAATCTATCGTTATCCCTAAAGGCGTCAGCGTTAGCTTTGATATGGCTGCCGTAGTATTCAAAAAGGAGTACGTCATGTCTTGTGCCCCGTCCAGCTCTATCTTGTCTGAAACAGTATAGGAAACCGTAAAGGGAATGCTCCAAAGTCCCTCCACAAGCATCTGCGGCGAATCGCCATAGGGGTCAAGCATCAAATCCTTAAAAAATGCAGTGACTTCTGCTCCTTCCTCTAAGCTTGTATCGGTTGAAATATCCATGACATAGGTGGCAATATTCTTTTTTCCCTCTAATACCTCCAAAAGACGGCAGCTTGTGGCGCCGGAAAGCAAATCCGCCGTATTATAATTGGCACCCCTGCAAAACCCAAAATAATCAAAGGTAATGTTTTCGTTAAATTCTACATAGGCAGGAGCCGTAATTTTAATCATTAGATAAATATTTTGGCTGTCCGCTACCGTTTCCTGCAGCTCTATCAACAAATCCGACTGGCTGAGAGCCATTTCCTTATGGCTATCTATGCCTGTTGTCGTTTCATTTCCGATGCCTAAAAAGCTTAAAATTGTCTGTTTAAATGTCCCAAAAAATCCTGCTTCCACTTCTCCGGTGTCCAAAAAGAATAAGCAGGCTGTTAAAAAACAGCAGAGAAAAAGGAGGGTTCCGGCAAATCTTAGGGAATATTTTTTTATAGGTGATGGTTCCTTTCCTTCTTTGATGGATTCCAGAACTTCATCCACTCTTTGGTGATAGCTTTCCGGTACCTTAAACTTTTTTGCTGATTCTTTTATTTTCCGATCAAACCCCGTCATTTTCATTCCCCCTTTCTAATGCATGTCTGAGAATTTCTTTTCCACGGCTCAATCTGGATTTTACGGTTCCCACAGGCAGGTCTAAAACACTTGCTATATCCCGAAGCGACAGCCCGTCGTAATAAAACAGCACCACAACCAGACGATACTCTTCCTTTATCTCTTGCAGCACGTCCCATAATTCGTCATAATGCTCTAAAACCGGCTCCAGTGTAGCTTCTACTACCTCATTTCCCGGCAACGTCAAACGCTTTTTTTTGATTTTCAACGCTTCATTTTTCGTGATAGTAAGCATCCATGGCTTAAACTTATGAGAATTCTTTAGCTGCCCCAAATTTTCATATGCCTTTAAAATCCCATTGCTGACAGCATCTTCTGCATCAATTTCATTTCTCAAAATAGCCAGTGCCATTATATATAATTCGTCTCTATATTTAGTGACGCATTCACAAAATCTTTTCTTTTCCATATAAATTTTTCATCCTTCATCTTTGGAAAAATCACTGCTGCTATTTAGCAGAATGTTTTTTATTTATTCTCCCATACTAATTAAGATACTTTGTCCAGTAAAAAAGTTCCCAATTTTTATTTAATTATAGTCGCAATACGACTTTTTTACAACTCTGCAAATTCATTTTTCTATAATAAATGTAACAGTTCAGCCTTTTCTGGGAAAGATGGATGAGAGATGGCGGAGCATAGGGTTGCTTTGGAGAACGGACGTGGGAGACGGCAGAGCATAGGGTGGCTTTGGAGGACGGACGTGGGAGACGGCAGAGCATAGGATAGTCTTCCGGACACGCTCCCGCTCTGCAAAGACGCAGCGGTACTAATGCACCAAAATACGGTG
>JAMPFB010000003.1 GCA_023664735.1 Robinsoniella sp. | reverse complement strand
TTAAGGATTATCGTAGAATTATGGATACTGTTCGAAGTAGTGAAGTTATGCAGAAGCAGTGGAATAATTATCAAAAAGATTTTGAATATGCGACAAATATTGCGTTTGAGGACGCATGTGATGCCGTCGTAAAATTGTTGGATGAGGCCTTATGATATTAAAATATGTGTGAGTAATGGACTGTTATAAATCATAGTTGGAGAGCAAAATATGTGGACTGAAAGAGAAAGAATCTTGTGTAATAAATATGATATAGAAAAGTATTTAAAATCTGTTGATTATTTTCATGATTACAAATTAGGGAATGTTCAGTTTAATAAATCCGCTAATTTAATTACAATTGAAGAAGATAAAAATAGTATTAGTAATCAAGGGGCACATATATGGGATTTTACATTTGAATTAGTATTGAAATTGGAAATTGAAATGGATTCGATGTTGACTCCTTATATATATGAAGTTAAAATTGATGATAATAAAATTCTGTTTGAATTGACAAATGGGTATATACTTGTCGGTGCAAGTGAGATAAAATTAGGTATTCCTACACAATGATAAATGCTAGCTTATTACATTGACTACTACACCATTTGCCCGTAAATTTTCGTAAATTTACAGTGGATTACGCAGATTAAGGGTAAAAACCAAAAATGAAAAAAGTGCCAGAAAGCCTGAAATATCAAGGCTTGTAGGCTTATGAAGGGATATAAAAGATATGATAAAAATATTATTTGTGTGCCACGGCAACATCTGCCGTTCCCCCATGGCAGAATTCGTCATGAAAGACATAGTAGAGAAAAAGGGATTACAGCGCCACTTCCACATTGCTTCCGCTGCCACCAGCCCAGAGGAAATTGGCAATCCCGTACATTCCGGAACCAGAAATAAGCTTAATCAATACGGCATCTCCACTGCCGGAAAATATGCTATACAGTTAAAAAAAACAGACTATAAAGATTATGACTACCTCATCGGAATGGAAGCAAGAAACATTACCAACATGCGCCGTATCACAGGCGGCGACCCGGCTGGAAAAATGTATCGTCTTTTAGATTTTTCCAATCATCCAAGGGATATTGCCGATCCATGGTACACGGGAAATTTCGACTTGACCTATTCCGATATTGTGGAAGGCTGTCAGGCATTTCTTTCCCATCTGGAAAATGACCTTAAAAACAAAAATAACAGAAAAGGAGAATCCCTATGAAAATCAACCATGCAGCTTTATATGTAGAAGATTTAGAAAGAGCAAGAACATTTTTTGAAACATACTTTCATGCTGTCTCCAATGAAAAATACCACAATCAGACTACGGGGTTTGAAAGTTATTTTTTAAGCTTTCAGGGCGATTCCCGTTTAGAAATCATGACAAAGCCCCAGCTTGACAAGCATGAAAAATCACCTGTAAGCTGGGGCTATATCCATTTAGCATTTAGTGTTGGAAGCAAGGAGCAGGTTGACCTGCTCACTGAAAGATTAAAATCCGACGGTTATCCCGTTATAAGCGGTCCAAGAACTACTGGGGACGGTTATTATGAAAGCTGCATTCTGGATGAAGAAGGCAACCAGATTGAAATTACGGTTTGATTTTTATTAAAACCAAGCTTTTTGCATTAGAATGCAATTCTCAGCGCTCCAAATAACCCTGCACTTGCCACTCCCATAATGATGCCAGCCAGCACTACGCCACACATAACCGCTAAAATGCTGGATTTAAAATCCATATCCAAAAGGCTTGCCGCCAATGTACCGGTCCATGCGCCTGTTCCCGGAAGCGGAATTCCCACAAAAAGAAACAGGGCAAAAAAAAGCCCACGGCCTGCCTTTGCCTTTAATTTCTCGCCGCCTTTTTTTCCTTTTTCCAGACAAAAATGAAAAAACTTTCCAATAATTGGCTTATCTGCTCCCCATTCCAATACTTTTCTTGCAAACAGAAAAATAATCGGCACCGGAAGCATATTGCCTACAATCGCCACAATATAAGATGGCAGTAATGGCAGATTAAAACCAATGGCATAAGGAATTGCCCCTCGAAGTTCAATTAGTGGTACCATGGAAATAAAAAATACCCAGATATATTTTTTTAACATACAGTTACCTTACCTTTCTTTTCTATCATACCTATGAAACATTGCTGCTATACATTCTTTGCCAATTTTTTCCCATTGTACCATACCTTTGTTCTCTTTGCATCAACAAATTGAAAGCACCTGTTGAAAGCGCATAACAATTCAATCTATTTTAAAGGTCTGGTATACCTGCACCTTGGAAAATTGCTGCAGCCTAAAAATTCTCCGAATTTTCCGCTTCTTTGCTTCAACTCGCCATTGCATTTAGGGCAGATTTCTATTTTTATGTTTTTCTGGATTGCTGCTAGCGCTTCAAAGCATTTCTGATTCATGATGCAGTCGTTTAGTGCCCTGTGTGCTCCTTCGCTGCTGATTTGGAAATATCCTGCAATATCCACCAGTTTGTGGTGCTTTAATTGGGGCAGGCAGCTTCTGGACATGTATAACGTATCAATATAGTCATTTACAACCTCCATACCAAATAATTCCATTGCTTCCCTGTAAATAAACTTTAAATCAAAGGACTGTATGTTGTGTCCCACTAATACATCGGTTCCGATAAATTTTAGAAATCCTTTTAATGCTTCTCTAATATTTGGAGCTTCCCCAACCATTTCATCCGTAATTCCATTTACTGCGGTTGCATAATAGGGAATGCTCCGTTCCGGGTTTACCAATGTGGAAAAGGTATCGGTTATGTTTCCCTCTCTTACCTTTACTGCTGAAATCTCAATAATCGCATCGCTTATGATATTGGTTCCTGTTGTTTCCAAATCAAACACTACATAATCTGCTACGTATCTTACCAGTCTTTTTCCTTTTCGTTGCTCTTCCATTTGTCCTCCCTTTGCATCTTTATCTTATCTGTTCTGTTCTTTTCTTTCCATGCCTCTATTTGTGCAAGCCTTTCTTTTACCTTTTTTTCTGCGCCCTGTGCTGTTGGCCTGTAATATTTTCTGCCCTTTAAGGACTCCGGCATACATTCCATAACCGTCAGCTTTTCTTCCGCATTATGTGCATATTCATAGCCTTCACCGTAATGAAGCTCTTCCATCAGCTTCGTAGGCGCATTCCGAAGCTGCAGCGGCACCGGCTCCGCTATCCGATTAGCGGCCTCTTCCTTTACCTGCTCATAAGCAATATATAAAGCATTGGACTTGGGCGCCATGGAAAGATAAACTACCGCATGGGATAGATTCACGCTGCATTCCGGCATTCCAATAAAGTGGCTTGCCTGATAAGCAGCCACCGCCACCGATAAAGCATTGCTGTCCGCCATTCCCACATCTTCACTGGCAAACCGTATAAGCCTCCTTGCCACATACAAAGGGTTTTCTCCTGCCTCTAACATTCTTGCCAGCCAGTACAGCGCCGCATCCGGGTCGCTGTTTCTCATGGACTTATGAAGCGCCGATATGAGATTATAATGCTCTTCTCCATTCTTATCATAAAGCAATGATTTTCTACTGATGCACTGCTCTAATATTTCTTTTGTCACAATTGTTTTTTCAGCGGTCAATTCTCCGTTAAGCACAGCCATTTCCAGTGTATTCAGCGCAGTTCTGGCATCTCCGTCTGCAAACTGCGCAATGGCGGAAAGCATCTTAGGCAAAATATCAACCTGAATGTATCCGTATCCCTTCCTGCTCTTTAAGGCACGCTCTAAAAGCCCCTCCAAATCCTCTTTGGAAAGGGGCTGCAATACAAACACCTTACATCTGGACAATAAAGCCCCATTGATTTCAAAGGACGGGTTTTCCGTAGTGGCGCCTATCAATGTAATGCTGCCCTTTTCCACATAAGGCAGGAAAGCATCCTGCTGGGCTTTATTAAAGCGATGGATTTCATCTACGAAAACCACCGTCTTCATTCCCATCCTTCTATTTTCCTCGGCTTCTTTCATTACCTCCTTGATTTCCTTAATGCCGCTTGTTACTGCACTGAAATCTACAAATGCCGCATTGGTTTTCTTTGCAATGATACTGGCAAGCGTGGTCTTGCCTACTCCCGGAGGACCCCAGAAAATCATGGAGGAAATCTTGTCCTGTTCAATCAACTGTCTTAAAAGCTTTCCTTCTCCCAGCAAATGCTTCTGCCCTGCAAACTCTTCCAAAGTCTCCGGGCGCATTCTGCTTGCCAACGGGTTTGCTGTTTCCCGATTATCAAAAATGGATAATTGCTCTATGGTAATCACCGCCTATGTTTTGGTTATATTTCTGTTGGGATTATTGTACCATGTTTTTACTTTGTTGGCAAACGCCTGTTCTTTATTTTTATGAAAATCTGTAACAGTTCAGCCACAGGGACACGCCCTCAATCTGCAAAAGCACAACGGTCAATGTTGGCAACATAAGGAACATTGTATCTTAAGAAAAGCCTATTGATATGTCTCATTTAGCGACCACTAAAAGGCTACATTGCTTTTTTAATTTTTTAGTACGAAAAACAAGTTTCGCTTGACACAAAAGCATTCAAATGGTATTTTAAATATAAATGTATCAGGAAGATCAATGGGACAGGCAGTGTATTCAGCAAAATGTACGAAAGGATTTTTCTGGGCAAAGCCACAGGAAAAGAGAAATGGTAAATGGCAAAATACATAAAACAGCTTTTTTTGCATAAGGTTACCTATCTGCTTCTTGCCATATATATCTGGCTTTTGACGGAGATTACAAAAATGTGCCTTGTCATAAAAGCAGAAAACAGTTATTATACAACAGATTTCCTTTATCCTATTGTAAATTACAGCATTTTCTATTTTCTTATTTTACTTGTAACGGCAGTGCAGTATTTTTGCACTTTTCAGAAATATTCCATGCAGGAAGCCTTAGATGCATTGTCATATAGAAAGGGAGAGAAAAAGCAGGTAATGTGCCTGCTTTTGGTTCATTTTGTTCTTACAGTATTTCTTATGGGATATTGCATATGCTTATATGCCATTTCTTTTCATGCTTCCAGTGATTTTCTTTGGCATATCCTAATCAATATTATAGTAAATGTGGGAATGTGCGGGGTACTTGCACTTGTTATAGGGAAGTGTCTTTCAATCCCATCCTATAATTTATTGAGAGTCTTGCTACTTGCAGGAATTATCTGCATTACTTCTCCCATAAAAAACGAAATCAATTTCCTTTTGAATCTGGACGCTTCCATTATCGAAATATTTCCGGAAAATGCCAATTTTAGCGTGAATGGTTATTTGGGATATCCAATTCAAATACAACGAATCGCCATAATAGCATTTTGGATTGTTATCCATCTCGCAGTGCTTACCTTTTATTTTCATAGAAGCATGAAAAAAATCATATATCCTTTTTTATGTATTTTGGTAGCAATTGCATGCTTAGGGATTTTTATGACACCACGCACAAATTTAACAGGCTTTGGCAAAGAGGCTTCCTTGGTATATAGCCAGTTACATTATAGAGGATTGCAACAGTCTGAAAAAAAAGAAGCTGGTTTTTCGGTGGAGAGCTATCAGATGGAATTAAAGGTTTCTAACCAGTTAAAAGCAAAAACTACTCTTTCGATTCATGATACTGGTACAAATAAAGAACCATATGCATTTACTCTGTATCATGTCTTTGAGATAAAAAGAATTTATAATCAATGGGAGGACAACTTGAGCTATCAGAGAGAAGGCGACTATCTTTATGTTTATGTGCCTGAAGGAACGAAAGAAATCACTTTTGAATATGAAGGAAACGGATGTCCCTTTTATGGGGAATACGCAGGAATTTATCTGCCTGCAGGTCTGCCATACTATCCCATAGCTGGCTTTCACAAAGTATATGATGGGGAAAATATATGTTTTTCCCAAATAACCCTGCCTAAAGCAGTTCCATTTGAAGTGCATGTGGATTATCCTAAAACAGTGTACAGCAATCTGATAGAAGATGAAAAGTCTCCGATACAGGAACGAGGCAGACACAGTCCACAAAGTTTTTCCGGAACAGTCAGAGAGGTCATGCTTTTAAGCGGCTTTGTGACTGAAATAAAATATGAAGGATATCGTTTTTTATTTCCATCCAGTTATAATGAAAGCAGGATTTTGGACGATATAAAAGAAACCGTTGATGGCTTTGAAGCACTTGAAGGGGAATTGAAGAAATCTCTTTCCAACAAAGTATTTATCTGGATGCCTGACATAAATGGAGCAGACAGAGAAGCATACTTTGATGATATGGTTATGTGTTACATGTTCAAGAAAGAATATCTGCTTAACTGGTATAAGGAGCAGTATATAAGCAAGAAGGGACAATAGAGGTTTTTAGTATATGAAAATTATTGTAAAAAATCTGGAAAAGAGCTTTGGAAAGCATAAAGCATTAGAGAATCTGTCTATCAGGTTTGAACGGGGAATCTACGGCATTCTTGCCCCAAATGGGGCTGGTAAGACCACATTGCTGCGCTGCATTACTGGTATTTATGAGCCTGAAAACGGAGCCATTGGCTTTGTGGATGCACAAGGGGAATTATGCTTTCCCAAAGCAGATACAATCGGATATTTACCCCAGAAATTCGGGATTTTATGTTATATTTTGCACATATGAAAGGAATCGAAAAGAGCAGGCAGGAAATGGAAATAAAAAAGTGCCTTCAGCTTGTAAATCTTGAGGACTGCATAAAGAAAAAAGTAAAAAAGCTTTCGGGAGGCATGGTAAGGCGTTTAGGAATCGCACAGGCTCTGCTTGGCAATCCGGAAATCTTAATTTTTGATGAGCCTACTACAGGGTTAGACCCGGAAGAAAGAATGCGATTTAAAAGGATTTTGACTCAGCTTGGAAAGGAAAAGACCATCATTATCTCCACTCATATTGTGGAAGATATTGAAGCAATCTGCGATAAAGTTATTATAATGAAGCATGGGAAAAAAGTATTGGAGGAAGCCACAAAAAATATAACTAATCACAAAAAATCATATATTTACGAGCTGAATGAAGCGGATTTAAATAAAGTCAAGTCTGATTATCGAATACTGAAAATATACAATAAAAACAACCTTTTAACAAATAGAATCATAAGTAGGGAAAAGCTACAGTATGAGGAAACGGAAGCTGTTTTAGAAGACATTTATTATGAGTATGTAAGCTGGGAAGAGTAAAGTTATGATGAAAAAGAGTAGACAATTTTTTCTCCTATTAAAAAACAAATGTATTATTTTTCTTTTTGTCGTATCAATTTATCTTATCATTCTGCCATTGGTTTATTACATATGGAAATCCGTCTATGTGTCAGAAAACAATTATGAAATAGTAATCAGAATCGGTTATCAGGTGTTTTATGTACTATTAAGCGCCATTGCATATATTATTTTTATGCAGGATCTGGTTGAGGAAGAGGGGCGTGAAATATTCTATATCAATAAAAGAATGTATTTAGCGGAAAGCGCTTCGTTTATGGCTATAAGCTGTTGTGTGCTGCATATATCAATGCTTTTGATAAGTGTACAGGAGAAGGGCGTAAAGGATTATATTTTATTTGTGATAATAGAAAATATTCTTGTAATGGGGATTATGTATTTTGTATTGTATAAAAGCAGCTCTTCGGTAATTGCCACGGCAATTGTAGTGGCGCTGCTGCTTGAATCCATACTGTGGAACAATATATACTTTTCTGTCATTACCACCATAACGGAGGATTACAAAGAAATGCTGTTTCAGGCATTGCTTCAGATAGGATATGCCATTATATTCTGGGCATTGGGAGGAATCAAAAATGTATGCTTTTTAAAAAGATTTCCTATCAGGATAAAGCTGGAAAAACATTTGAATTTCCTGTTGTGGGAAAATTGAAAAGAACCTATCTGCCAGTGGGCACGCTGCTCACAGCTCAGGCTTCCTGTCAGGTCATGGATTTAAACCTTGGTAAAACAGATGTCTATCTTTTAAATCCTGACAGCGATTTCTGCCATACCAAACAGGTAAACGGCTGCATTGCTTTAGTGTATATCAAATTCAATGAAAAAGATAAAGTGTCTGGAACAAAATACCTTGAACATTTCGGGCAGGTTACCAAGATTGATTTGGATTAACCCACCCCAAATCTCCATGCAAACCTTTTCAAAACACAAACAAACATAGCGGTGGCAGTTTCCCGTCATTTTTCCCTGAGTTTTCTAAAACCTTTAAGCAATTACCCCATCCTCTATACGGATAATTCTGTCACAGTATTTTGCTACCTCTGCATCATGTGTGACAATAATCAACGTCTTTTTACTTTCTTTAGAAATTGATAAAAACAATTCCATAATCTCTTTTGTAGTGGCAGAATCCAAGGCGCCTGTAGGTTCGTCGCATAACAATATTTTTGCATTATTTACAAGAGCTCTTGCTATGGCGACCCTTTGCTTCTGTCCTCCTGATAAATTTGACGGATATGTATTTTTTTTCTCGCTAAGGCCAACCTTATTCAAAATCTCTTCCGCCATTCTGTTTTTTTCTTTTTTTGACAATTTCACATATTCCAGCGGAAGCATAACATTTTCGTCCACCTTAAGACGGGAAACAAGAGCAAAATCCTGTACCACAAAGCCAAATACCCGGTTCCTGTATTTTGCCATTTCACTTTTCGTAAGCTTACTTACATCCTTACCATCCAAGCTATACTCTCCCTCTGTATATTGGTCTATAAAACCAAGTATGTTTAGGAGCGTGCTTTTTCCACAGCCGCTTGTTCCCATAATGGCAATTGCTTCCCCTTCCTCTACGGATAAGGTAATTCCTCTAAGGGCATGTACGACACTCTCCCCTTTCCCATAATCTTTTTTTATATCTTTTAATTCAATCATACTCATTTGCTCCACCTATCCCCTGCTCCGTAAATTTTCCACAAGGCTTTCAAAATCAATTTTGTACTTTGCAAACAGACACATTATCAGGAAACAAAAAAATGCCAGACTTACGATTCCAAGCGTTGCCAGACTTATCCTGAAAATACAGATTGCCACAAGGACACCAGTCATGATAATCATAACAAATTCCATGATTATTCTGGCATATATATCCGTCAGCTTAGCTCCACAAAGAATATTGACAGCATATTCATAAGCATTATCCGCTATTCGCTGAAGCATTGTGCAGACCATGCCTGCAAATGCAAAAACAAACAGACAGATGCCTAAAATGCCTTCCAACACAAAAGAATTCAAATACTCATTTCCGATATTCTCAAGCTGTTTTGTGTAGCTTACAAGATATGTATCCAATATCCTTTCCTTATTGTTGATACCCATTAATTCATCAAGCTCTGAAATATCGTCCACAAGAAACTGACATCCATAGAGAAACCAATACATACTGTCCACATCATTGACATCTATATAAACAGGTGTAAGAATAACGTCCTCCAATGGGTTCATTTCTTTTCCCTGAATAGGCGCTGCATAATATTGTTTATCATCCAAAAAACCATATACGACATACTGATTACCGGCATCATCTGCTATTTCATCACCTTTTTTATACTTTCCCTTAAATCCATTACTAAGTATTGCAGGTTTTACTATGCTATCCATACCGCCTTCGCATTTATGTAATATAAAATCATTTTTTATTGACGACTCATCAAAATCACCTTTTATTTCATATTTTTCAAAAAATGAACCCGATACTTCCAAAACATTTAATCTTTTGTATTCCATTCCCACAATATTCACATTATTCATTACAAGAATCCTGTCCTGTATAGCAAGTGCGGCATCTGTCAATTTCCGAAATTTGGGGACATAGGATTCATCCCACATGATTTCTTCATAATAACTATCAGCATTATTATCTTTTAAAACATATATTTCCTTATTGCCCATAATATTTTTTATCTGCCTGTTCAACGTATAATTTTCATTTATGCCACTAATAATAAAGCCAATTATAATAAATGATATTGTCATTTGAACTATCTTAAAAATAAATCCAAGGACATCCTCTCTTAAAGCTGCCACACAAAATCTAATATTTTTCAAACCCTTACTCCATCCATAATTGTTTTCTTTGTATCTTTCCTGTATCTGATTTCCAATACTATGACCGTAATCAAGAGAACAGATATTAAGGAAAGCAGTATATATTTGAAATCAAGTCTGTCACCAAAAATCAACCTGACCGCTTCTAATTTTGCATTATTTCGGAAAATCACAAAGATAAGCTCTGCCAGCAAGATCCCACTAATCGCCGAATAGAAATAAAGCTGCAAAAACCGTTTTAATATAAATATATGATTCGCCTTTGCCTCGGCGCCCACAAGCCTTCTTATGGACAATTCAGCCCTATATGACCGAACCCACATGTCTGTAAAATCAGAACAATTCATGCAAAGAATTATCCCGCATAACACCACTACATAAAAATAAACATCGTTTACATATATGCTCCCTTTCATTTTGCCATTCCAATCCGAAATCACAGCATCTTCATAATTATTTAGAATTGTTTCTTTTATTTCATTTCTGTTATTCTCGTCAAAGCCATCCAAATCAATTGCAATATAAGTATACATATTATTTCCTACAGCATTCGGATGACTGGTATCAATATAACAACTGACATCTATATCCGTTTCGCTTTCCACAAAAAAGCCTGCAACCTCATATTTTTCCCCATATAAGTTTATATACTCTTTATCGTCTTCCAAATAACACTGGTCTTCGTGGTTTTTATTTACGAATACCTTATCAGATGACTTTTCCTCCCTGCTTAAACCATATTTCTCTAAAAAATCATCAGAATAGTTAATGAAACTATACTCACTCATATAATCAATGAAAGCAATATTGCTATAGCCAAATCCCTTGATTTTTTCCTTAAAATCACCAATTTCCGGTACTTCTTCTCCAAACTCACAAATGATATAATCGTCAGAAAAAAAGGGGACATCCTTATCTTTACTATGAAAGGATAAAAAATAGGCTGAATATGCAAGTATGAAAATTGTTATGCTCATCATTATGATTGCAAACAACATTATTGATTTTAATATACTGTTCTTCACGTTTTCTCCCATTCAAATCAATATTATTTTAGAAATTTTACTAAAAGGCAAATAATAATGCAGAGCATGTATTTTTATTTCTTGCTGTTCAACACATGCCCTGCTGATTAATGATGCATTATTTATAATAGGTCCATGACCATGTTGCTTTTGCTGTTTTAAAAGGATTGTTTGTTTTTGATATCTTTACCAGACCACTCGTTGTACTCGCTGATTTATCATATGATCCTTCCTTTAACCGAACAGTAACTTTTTTTACATACTTCCCTTTTTTTAGATTATAACTGGTTGTGTTTGTTTTTACTCCCTTTGTAGTATTAGCCATCACATACACTTTTAGCTTGTCTCTACCTCCGGCTGCATAAAATAACGGCATTGCCCCTACCGAATATGCTGTTGTTGTTGTCATCGTCACACCAATCAACAACGCAGCAATCATTTTCTTACATTTTTTCATTTTCATAATTCTCCTTTTTTCTATTTAACCCGGGCAATATTTATGTATTTCAGAAATTTCCGAAGTTCATAGTAACACTTATTTCAAGATATGTCAACATCTAAATTCGTTTATTTTCCATACAGTAAATGAAATCATAAAATAAATGTTTTCTCCACAAGTTTCACATCTATCACAGCCTTTATTACCTAAATCCATCCCCCTTATCTTCCTATAGTACAGACTCCCTGCTATAATCCGTAACATCAGAATCTAAAAGAGCATACACTTCCTTTACTTGCAGCTCTTTCGCCATTATGCTTTTCAATTCCCTATCTGTTACGCCTATCAATTCCACAAACTCCACCTTTCCATTTGGCGTATCAATGGATTTACACTTTGGCTCCGGAACCGTAATAAAGCCGGTAATATTTGATTTCATTTTTACATCTATTCCTTCTGTCTGTCCGGTATATAGATACTCATATATGCCAAATACTTCTCCCTGCGTAAAAGTAATTCTGGCAATGGACTGCAGTATGCCACACAGCCCTTTGATTTCCCTTTCTTCCTCCTCTTCATCTCCCAAATTTTCCTTTTTCAATTTCAAAGTAAATTCCATTCCATATCCGCTGATTTCCTGATTATCCGTTTCCTTTTCATATACTTCCGAAAGTCCATATGTGACGAAATGCCAGTAATCTCCCCCATCATAGATACTGATACCGGGTAATGGGTCGTTTCCCCCAAACCGCCATGAAATCAAGGTTCCATAATGCTTCGGATTGTCCTGTCCCGGATACATTTTTTCAAAAGCCTCCGTAATGGCATCCCAGCCAAAAATTCCATCCTCTTCTTCTATAGCTCTTTCTTCAAAACCCTTTTCCTTTACTCTCATAATGTTCCTCCATCTTTTTACTTTTTTATTCTCTGCGAACCATTAAGATTCTAATATTTATAAAATAAAGTTTACTTAGGAAAGATTTTTCATACAATTCCCTTTGCGTAACTAACCTGTTTCTGCGTAAATTGTATAAAAAAAAGGAAAAATAAGGGAAACCAGCATATACTGATTTCCCTTATAGCGCCTGTTTACAAGTATGTAAATTTTAATTATTTTCCAACATAAATCGTAATGGCAGGTCTGATTCCAAACCCTTCCATTGCCACATTCTTCTTATAAATATTCTCCTCCTCTTTGCCGCTTCCCACAGTGTAGCATTTCCCGGAAGCTTCTTTTACAGGCTCTCGAAGCCACCAATAATAGGTTTTTACCGAATATATCTGCCTGTCATACCAATACCATTTCGTCCCGTCGTTAGCAACTGCTTTTTGCGTGGGCTCTGCAAGAAGGCTCATGTCCGCATCCTCAAACCATTTCAGCTCCTCTAGGGAAAGCAGGTATACCTTATCCTTCGTCACAATCGCCTCCTGCCCTGATAATCCATTCCCTGCAGTTACATTTTCCACTTCTTTTATCAATTCCATTTCCTGTTTTGTAAATCCATACAAAAATCCCGGTTCATTGCTATAAGCATTATGCCCCTCTGACATAGCGGCAGCAACCGGCGCCTGATCCTCATACTTCACCACTTCATCAGAAGAGTTCAGCCATGTCCTTATGTTAGAAAGACTCCAGTCACTATTGCCGCGGACCTGTACCTGTAGCTGCCAGTCAATATCTGCTGCAGAACCGCTTAAATAGAGGTTCCCTTCCTTATCATAAGAAAATTTTCCACTCTCTGCTGCATCATATGCTTTCATGCATA
Source organism: Robinsoniella sp. (assembly GCA_023664735.1). Lineage (GTDB taxonomy): Bacteria > Bacillota > Clostridia > Lachnospirales > Lachnospiraceae > RGIG3040. The sequence continues at coordinate 73,034 of JAMPFB010000003.1, read as the reverse complement.
AAAGCTTCTTTGAAATCAAAACCGCCTCTTTTCCGTCATCAGACAGCTTCAGCACTCTCCATTCTATTGCTTCATCATTATATGTGCCAAAGGTTATTGTATCTCCCACTTCCATTGTGGCAGGAATTTTATTTCCTTCGGCGCTTAGTTCTCCTTCAATGTTTCCGCTATAGTCAATCAATAAAATAGCTGCCCAGATTACGACTACTGCTATAATAGATGCTGCTATTGTTTTTTCGGCATGAATGCCATTACCGGTTTTGCTGTTGTTTCCGGAATATGTATTAGAAATATTATCCATACTTTCTTTTTCAGACATATATTCTCCCCGTATTTTATTTTTTATCCTCCGTTTTATGTACTATATTTATTATAAACGAGACGGCTTTCTTATACAACTCCATCTTCGCATATGTTATGGTAAAATTGCAGAATATTTGGTATAATAGGCAAGGATGAACCCATAGAAAAAGGTGAATAAAAAACATGTTAATTGCAGTTTGTGATGATGAAATAGAATATTGCAATCAGGTTGAAAATTTTATGACGCAATTAGGACAGGAAACAAGCATACCCATTCATTGCGATAAATATACAAGCGGTGAGCAACTGCTGAAATCGGATTTTAATCAGTACCAAATTGTTTTTCTTGATATCAATATACAAAAGGAAAATGGAATCAGGATTGCGGAAGAAATCCGAAAGATAAACCAAAGAATAGAGATTATATTTTTAACTGCCTTTATCCAATATGCATTGGACGGCTACCGGGTAAAAGCTTACCGTTTTCTGCTAAAGCCCATTGAATATGAGGACTTTGTTTTTCAGACTAAAGAACTGCTCCTCCGCTTACATGAGCAAAAGCAAAGCTGCCTAAGCCTTGTGAGCCAAGGACAGAAATATGAAATAAAAATCGAAGAAATCTATTATATAGAAGTCTTGAACCATGAACTGACCTATCACTGCATAAAAGGTGATATTTCTATAAACGGTAATTTGAAAAAAGTGGCGGAACAGTTGGAAGGATGCTGCTTTGCTAGAATCCATAATGCTTATCTGGTAAACATGCGCCAGATTGAAAAAGTGAAAAATAAAGAGATTCTGTTAAAAGATGGAAGCTGTCTGCCCCTTGCCCGGACAAGACAGGAAGAATTCAGGCAGAGATATCTGGAGTTTTGGGGGGATGAACTGGGATGAACGGAATACAATGGAATATACTATATGTACTGATTCATTTTTCGGAAATTTATTTATATTACTGGTTTTTCTGTGAAAATCTGCATAAACATTTTACCGGAGCCAAAAAGTGGCTATGGCTTGTGTTTTTTACCATCTTTATGGCTGCAGCAGATACGCTGGATATAAATCCCATATTAAAGCTATGCTGCATGTTTATGCTGGGATGCCTGTTTGCAGCATGGATTTATAAAGCCAGCCTTGCGGTTTCTATATTATTAAATAGTCTCTTTTTCTTTACTGTCATTGCAAGCGAAATCCTTGTTGGAGGGCTTTTGCTGATGTTTTATGGGAAAACAGATATTTCTTTTCTCATACAGGAACCCTTTTTACGAATCCAGTGCATATCCTTTTCCAAGCTACTGAATTTTATTTTAATCGTCCTATGCATCAGGCTGCTAAATGGGAAAAAGGAAAAATACACTGGGAAAGAAACCGTGATTTTGCTGTTACAGACCGTTGCCAGCATTTTGTGCCTGTTAGTAATCGTGGAATCCGCTTACTCCCATAAGGAAGGCTTTGGATTGAGAATGCTGCTCCTTGAAATTTCAGCCCTTGTGATTATCGTTTCCTATTTCGTGTTCTATTATCTGATTGACGGATATTTCGCATACAGGATCAGGGAAAAGGACTTTTTACTAATGGATATGCGAAATGAAAAAATGATGGCTAACTATGCACAGATTGAGAAGAATCAGCAGAATGTCCACCGGCTTTACCATGATTTGAAAAAACATATCAATACTATGCTTTTATTTGAAAACAGCGAAGAAACGGAACAATATATCGAAGAGCTGTTTCAAAATATAAGGGAAGTGAACGGGGAGTTTCAGACAGGCAACCATTTTGTAGATGCAATCCTGTATGACGAGTGGAAAAAAGCGGTGGATGCCGGCATCCGGGTTCAATTTGCCGTAGAGCCGGGAAGCTTTGACAGCATTGATTTATCAGATGTTACCGTTATTTTAGGCAATGCGCTGGAAAATGCAAGAGAGGCATGTCTTAAGAGGGTTGCAAATGGCAAATCCGCATATATGCAGCTAAAAGCCATGAAACAGGATCAGCAGCTTCTAATCGTTGCCTCTAATGAGTTTGACGGACAGGTGCTTCAAAAAAACAATGTACTTTTATCCAGCAAAGAAGATAAATATCTCCATGGCATAGGAATGAAAAGCATCCAAACTACAGTGGAAAAGTATCATGGTTCCATGAAGGTGTCTGTCAAAGAAAACAAATTCAAGCTCATGCTTATGTTATGTCTTGATTCCGATTAAACACATATCTATACATAGAAAAAGCCCCTCCCAAGCAGCAAGCTTTTTCATTTTACTTATCTGCCCGAAAGGGAGCTTTTCTGGCTAATCCCAATTCATCAGCCTATCTGTTTTTCATTGTCAAACAATCATTTGCGTACCGATTACTCCATTGATATGATTACTTCCGGTTCCTCTGTATCAGAAACATTGTTCTCTGATACCGTTCCCGCCTGAGGCACTTCTGTATAACCAAATTTCGATGCAATCTCCGCTGGTACAAACTGACAAGTAGATTTTCCTGTTAATTTCTGTCCAAATGTATCAATCAACTGATATTCCAGATTATCACTGTCCGTATAAGAACCAATCGTGATTGTATAGCTTACTTCTTTTGCAAAAGATAACTCTTTATCCAGTGTCAGCTCAATAATATTCGTATCCGTTACTACAGCCGACGTTACCTGATATCTGTTTGTTGCTTCGCCATCCTCTACTAATGTAAATTCTCTTGCATCTACTGTCCGTTCACTTATCGGATTTGTAAAATACAGTTTTACCTTAGTCTTGCTGTTAGGATTAACTTCAACTTCCCTGATATGCTTGCTTAAATTCTCTGTCTGAATTGCAAATGCTGTTTTTGCTGTATCAGTATACCGGATTGTAATGTTTTTCTCTACAGTGTCGCTAACCTTTGCAGTTACAATGCAATCCTTTGCAGCTCCTCCAGGCGCCTGCAGGTTAATACTTGCAATTCCCTTATCATTCGTTGTAAGAGATGTCTTTTTCACACCATCAACTGTATATTGAACAGTCTTGTTTTTCAGTGCATTCCCTTTCGTATCCGTTACCTTTACATAAACGACTGTATCTGTGTTCCTGTCTACAGTTCTATTGTCATTGTTTGCTGCAAAAAGCTCAAGCTGCATTCCAGCCGGCTGCCAGTTTTCTTTCAACATCAGACTGGTAGAAGTAAAGTTTGGAATGCCTTCGCCAATATTCTTTTTGCTTACAAGTTTCATGTCTTCGTCATAAAATTCAAAGATAACCTTTGACAAATCTAATGTATCCTGTACTTTTACTCCAAGAACACCTGTTAATTCTGTAGTACCGATTTTATCGGATGTTAATGTGGCAACACTGTTTTTCTCTGTCAGCATCGACTCGCCTGTAGCCATCTTATCCGTCTTGCTGTATGTAACAGGTACATTTTTAACCTTTACAAATTCATTTGCCTTTTTTGTTCTTTTTGCAACATTTAAATTAGAGAAGTTAAATGTATGGCAGCGTGCCACAGGCAGGAAGCCGATATCCCATATTGTGCCAACTTCTGCTTCACTTTCTTTTGTAATCGTTACCGGCTCATTAAATGTTGTAGTACGAACCGGTGTTGTCCCACTTGAGTTTGTAATACCAGTGGAATCCTCTGTCATCTTTGTATTCGCAGTATCTACGAAGCTAAGACCTAAGTCTACCCAATAAATATTTGCTTTATTGACTTCCTCGCCGCCAACAATCAGCTTCACGTTAAAATTGTCACAGGAAGCAGCCAGTTCTTCAATATACGCAACCTGCTCACCCTTCAGTTTTAATGTAACCTGACCCTGACTGTCTGTATAGCCCCTATACTCATTTACGACAGTTACCTGATCCTTTTTGCCGTCACCGCCAACCTTTTTGCCCTGAGTATTGATGACCTCATCCTTAATACTGTCTGAAAATACAACTGTCTTATTTGACTCCGGAGCTTTATTGTTATTTACATCATATAACTGTGCAATAACAGTTACTTCCTGTCCTTCTACTGCATAAAAATCTGGAATCTCTTCTTTTACAACCTTATTTGGAAGCGGATCCCATTGTACGGAAGTGTATAATACGCCACCGTTCATTTTATTTAAAACAGTGTCCAGTCCATTGATGCCCACCGTTGCCTTCAGGCTTGTAATTCCGGTAGTGTGCGTGTCAACCTTAACCAGATTTCCTTCTGTCGTAACCGTAGCATTTGTTCTTCTTGTTTCTTCTTCCGAAATCTGAATCGGATATGGACTTCTTACATAAGGCGTATAAGAATGGTTTCTAAATTCATTTGTCTTCCATGTTTCATATTCGCTCTTTGGAGGCGCAAGCACATTGACATTTTTATACTCTCCATCCTCATTTAGTTCTTTATGAACTGCCGGATATGCAAAATATCCTTTCACAACATCATTTTTATCTTTTACTGTAATAATTGCATTTCCGGAATATGGAAATACCGGTACTTTATAGCTATATTTATAATCCCTGTTTAAAAATTCTGAATTACTTTGGAAATAACGTGCTGCTCCGCTGTAATCCCACTCAACCGTTTCATAAGTTACCTCATTGGAGATATCCTCCCATGTTACGGAATTATTCAGTTCTTCAATTACAGGTTCTTCTGATTGAACGCCTGCATAATGTCCAAACAGTTTTTCCAACACATATCCTTCATTGGATGTATCTACCTGTCCCTGAGATACCAATGAAAATACAATATAACATTCCTTGTCTTTTTGCTTTTCAATCTGAACATCGCCGTCTTTATCTTTTCCTTCCGTATTGCTTGCATTTGTAACAACCTTGCTGAATACCGGAACCCCTGTGGAATCCACCGCATATACATCAATATAGATTGCCGTATATGCGGAAAGCTTAATCTTATTAAAGCGGGCTGTGATAAACTGTAATCCAGCCGGAACTTCTTCCACAATCGTTGTCGTAGTCTCATTTGTTACATCATTATAAACGCTGCATGCGCCGGAATCCTTATTAACAAGATGTTCCCACTCTCCGCTTTCTCCTTCTTTTTCTATTGCAGGCAGTAAGATATATGGCGTACAGGAGAAGTATACCTCATGCTGCTCCCCATCACCGGAAACCTGCTGGCTTGCCACATATTCCTGTACCCTGTGTCCATTTTCAGAATAAGTAGGCTCGATTCCTGCATAATCAGCAACCAGTGTTGTAGCATTTACAGCCGGTTCAATATCATTATGTCTTGCCGTTAAATTATTCTCAACCAGCAAATCCGGCAGTTGAATGCAGGCAAACCGGATTGACAGCGGATTGCTGCTCTTTCCGCTTGATGAACTGGTTGCAGTCACCTTAAAGCTTTGGAACATCCTGTCAATAGGCTGTGTATTTGCATAATCATCCTTTAATCCAATATAGAATGTAGCATATCCGTCTGCATCTGTGGTAAGGTCATTGTTTCGTATTGCAAAGCGCCCTGCTGCATTGCCATAAACACTCTGCATTGCCAGTCTGACATTTGTGTTTCCTACCGGTTGATTTCCCTTTAACACCCGTGCCCTGACTTCAACATCATTTCCTACCAAAACGGTATTATCATGTTTCTTTCCATCTGCATCTCTATATTCATTTGTTACTTCCAGTAAGACAGCCACTTCATTTGCAGCGCCTGCTTTTACAACAACCGTACACTCTGCGTTAAAGCCGCCTTCCTCTGTTGTAGCGTAAATCTTTGTGGTTCCTGCTTTTCTGCCAGTGACAACACCATCATTAACCGTTGCAATGGATTCATCCCCACTAGACCATTTTACTTTTTTATTTGTTGCATTTTGCGGCAGGACAGTAGCGCTTAAAGTTGTCGTTCCAGTTATGCTCAGCTCAATGCTGCTCCTATCCAAAGTAATTCCTGTAACGCTTACTTTACTTACAGTAATGGATACATCTTTATATTTGCCATTAGCTGCTGCAACCCGGATAGTTGTCGCACCCTCAGACATGCCGGTTACTACGCCAGCCTGATTTACAACGGCTATCGAGGGATTAGCAGAGGTATAGGTAAGCGTCTTATTGGACGCATTTGCCGGTACGACAGATGCGACAATTGTACACACGCCCCCAACACTAATCTGCCCGGACGGAGAAGCTGCAGCATTCACTGCTGTAACAGCTACATTGCTCTCTTTTTTGGTTACCTTTACCTTCACATAGCTTGTTTTTTTCTTGCCATTTTTTCCTAATGCCGTTACGGTAATTTTAGCTGTTCCTTCTTTTTTTGCCGTAACCTTGCCTTTTGAGTTTACTGTAGCAATTTTCTTATTGCTCGTCTTATAAGTGACTTTTTTCTTTGCCTTGCTTGGGCTGACTGTTACCTTTAATGTAGTTGATTTTCCCTTTGCTAACTTGATTGTCTTTTTGGTAACAGTCTTTGTCCCGTTTTTAATGACAATCTTCTTAATTGCTTGTGCTGATGCCGCTTCCACATTTTGTGCCGGCATACAGCCAAGGAGCATTGCTGCTACAAGAAGATAAGTCAGCAATTTCTTACCTGCTTTGATAAATTTCATGTCTTTTTCCTTTCTTGATTGTATAACCTGTTTTTTCTAATATCCGTATCGCTTCGTCAGACTCCTATGCCCCTTCGCACAATTTGTTCAACACCTCCTTTTACACAAGCTTTGTCTGTTGCAAAACTTTTGACTATTCGATACGTTTTTCCATCTGCCTTGTAAATCATCCCTGCGGCAATGGATATCTATGTAAACAAATTCCCCTCTATAAAAGCAACAACTGGATTTTCCATATTTCTATTAAGCAGTTGTTTATGCAAGTATAAGCAAAGAAAAGTTTTCATACAATTCCTTTTGCGTAAATAACCGATTTTTGCGTAGATTGCATAACTTGTTAAATATTTTGAGTGTTTTTCCCTCATCCTTCGTATTGGTATATAGAAACATGTTATACTTCTTAGAAAGAGGAGGGTATTATTTTGGATGACAAAGCTTTACTACATTTGCTCCATACGAATGGAGAGGCGGGCATCCGGGCAGCTCTGGATATTTACGGCAATGCAGTGGAAACAATCTGCCAAAACTTTCTGTCCGATCTTTCCAAAGAAGATGTAGAAGAAGCCATAGCAGATACTTTTATTAAGCTCTGGCAAAATTCACACAGCTTTAATCTGGAAAAAGGAAACAGTCTGAAAAGTTACCTGTATGCCATAGCAAGAAACACCTCCATAGATGTTCTCCGGAAAAAGCAAAAGGCGCTGCCAATTCCTTTTGAAGAAATTACTATAGCAGCTCCTGATAATATTGAAAATGACTTTATTAAAAAGTCCATGGAAGATACACTTCACCAAGTATTGAAAAGCTTGAAGGAACCAGACAGAACTATATTCATTTTACGCTATTTCTATTGCGAACCCATAAAAAACATAGCTTTAAAAATGAAATGCTCCACGAAAAAAGTGGAAAACATACTATTTCGCGGGAAAAGCAGATTGGAAACAGCATTAAAGGAAAGGGGAGTCAGCCATGACTAATCTAATAGAGCTCATTACACATATTCACGAGGAGGAAGCTTTGGATTTTCAGGGTAATCTGGAAGAAAACCAGAAAGACCGCATTCTTCATCTAATCCTGCAAAAACAGAAAAACAATACTGAAATCCCCACTGCTTTTCACAACAAATCAGCAGTTGATAATTATAAAACTATAAGTTCAAACAGAAGCTTTGTCAGAAAGCGGCTGATAATCGCCATACTTACTGCAGCCCTTTTATTTGGCATGGCTGCTTTTGCAGCAAATGACGGGCAATGGGATATCCGTCTTATGGAATTCTGGCATTTGACAGATACTACCTATTTAAAGGGCGGTAATGTTTTGATTGATAAAAGCAGTACCAGCAATGATCTGACTCTCACTGCCCTTTCTTCCATCGGCGATAAAAATAATGTATCCATTCTATTGGAAACCGATTACGCATACGATAATATGCCAAAAAATTCCCTTGAAAAAGAGGATTTCTATTTTAATTTTGATACTGCGTATGTTTCCATATCAGACAAAAATGGTGCACCTTCCTCTGGCTGGGGTTCTATTATGGAATCCTTTTCAGAAAATGGAAAATTATACTTCCTTTTGACCATTACCTGTAAGGATATCAATCGAAAAAAAGTAAATATCACCTGTAAGGATTTATATATGTACGAAGAATCTTCGGAAGATAAAATTCTTATCAATGACGGAATCTGGAATTTAGAGTGGACTTATCAGTATAAATCCAATGTGAAATATTATTATCCTTTTGCAATTGCTGACTGCGGAGAGGAAAAGATTTTGATTACTAAAATAGAAGTGACCCCTCTTTCCATTCGGGTTACTGGAATAGCCAATTATTTCCACAAGAACCATATCAAGACGATGACAGGGACAATTAGGAATGTGTATGGGAAGGATATGCAGGAACTGGTAGAATTTACTTCTACAGGTTATGGAAGCAAGTATAATATGTTTTTGGAATGGAATATTGTTTTGAATGCTCCGTTGGAGAATACAGAGCTTTCTGGGATTCAAATCGGGGAGACGGTTGTGGAATTTCACTAGAGAGAAACGCAGAAACATACTCTCCTAATATATCCATTGGCATTCTCCCTCTTTTCCCCCTCATCATGTATTTTTCCCACATATCCCTCATAAACTAAAAGCAACCAGACAAATTCACCTAAAGGAGATTTTTATGTGCGGCATTTCCGGTTTTTTTGATGCAAAGGCTTCTTTTTTATCGAAAGAGGCTGATTATAAGTATATCCTCCAAAAGATGAATCAGGCGATTACCCACCGGGGACCTGACGGACAGGGGATTTTTCTAAGTAATATATGCGGGCTTACCCACAGCCGGCTTTCCATTATTGATTTGGAGACCGGCAGCCAGCCCATGACAAAGGAGTATCAGGGCGGCAGATGCCATATTGTATACAATGGAGAAATATACAATTACAAGCAGCTTAGAAAGGAACTGACAGAAGCAGGACACCATTTTTCCACCACTTCGGACACAGAGGTAATCTTAACCGGTTTTTTGGAATATGGTGCGCCCTTTGTAAACCGTCTAAATGGAATTTTTGCTTTTGCCATTTACGATGAGGCTCATGAAACCTGTTACTTATTCCGGGACTTTTTCGGGGTTAAACCACTGTTTTATACGATTCATAATGGCACTTTGCTTTTTAGTTCGGAGCTTAAATCTATTTTTGCTTTTCCCGGCGTTTGCGCCATTTTGGATAAAAACGGATTCAATGAAATTTTTGGCCTTGGTCCTGCCCGCTCCGTAGGAAGCGGCATTTTTCTGGGAATGAAGGAAGTAAAACCGGGCTGTTATCTTACAATCAATAAATATGGTCTGGAGGAAACTACTTATTTTCGCTTAGAAAGCAGACCACACACAGACAGCTATGAAGAAACTCTTGAGAAAACCAGCTATCTGGTGGAAAATGCCATAAGGGGACAACTGGTTTCTGATGTGCCTGTCTGTACATTTTTATCCGGCGGGATTGATTCCAGCCTTGTTTCCAGCATAGCCGCAAAGGAATTAAAAAAACAGGGGGAAACACTCCATACCTTTTCTTTTGATTTTAAAAATAACCATGATTATTTTAAGGCAAATGCTTTCCAGCCCTCTGAGGACCGGCCTTATGTGAATAAAATGGTGGAGTATTTAGGCTCCATCCATCATTATCTGGAATGCGACAGCCAGACTCAGGCAGATTTGTTATCCGATTCCGTAACCGCCCATGACCTGCCCTGCATGGCAGATATTGATTCCTCCCTCCTCTACTTTTGCAGTCAGGTCGCAAAAAGCCATAAGGTAGTGCTTACCGGAGAATGCGCTGATGAAGTATTTGGCGGTTATCCATGGTTTCATAAGCCGGAATTTTTAGAAAGCAATACTTTCCCATGGACTCCTTCCCTTGCACCCAGACAGTCTCTTCTAAAAAAAGAAGTATTGGAAGCCGTTCAAATGGACGATTATGTGCAAAATGCTTATTATAAATCCATTAGTGAAATCAATATTCTTCCAACCGACACGCAGACGGAAGCAAACAGGCGGCAGGTAGCCTATTTGAACATTCGTTATTTCATGCAGACTCTTTTAAATCGAATGGACAGAACAAGTATGCATTCCGGTCTGGAAGCGAGAGTTCCCTTTGCAGACAAGGATTTGGTTTCCTATGTATTTAATGTTCCTTGGGAGATGAAGGCAAAAGACGGGCTTGTAAAAAATCTCCTGCGCCAGTCCAGCAATCACTTACTGCCGCAGGAAATCTTATACCGCAAAAAAAGTCCTTATCCCAAAACCTATCATCCTGCCTATGAACAATTGCTGGCAAGCCGTCTGACTGCAATTTTAGATGGGGGCAGTCCACTTCTTCACTTTTTAGATGAAGAAAGCGTCAGAACCTTCTTAAAAAATCCGAAAGACTATGGTTCTCCCTGGTATGGCCAGCTTATGGCAGGCCCCCAGATGATAGCTTATCTTTTACAGATTGACTTCTGGCTGAAAAAATACCGGGTTGCAATCCGCTTATAATATTGAGCACAATATATAAGCTGTATCCTTTTCCTGCTTATTCATACCCCTGTATCACAGGCTGTATCTGCTTTCCCTGCAATGCAGCCTGTATGGTATCTATAATCAGCTCGGTATGGGCAATCATGGATGCCGGTTTTTTCTCATAATTATCCTGTCCGAAAGGAACGAAATATATATTTTTCATGTTCATAAGCTGCCCTAAGTTCTTAAAATTCATGCCAAGGGCATCGTTTGTGGAAATGGAAATGACCAAAGGCTTTTCATTTCTAAGATGAGCCTTAGCTGCCATAAGCACAGGGGAATCCGTAATGCCATTGCAAAGCTTTGCCATAGTATTTCCGGTACAGGGCGCTATTACAAGCACATCCAGATAGCCCTTCGGTCCAATGGGTTCTGCCTCACAAATAGAGTAAATTCCTTTTTTACCTGCAATCGCTTCTATTTCCTTTACAAATTCCTCTGCTTTGCCAAATCTGCAGTCACAAGTAGCTGTCTGGTTGGAAAAAATCGGTTGTATTTCCATTCCTGTCTCCTTTAATTCTTTTGCAGCTTTCTTTATCTTATCAAATGTACAAAAGGAACCTGTAATCGCCAATCCTACGGTCAGCTCTTTTAACTCTTTCATAATAACCTCCTGTTTTGATACCTTCTTTTCAAATTTATAACTGTTGCAATACTGCTTCCGATAAAATAACACCCGCTGTTTTTGGTGCATATTTTCCCGGAATCCCCAGATAAAGCCCTGCTTTTACGGACATTTCCTTACAATACTCAAAGTCCACCCCGCCCGGTGCAGAGGAGATGTCAATAATGATGGGGTATTCTTCCTCTTCCTTTTCTTCCAGCAAATCCCTCAAAATATTTTTATCCATGACCATTGCCGGTACTGTATTGAAAATAAATTGATAATCCATTTTTTTTGCTTTTTTATAAGAAGCTTCCTCTTCCGATTCCTTCCCAAACATATCTCTTGTCTGATAACCGCAAAATGCTCCTTTATTTCTTGCTTCTTCGCTTCTCGCCATAATCGTAACCTCAGCACCTAAAGCAGATAGTTTTTCCGCCAGAGCTTCCCCACATTTTCCAAAGCCGATTATTAGACAACGACTTTTTTGTATTGCTATATTACTTAGCTTCATAGCTTCTAAAATGGCTCCTTCTGCCGTAGGCACTGCGTTCTTTAGCGCAACCTGTTCCATTTCCATGTAATCCAAGCACTGTGCCTCTTTTTTCCGGCATATTTCCTTCAGACCTTTTGGTATTTTACCTCCAAATATCATTTGTCCCTTTTTTATTTGGTCTTCCAGCTCCTTCAATAAAATAGTTTTTTCTTTTGATTTTACTTGCAAGTTATCTTGCAAAACCGGTACAGGTAGTAGTATGACATCACTGTCAATCATTCCCAGTTCCAGTGTTTCCGGGGTTTTTATAAAATCCCTTTCTTCCAACTGTTTCATTCCATAACATGTGATTGGAAATCCTTTTTTCCATAATTCCATAGCAAGATAATATTGTCTCTTATCTCCACCTACTACAAATATCTTTTTTTCTTTCATGACATTCCTCCCTATATGTCAATATATGTCAGAAAAAGGAGAAGGTGTTTTCCAGTTGGAAAATACCTTCTCCTTTTTTAAATAATGTCCTTAAATTTAATTTAAATATCTTTCTGCCTCTGTTCTGGATAAATGATAGCTTTCCATAATTGCCTGCAGAATAAGATCTATGGATATTCCAAGGCTTCTCATGCCACAAGCCATTTTCTTAATCGCCCTGTTTTCTCCAATCTTAATCCCTTCTTTTTTACCTTCTCGTTTTCCTTCTAACCTCTCATCCTCAAACGCTTTGCACATATCATAGCCTCCTTCTCTTTTGGAACCATATTGTTCCTTATTTATTATCAAATTCCTTTCTCCTGATAAGACACTTAACATTTCAAAGGCATCTTCGCTCAGCCTCTGATAAGCCTTGTCCTTTTCCAAAAGCTGTCTCAATGCCTTCCTATCGGATTCATATTGCAGAAATTGAAAGCATTGCCTGATTTCTGTCTGAAAGCAATCCACCTTATCACGTCTTACTTCAAAAATAGTAGTTTTATTATTATTGATATATTTCAATGCTTCTTTTGGTATCGCAGACATCTGAAGCATACCAAACAAGTCCTTTGGACCATCCCATGGCTGTTTCCCATAATATATAACAGCCGATATAATCGGTGTAAGGCGGTCATGCCTGCTAAATCCGGATAGTTTCTCTGCCCCCTCCAAATCCTGAACCTGCCTATGCTTTTTTCTTATGCTAGTTAGCTGTTCATCATATGCAATGGCATCATAAATCATATTTCGTATTGGCATGGCATAATGAATATCCGATTGATTTTCTATTCCCAATAACAGGTAATCCATTCCCTGACAGCTTTTTTTCAGGATGTCCCGATACAAATATTTCCTGCCGTCCTTACCACTTATCACATTCCTTCCCATGACTCCCCGGATTTCCTGTTCCACTAAATGCTCAGGCTGAATAATCTTCTTTCCCCTGAAAACATATCCGTTAAAGAAATCTGCAAACCTTTCATTATCCTGAAAATATCCTGTTGTAATAATATCTTTTCTCAATCATCTTCTCCTTTGCCCATTTCCTGCCCTTATTGCAAAAACATAGAAACTGACAAAAAAGATGATTGATTTATCATTTATACCTTTCCTGTATTATACAATCCGTTGACTTTTTTTGCAATAAAAACGTTATTTTTTTTATTTTATTTCGTATTTTTTATAATATTCTATATTGGTCTTTTTCACTCTCCTTTTTTATTCTTTTCTCTTTGTTGAAATAATGGCGAAATGCCAGATATTTGGATATTTGACTGTAGGTATAGAATACAGAAAGTTTTTTTGATTGTCAATGGGTATTTTTAAGCTTTATACTATTGCTAACAGTTCAGCCCACAGACGCAGAGGATGTACCACATAGAGCATGTTTTTAAAAATGTCCTTGACGGGATATATAATTTGGCAGTACCATAGTACCATAATCTTTTAAAAAGGGAGGAAATCCATGGAATTAAAAACATGTCCGGAATGCAGACGGCTGTTCAATTATTTAACAGGAGACGTGGTTTGTCCTGAGTGCAAAAATAGATTGGAAGAAGAATTTTGTGTAGTCAAAGAATATATAACAGAGCACACAGGGGCAAGAATGGCACAAGTGGCAAAGGATTGCGAGATTGCCTTATCCCAAATCAAACAATGGATTAGAGAGGAAAAAATCCATTTATCAGATGAGCAGGAAGCATATTCAAGCTGCGAAAGATGTGGCCGTCCTATTCCTATAGGGCAATTTTGTAATATATGCCAGAGCCAGCTTTTACATGAGGTGGAGAATGCACTGAAAAGTGATATGCCTGCCAATACAATGGAAAAACCAAAAAGAGAGGAACCGAAAATAAGATTTTTAGACCATAGACAAATATAAAATGATGTCAATCTAATTTGTACAAAACTATATTTCTATAAAATTATAGATGCTCCTCCTGAATAAAAACGACATTGCAGGAAGGTTTCTTCTCTGCAATGTCGTTTGTTTGTTCTGTTTGCTCTGCTTTCTCTTTTTAGAGCTACGACTGATTACCTCACAGGATAATCGAATGTGCCTTAAGGTACGCATTTTCCTTATTTAAAATACTCCACTCCAGATTCAAATATCTTCATATCCTGTTCACCATAAATATTCATGGCAACTGCCGTATCTCTTCTTTCCACATGGGCCATTTTTCCAAGGCATCTGCCATCGGCAGAAGTAATTCCTTCAATAGCAGCATAAGAGCCGTTTACGTTCCACTCTTCATCCATGGAAATATTTCCGTTAAAGTCAGCATATTGTGTTGCCACCTGCCCATTTGCAAACAATTTCTCAATCCATTCCCTGCTTGCTACAAACCTGCCTTCTCCGTGGGAAGCAGGTGTTACATATGTTTTTCCAAGCTCTGCGCCTAAAAGCCATGGGGATTTATTGGTTACTACTTTCGTATATACCATTTTGGAGATATGGCGGTTTATTGTATTAAATGTCAGGGTTGGGGAGTCCTCCTTTTGTCCTGTGATTTCGCCATATGGCACCAGTCCCAGCTTAATCAATGCCTGAAAGCCATTACAGATACCCAGTGCCAGCCCGTCTCTTTCCTGCAAAAGCTTCGTGACTGCTTCCTTCATCTTTTCATTCTGGAAGGCCGTTGCAAAAAACTTTGCGCTTCCATCCGGCTCATCTCCTGCGGAAAAGCCTCCCGGAAACATAATAATCTGCGACTTTGAAATGGCTTTTTCAAATTCCTCCACACTGTCTCTAATATCTTCTGCAGTGAGATTCTTAAATACCTTTGTAATAACATTAGCACCTGCTCTTTCAAAGGCTCTCGTGCTGTCATATTCGCAGTTGGTTCCCGGAAATACTGGAATAAATACTGTAGGCTTTGCTACTTTATTTTTACAGATATAAACATCCTTTGTATCATAAAGCTTTGTTTCAATCACTGTCGCATCTTTTACTGCTTTTGTGGGGAACACCTTTTCCAGTTTCCCGCTCCATGCTAAAAGCGCTTCCTCCGTGGAAATCGTCACATCCTGATAAGTAAATCCACTTTCACTGACCTGACCAATTACAGTATAAGGAATCTGAACTTCCGAAAGCTTTTCTTCCGGTATTTCCACTAATAAATTACCCAGTTCATTTTGGAAAAACGCCTCTAATGGAAGGCTATTTTCTGCCACAAATCCCAGCTTGTTTCCAAATGCCATCTTAGTTACTGCTGCTGCAATGCCATTTGCAGACATGGCATAAGCTGACACGATTGTCTTATTCTGAATCAGGATATGACATGCTTCAAATATTTCCATTGCCCTGTCATAACTTGGCAAATCATATTCATTTCTAGGTATTTCCAATTTCACAATTTTATTGCCCAATTGTTTTAGCTCCGGAGTGATTACATCCTGATATTTTCCCAAATCCACTGCAAACGACACAAGTGTCGGTGGTACATCTATTTCATTAAATGTTCCTGACATGCTGTCCTTTCCTCCAATACTTGGAAGGCCGAAGCCCATTTGGGCATCGTATGCTCCAAGCAATGCTGCAAATGGCTGGCTCCAACGTTCCGGATCGTCTGTCATGCGTCTGAAATACTCTTGGAAGGTAAAACGAATCTTCTTATAATCTCCGCCTGCTGCCACAATCTTTGCCATAGACTCTAACACAGCATATACTGCACCATGGTATGGGCTCCAACTGGAAAGATAGGGGTCAAAGCCATAGCTCATCATCGTAACCACATCCGTATCTCCCTTTAATACAGGAAGCTTTGCAATCATGGTCTGGGTTTCCGTCAACTGATACTTACCGCCATAAGGCATATAAACACTTGCTGCTCCGATGGAAGAATCAAACATTTCCACAAGCCCCTTCTGGCTGCACACATTTAAATCACTGACCGTTTCCAGCCATGCTGTTTTCATATCTCCAGCCTTTATCGCTTCTTCCACTTTGGGAAGTGCAGGCTTTGCAAAATAATTTTCCTCTTTTGCAGGCATGTCCACCTTTACATCAGTTTCCTGATGTGCTCCATTGGTATCCAAAAATGCCCTTGCAATGTTTACGATTTCTTTTCCACGCCATTTTAAAATCAATCTTGGGGCTTCTGTAACCTCTGCCACTTCCACTGCTTCCAGATTTTCCTCTGCTGCATATGCCAAAAACTGCTCCACATCCTTTTTGTCAACCACAACAGCCATTCTTTCCTGTGACTCAGAAATAGCAAGCTCTGTTCCATCCAGCCCCGCATATTTCTTTGGAACCTTATCCAAATCTACAATCAATCCGTCTGCCAGTTCGCCAATAGCAACAGAAACACCACCAGCGCCGAAATCATTACACTTTTTAATGAGCCTGCTTACTTCCTCCCTGCGGAATAACCTTTGAATCTTACGTTCCGTAGGCGCATTTCCTTTTTGCACCTCTGCGCCGCATGTTTCAATGGATGCTTCCGTATGGACTTTAGAAGAACCGGTTGCACCGCCACAGCCATCACGTCCTGTCCTTCCTCCCAATAATATAATAATGTCTCCCGGATCAGAGGTTTCCCGAATCACGTTTTTTCGAGGAGCTGCACCCATAACAGCGCCAATTTCCATTCTCTTAGCCACATAATCGGGATGGTAAATCTCCTTAACCAATCCTGTAGCAAGTCCAATTTGGTTTCCATAAGAGGAATAACCATTTGCTGCACCACGGACCAGCTTTTTCTGGGGCAGCTTTCCCTTTAAGGTTTCTTCCACCGGAACAGTAGGGTCTGCCGCACCTGTTACACGCATTGCCTGATATACATACCCTCTTCCCGACAGCGGGTCACGGATAGCGCCGCCCAAGCAGGTTGCAGCACCACCAAACGGCTCGATTTCCGTAGGATGGTTGTGGGTTTCATTTTTAAAAAATACCAGCCATTCCTCTTCTTTTCCGTCAATTTCCACCGGGACTACAATAGAGCAGGCATTGATTTCATCGGATTCCTCCAAATCCTGCAGCCTGCCTTCCTTTTTCAGCTTCCGCATTGCCATTAATGCCAAATCCATCAGGCAGACAAATTTATCATCTCTTCCTTTAAAAATCTCTTCTCTCGTCTCTAAATAATTTTCATAGGTCTTTACGATTGGCGCCTTATAATAGCCATCTTCAAATTCTATATTTTTCAGCTCAGTGGAAAAAGTCGTGTGACGGCAATGGTCAGACCAATAAGTATCCAACACCCGTATTTCCGTCATGGAAGGGTCTCTGTTTTCTTCTCCCTTAAAATAAGTCTGAATATGCAGAAAATCCTGAAAGGTCATGGCAAGTCCTAAAGAATCATAGAGCCCTTTCAGCTCTTCTTTTGACATATCCTTAAATCCATCAAAAACAAGCACATCTTCCGGCTCTTCAAATTCTGTTATCAGGGTGTCCGGTTTTACCATATCCGTTTCCTTGGAATCCACCGGATTGATACAGTATGCCTTTATTTTTTCAAATTCATCATCACGAATGCTTCCTTCAAATACGTAGGTAACAGCAGTTTTGATAACTGGTTCTTCGTCTTCCTTTAAAAACCTCACGCATTGCACTGCGGAATCCGCCCGCTGGTCAAATTGTCCCGGAAGATATTCCACGCTGAACACCCTTGCATTATCTGCCATATCAAAGGTCTCATAAAATAAAATATCTACAGGAGGCTCGCTAAAGACGGTTTTGCAGGCTTTTTCAAAAATATCATCGGAAAGGTTCTCCACATCATACCGGATTAACACTCTCACTTGGGAAATTCCCGTAATTCCAAGGTAGCTAACCACTTCTTCTTTTAATTCTTTTGCTTTTACTGCAAAATCCGCTTTCTTTTCTACATAGATACGTTTCACATTCGCCATGATGACTCCTCCGTTGTCTGTTGTTTTTTCTTTTTCTTAAGAGCAATGTCTTTTTATAGTATACAAATATTTTTGGGGTTTTTCAACTGAAAAGAAGGGGGTTTTTGATAATGATGTAACAGTTGTCTGTTTTTTTTTGAAGGTAGTGGCTAAACGGACGCAACAGAGGGATGAGAGTGGATTGGCTTCTGTGTTTTTGATAGCGCTTTTCCTAAACAGCCTTGGGAGGTTTTAGATGCCGGACGGGTCGTCATATAGCGCCTTCCATGGCGCGATATGACTAAAATTGCCGTCCATGGCAATTTTCCCCTGTGCATTGAAAAGGCTGTTAAGGAAAAGCGCCATCAAAAACAAGGAAGCCAATCCACTCTCATCCCTCTGTTGCTGTTTTGTTGCAGGCTTGTACTATACTCTTCCGTCTCTCACTATGTATCGAAGGTTTCTCTGTCTCTTTATAGTGCCTGATATTACATATAAGTCGTTATTATATCGCTTGATATTTGCTTATTTTGTGGTTGTCATAATATTTTTCCACTATATCTTGTAGTATACGTGATTTTTTTGATATTTTGGGAATTTTTCTCTGGTTTACACATAATAGATTATATTTTTGACTTTTATGTATATTAAATATTGTGGTAAGATGTGTTATTGAATCTATATATTGTTCGATATAGTTTTTGACTAATCTGGTCATGAATATTATATCTTAGGTGTTATTATATATTTTTTTATTTGTGGGCATAAAAAAAAATTGATTTTTTGCTGTTATTTTATTTTAGACCTTTATCTATTCGTAGTCTATTTTTTATTTGGATTTTTATATACATTTCGCTAAATAAATTTGTATACTTTTTATAAAATTTATTTTTCTTGTGCTTCTTATTTTTACATAATCCAGTGGTATTTTGACTATATAGCACAATATCTTGTATTTAACTTGTTATTTTATTTTTTTATATCATCTGATATTTTACTTTATGTATACTGGCATTATGTTAACTTTTCGCTTGTATTTATGGTTGTTTTTTGTGTCTTTTAATTTGCTTTTCTTTATAGTTGTTATGTTGATTTTCGTAAGATAAGATGGGAGTTAAAAATCGAAGGAAAATATATAAAAATGGGAAAAAGGAGAAAGAGCAAGGGAAGAGATAAAAGTACTATGCAAAATCACCCTGTAAAGCGGTCACTTTAGCAGACTGGAAAGTCCATAGTGCTGATACGAAAAAGAAGGAAAAAAGGAGGCAAAGGTTATGTATAATATATAAACGTACATAAAAAAAGAAGCCCTCAATCAAAGGCTCCTTCTTTAAATTTTATTCTCCTTGCCATAGAGATGATATCTTCCTTATCAAAATATCTATCGTTTAGAAATAATTCATAACCCCTTTTTCCATCTTCTTTTACAAAGCATACATACCAAATATAGTCCGCTTTTCCAATTGAATTAATTCCTCCTCCTCTCTTCAATCCTCTTTGATTGTTTCCTGCTTCCATGGCACCCAAAAAGAAACCATCCTGCTGCTTTGTGCCCCTTCAGTCCCTTCCTCCTCTGTAAGCGGAACAAGCTTCTGATAGCGATACATGGGAATTTCTATAACGCTTCCGTCAGAAAAGGTGTATGAAACTAAAGCTTCTTCCTCCCCTCTCTCTTTTACCTCTGCATTCCCATTCAAAAGATAAAGCATTGCAACAGCACTTGTATCCGGTTCAAGATATGGATTATACATTTCCTGCTGATTTCCCAATGCTAACTGGTAGGCAACTCCCTCGGTAAAGGACACTGCTGCTTCTTCTCCATAATAGCTATAGCTTCCTTCTACAAAATATGCCTGTTCAAATTCCTCCTTTGTTTTAATCTCATCATACATTTTTAGTTCCTTGTGATTTATGAGATAACTGCCATCTTCCTGCCTTACCAGTGTTACGATTTCCTTCCATACATTGACAGAGGGCTGAGATGTTAAGGCATAATAATAAATATCTGCCATATTATCTTTTATGACAATCCTATAATCCACACCCCATGGCCATGGGCTAGACCACCCAAAGGAAAACTCTGTTCCGTTATTTACACTTTCAACCAATTCCCATTGTAAAAATGTTTCTTTCTCCTGCGAAAGAGCATATAACTCGTTTCCATCCCTCATAGAAAAAGCTTCCGCCCACTTTTGTACCGCCGCTTCCTTATTCTGTGTCTCTTCCTTTCCGGCTTCTTCTTTATAGTTTTCTTCCTTATAGTTTTCTTCTTTATTTATACTTGTATCGACTGTGTCCTCTTTGCTCCTTTTGTCCGTCAAGAGCCCTACTGCCACTACCACGCACAATAAAATTCCAAACAAAGTGATTCCCAGCTTTGCTTTTTTGTAAGAAAGCACGTTTTGAATTCTGTTCTTTACATCCTGCTCGCCAAATGCAATTGGAATCTTTCCAAGGTTTTTGTCGCAAACTGCCAAAGATAACAGGGAATTAGAATATGCTTTTTTGATTTCTGAGCCCATTTCCTTTAGCACTCTTTCATCACAGGACATTTCCATATCTCTTCCCATTAGCAGATAGGACAGCCATACAAAAGGATTAAACCAATGTATACAAACAATGAGAAATGCTACAATCTTTATTCTATAATCCTGACGCCTCACATGAATCTGTTCATGCCGGATAACATATTCCTGCTCTTCTTGTTTCATTCCTTTTGGAAGGTAAATAGCAGGCTTAATAAATCCAAATACAAAAGCGGTTTCTATCTGCTCCGACACATAAAGCAGCCGACAATCTCCCTGCACCCTCCCAGCTCCCGCCAGCTTCTTTTTCATCTGGATAAGTTCTACCGAAAAATAGCTCAAGAAAAAAAGCATTCCCAAAATCCAGATTCCCGTACCTATTCTCCCAAATACTTCCCATTTCCCCGGCGAAATTACATTTGTATCACTGCTTTTTGCTACATGGTTCTTTTCCTCCAATGCCTGCTCTTTCTTCTGTTCCTGCTCCCATAGCATGGTTTCCTCTTTTTCGCTCCCTACAACAGCTTCCGGCTCTATGGAAAACCTTTCTTCCATTCCCGTAACTGCTCTTGGCATGAGGCTGACAGGGCTTTCCAAAACAACCGGACAGATAAGTCTTATGAATACAATCAGCCACAAAAGATAAGAATATATTTTCGGCGCCTTTTTTAGAAACAAGCGGGCCAAAAGCACGAATCCAATACAATAAAGGGAAATCATACTCATTTTCAACACAATAAAAAACAATCGCTCCATATCAGCCCCTACCTTTCCTCATATTTTTCAATCATATCCTTAAGCTCTGCAATCTGTTGTCCAGACAAGGTTTTCTTTTTCATAAATGCGGCTAAAAAAACAGGCAGGGAACCGCCAAAGTTCTCTTCTAAAAATGTTTCACTCTTACTTTGCAGATATTCATCTCTGGTAAGTCTTGCAGTAACCACCGCCTCCTTATTTTGAAATATTTTCTTATCACAAAGTTTTTTCAACATTGTGTATGTAGTGGATTTTTTCCATGAGAACTCCTTTTCACAAAGCTTTACCAGCTCTCCTGAGGGAATCGGCTCTCTCTCCCATATAAGCTGTGCAAATTTCATTTCGCCTTCCGTCATAGTATAACCTTTCATCTGCTTTCTCCCTTTCTGCCATGCCTAATAGCTTTATTTGTCTTTGACAATCTGTTTTTCACAATTTCCATATGCAGTCTATGTCTTGTAGACCTTACAAAAGAAGTCTATACCCTATAGACTTCTTTGTCAATAGCTTTTGGCATATATTTCATGTGCCTGTAATATTTTAGCCTTTTTTCAGGAAGTTAGATAAGGGGACGTGGGAGATGGCAGCGCATAGAGTGCTTTGGAATGCGGACGTGGGAGATGGCAGCGCATAGAGGACTTTGGAATGTGGACGTGGGAGACGGGCAATCCCTTTTTTCATACAGCCTGTGAAAAACAGCAACAGCGGGATGAGAGTGGATTGGCTTCCTTGTTTTGGATGGCGCTTTTCCTTAACAGCCTTCTCAAAACCTAGGGGAAAATTGCCATGGACGGCAATTTTAGTCATATCGCGCCATGGAGGGCGCTATATGACGACCCGTCCGGCATCCACAACCTTCCCCAAGGCTGTTTAGGAAAAGCGCCATCCAAAACACGGAAAGCCAATCCACTCTCATCCCGCTGTTGCGTCCCCCTAGCCACCACCTCCAAAAAATCAATCCAAACTACTATTTCACTTCAAAAATTCATTCCCCACTCTATTTTCAAACATTCTATTCCAAACACTCTATTTCAAATATTCCACAAAAAACTCCGTCAGCTTATCAAAAGGAATCGCATCCTTCCCACCACCATCATATAAATCAGTATGGACAGCATCCGAAAGGATAACAAGCTCCTTATTATCTGCATAAGGGTTATCCTTTATCATATTTGCATAAGCATCTCTGCTAAAATAGCATGAATGTGCCTTTTCCCCATGCATAACCAAAACAGCGCTTCTAATTTCGTTGCTGTACTGCAGGATAGGCTGATTCAGAAAGGACATACAGCCAATTACATTCCAGCCGCCATTGGAATTCAGCGAACGGGCATGATAACCACGTTTCGTTTTATAGTAGTCATAATAATCTTTTACAAAAAATGGGGCGTCATCCGGCAATGGATCAACCACACCTCCACCTAATGCATAGCTGTCATTTTTATAATCCACAAGTCTCTGGGCATTCATAGCCTGACGCTTTGCAAAACGTGCATCAGAGCTATCTTCCGAATCGAAATAACCATTTGCATTTACCCGTGCCATGTCATACATCGTAGAAGCAACAGTAGCTTTAATTCTAGTATCTAACGCTGCCGCATTCAATGCCATGCCTCCCCAGCCACAAATTCCAATAATACCAATTTTTTCCGGATCAACATTTTCCTGCAGGGACAAAAAATCCACAGCCGCCTGAAAATCCTCGGTATTGATATCGGGAGATGCCATATAACGAGGCTCGCCGCCGCTCTCACCGGTAAATGACGGATCAAATGCAATGGTTAGAAAGCCCCGTTCTGCCATATTCTGAGCATATAAGCCTGCTGCCTGTTCCTTAACAGCCCCGAAAGGACCACATACCGCAATTGCTGCTAGCTTTCCCTCTGCATTTTTAGGCACATACATATCTGCTGCCAGTGTAATCCCATAACGGTTATGGAAAGTTACCTTGCTGTGATCGACTTTTTCACTTTTAGGGAAAGTTTTATCCCATTCCTTTGTTAAATTTAAATTTTCCATTGTCATTTCAAATATCATCCTTTCTTTTTTGTTTTTTTAATTGATAGAGCAAAAAATCCAGCAAATCGACCTTATTTTCTGCATTATGAAGTTCATCCAGAAGAACCCTTTTGTGTCGCCGCAGCAACTCTGTTGCCTTATTTACATCATTATTCTGAACAAAATCTACAATCTGCATCGTCATTTCATCACTACATCCCAGTTCCCGAAGATTGCAGAGCCAGTCATTCATATTTGTCGCCTGCTGCATGTTTGCACCTCTTTTCTAATGCTATTATAATCCTATGATTTATTATGTGCGAATGGTAATAATTCATATCGTGATATGATTTTTTTTCATTTCATGTTATAATAAGAAAAAATCGAACCGTCAATGAAAGCTTTTATCGCAGGAACAAAACGGGACGGTGTACGGTTTTTTCAAATAAGGTGGTGTCCATTATGGAAATTAGAACATTGCGATATTTTTTAGAGGTAGCAAGAGAAGAAAATATGTCAAAGGCTGCTGAAAGGCTTCATTTATCTCAGTCAACACTTTCTAAGCAGCTTAAGGGGCTGGAGGAGGAATTAGGAAAAAAATTATTTCTCCGCCACAGCTTTTCTATTGAACTGACTGATGAGGGAATGCTGCTCCGCAAACGGGCTGAAGATCTGCTTTCCATGGCAGATAAAATTACAGCGGAATTTTCCGCCATGGATGATATTGTTGGTGGAAACATCTATTTTGGCTGTGCAGAATCTTACCAAATCCGACATCTTGCAAAAGTAATCAAACGCTTTAAACAACGATATCCGGATTTCCATTATCATATTACAAGCGGAGACACGGAACAGGTCACCGAAAAGCTGAATAAGGGAATCCTCGACTTTGCAGTGATTGTAGAAGAACCGGACTATGAAAAATATAATGTGTTAAAAATGCCCGATTCCAACCGCTGGGGCGTTATTATGCCTGCATCCTGCAAGCTGGCCCAAAAGCAGGAAATCCGGTTTGAGGATTTGCTGGGGATTCCCTTATTTTGCTCCGAACAGAGCTGGAGGGCTGACCTTCCAAGGTGGTGCGGCAGCCGGATAGATGCATTAAAGCTGGAAGGCTCCTTTCGCCTTTCCTACAACGGCTCCATATTTGCACAAGAGGGGCTTGGATATCTTCTAACCTTTGAAAACCTGATTCATACAAATCTGGAAAATGGATTGGTATTTCGGCCCCTTTTTCCCACTCTTGAAACAAATATGTACATTATCTGGAAAAAAAGGCAGGTCTTTACGCCAATTGCGGAATGCTTTATACAGGAGCTGCAAACTGCCTTTGACACAAAAGGCTGCATAAATGAAGAAATTTCCATAGTAAAATAGTATTGGCAGGACAATTCCGTCCTGCCAATCAATATTACCTATATCCCCCTGCCTGCTTCACAAGAAGATAAAATTCCATTCTATATTCATCCTTTAAATCCAGTTCTGACAGTCTATTGATTATATCACCGACATCACTGTCATTTGCATATCTGCTGTTTTTCATTAACATTCCGAATTGTGCCACACAAGCTGCAAACTGCAAATCCTGAGAGGGTCTTTGTGTATAAGCGCTTCCCTTTACCGGATATTCACTTTCTTTACTCTTTGTTTTATCAGGCTCTTTATAGCGAATCTTTACAGTACAATATTCACTGTTTTTCCCTATTCCATGAGACAATTTTTTTGGTTGTGACACATTTGTCACATAATCATCCTGATATTTTAAAGGAATTGAATCCTTTCCCTCTCTTGCCACTCCTTCTGCCGGAATGATTTCATACAGTGCAATCATACTATGGCCTGCGCCAATTTCCCCTGCATCTTTTGTATCGTCCTGAAAATCAAAATCATCCATAACACGGTTTTCATAGCCAATGAGACGATAGCTTTCCACGGTTTCCGGATTGAATTCCACCTGAAATTTCACATCCTTTGCCACTGTCATCAGGGTTGCACCCATTTCCTTTACCAAAACCTTTCTTGCTTCTCTTTCGGAATCAATGTAGCTGTAATTGCCATTTCCCTTATCAGCAAGAAGCTCCATTTTGTTGTCCTTGATATTGCCTGTTCCAAATCCTAATACGGATAAGAAGATGCCGCTTTCCTTCTTTCTTGTAATAAGCCCCTCCAGCTCCTCTTCACTGGTAAGACCAATATTCAAATCTCCATCAGTTGCAAGGATAATCCGGTTATTGCCTCCTTTTATGAAATAGTCCTCAGCCAAATCATAAGCTGTCTGGATTCCGTCGCCGCCATTGGTTCCGCCTTCTGCAAAAAGTCCATTGATAACGCTTAAAATCCTATCCTTATCGCTTCCCTTCGCCCCATCTAAAATAACCTGTACATCAGAAGCATAGGTGACTATGGAAACTCTGTCCTTGCCAGTCAGATTCTCGGTCAGCATAGAAAAGGATTTCTGTAAAAGAGGAAGCTTGTCTTCATCACTCATGGAACCGGATACATCCAAAAGGAATACAAGGTTAGACGGCTCGGCTTCTGAAAAATCAATTTCCTTCGTGCTGATTCCTACCATAAGAAGCTCTGTGCTTTTATTCCATGGGCAGTCTGCCACTTCTGTAGTAACCCCAAAAGGAGAGCTTCCGTCAGGACGTTTTAAATCATAGGTAAAATAATTGAGCATTTCCTCAATCCTGACCGCACCGGCAGGAATTTCATCTATGTAATAGCCCTCCTTAATCATTCTCCTTATATTCGTATAGGAAGCCGTATCTACATCTGCTGAAAAGGTAGATAAGGGACTTTCCTTTACTGCATAAAAAGGATTTTCTTCCGTACTGCTATACTCCTCATTATTATAAGGAATATAATCATCGGCATAACGAGGCGCATAGTAATCTTCTACCATACTGTTTCCCCTATCTACACTATCAGCGCTGTTATACACGTCTGCCCCTGCTGCCTCGCTATCATACTTATACTCCTTTTCCTGTCCGCTGTTTTCCAAAGCTGTGCTTCCATCCACATCGTCATCTCCGTCTGTCCAATCCTGTACATATTCCGTGCCCTCTTCATCATCCTCCATTGCCTCTTCCCCCGCATAAGCGCCATCTGAAGTTGCACTTTCCTCCGAATCTGCCTTTTGCCCACAGCCTGTCAGCATGGATGCGGTCATTACAATTGCTAATAATAGGCTTACCATTTTCCTGCTCATAATAAAACTCCTCCCAACGTTTTCTATCTGTTTTTTGCTGCTTAATATAGATACGTTGGAAGGACCTTCCTTTTATGGGTATTTTCTTTATTTTTTTATATCAGTTCATCCTACAGCCATAAAACGGGCTGAACTATTTCTTTTTTATTTTAATTCTAATAAAAAATATTCATGTATCGAGCTGTCATATGGCATTTTATTATCATAAAAAGTAACCCGGTAACGCTCTCCTTCCATAAGTCTTGCATGGAACAATTCGTCTACCTTTAAATCAAGCTGCATTTCCTTTTCCATATTTTCTATTCCTTCCAGAATCGTCACATGGTAGATAAAAGCACTCTCTCCTTCCTGCTCTGCTTCAGTAACACTTTCTATCTGAATCCATGCATCCTGATAAACCAAATATCCCTGTTTCAGCAAATCTTCTATTTTATCCTGAACTGCCCGAACAGCTTCCTCATCCTTCTGGGACGAAAGGCTTTCTTTATACATATCCTCTACCACACCATCCGATTTGTATTTTGCTTCCTCTGCCCTGTTTACTGCCCCTTCCGTCTCTGGTTCCGCACTTCCTGCATCTGCACCTTCCTCCTCATCAGCATCTGCGGCTTCGTCCTCATAATCCGCTGTATCCAGAAACTCCTTCATAGCTCCATTGTCTGCTCCGTCTCCTTCACTTTCGCTTACAAAGTCATCTGTCGCAGTCTCCTCTACATCATATAATTCTTCCTCTGAGGCGGTTTCATTTGCCGTCATATCTGGATCGGATTTTTTTAAGCTGCCATCCAATGCAAACAAAGCAATGCACAGACATGCAGCTATGCCTACGGTGCCATAAGCAGCATATTTTCTGTACAATTTGCGCTTTATAAATCCAGCTTTCTGTTCCTGCTCATTTTTCTGTCCACGCTCATTTTCCTGCTCTGCCATATTGCCCTTTTCAGGCAGGGAAGCCTCTATCCGATCCCATAAATCCGGAGTCTGGCTACTTATTAAGTTATCAAATTCATCTTTTATGTTCTTATTCATAATAACCACACCTCCTTAATTTCTTTATGGCATTCTGATATTTCCACGTAACCGTTCCCATTGGCATTTGAAGAAGCTCTCCAATCTCCTTAAAGGTAAGCTCTCCTGCAATCTTTAAGTGAATAATCTGCTGCTCTGATTCCTTTAAAGAAGAAAGAGCTTCCTGAAAGGACAATCGGGAAACAATCTGTTCTTCCTGATTTTCCTGCCCGCCATCCTTTGTCATTGCCTGAGCCGTCTTTCCATAGCCCCGCTCTTCCTCATAAGAATCTTCTGCGGAAAAATCAGTCAGTGCCTCTTTTTTATGCTTTCGGATAAAATCAATAGTCATATTCCTTACAATCTGTATCAGCCATGACTTATGCCCCTTTTTCGGCTCATAATCATCCGCTAACCCCCATAGCTTCAAAAAAAAGTCACTAATGATATCCTCTGCATTTTCCCTGCTTTTTATCATTTGAAGCACATAGGAATATAAGTATGGCATATAAGCCTCATAAACGGCCTTTAGAGCCTCTTTCTCCCCTTGCCGCATTTGCTCCATGCACTCCCAAAACTGTGTATCTGTCACAAGGTTCTCCTTCCTGACAATTCCCCTCTGCTCTTTCTATGCGGTCAGGCTATGTTACCGGCTGTAACCGCTTTCTATAATGAATACGAATTGTCTCACTTGTTTTTATGGTATTTTTAAAAAAATGGTGCCATGCCTTACACATGACACCTTCTTTTCGTCCATCTTCTACAGTGCTTTTATCCTGTCAATAGCCTCAACCGTATTTTCATAAGAACCAAATGCCGTCAATCTGAAATAAGTCTCCCCGCTTGGTCCGAAGCCGGAACCGGGTGTTCCTACCACGTTTGCCTGTTCCAGCAAATAATCGAAAAATTCCCAGCTTGTCATATTGTTTGGGGCTTTTAACCAAATATACGGTGCATTGACTCCTCCTGAAACCGTATAGCCAGCCTCCTTTAAGCCCTCATAAATATATTTGGCATTGTTCATATAGTAAGCAACCTGCTCCTTAAGCTGCTTCTGTCCTTCTTTTGAATATACAGCCTCTCCTGCTCTCTGGATAATATAAGGAGCACCGTTATATTTGGTGCCGTGGCGTCTTGCCCAAAGCCCATGAAGGGAAACTTCCCCTGCCTTTAAATCCTTTGGCACTACGGTGTAGCCTAAGCGCACTCCGGTAAAGCCGGCATTTTTGGAAAAGGAATGAATCTCAATAGCACAGGTTCTTGCCCCCTGACATTCATAAATGCTGTGGGGAACGTCCTCTTCTGATATATATGCTTCGTATGCAGCATCATAAATAATCACAGAACCGTTTTTGTTGGCATAGTCCACCCATTCCTGAAGCTGTGCCTTTGTAATGGTAGAGCCGGTAGGATTGTTTGGAAAGCAAAGATAGATAATATCCGGCACTTCCTTTGGAAGCTCAGGGGCAAAATTGGTTTCTGCAGTACATGGCATGTAAATCACATCGCTCCATGTTTCCTTTGCCGTATCATAAGTGCCTGTCCTGCCTGCCATAACGTTGGTGTCCACATAAACTGGATAAACCGGGTCACAAACCGCAATCTTATTGTCTATGGCAAAAATTTCCTGAATATTCCCCGAATCACACTTGGCGCCGTCCGATACAAAAATTTCATCTGCACTGATTTCGCAGCCCCGCTTTTTATAGTCATGCTCCACAATGGCATTTCTTAAAAATTCATAGCCTAAGTCCGGTGCATAGCCATGAAAGGTTTCCGCCTTTCCCATCTCATCCACTGCATGATGCAGCGTTTCGATAATCTTAGGAGCAAGGGGCTGGGTTACATCCCCAATTCCTAAACGGATAATTTTTTTATCCGGATTTGCCGCCGCATATGCATTTACCTTTTTCCCTATCGTGGAAAACAAATAGCTTCCCGGCAGCTTTAAATAATTGTCATTGATCTTAAACATATTCTTTCTCCTCTCAGTTATTTTTATAACAGTTCATTCCATCATTCTTCTATTTCGCCTTCAAATACCGTCTCTGCAGGACCTGTCATGAAAATCAGATTCTTTTCCCGGTCCCATTCAATGAAAAGCTCTCCTCCAAGCACCTTTACCGTAACCTTTTCTTCGGTAAGTCCGTTTAAGACACAGGCAACTGCCGTGGCACAACAGCCTGTACCGCAGGCAAGCGTCTCTCCTGAGCCTCTCTCCCATACCCGCATCTGCACGCAGCTTCGATTCAGCACCTTTACAAACTCTGTATTGATTCGGTTCGGAAAGCGCTCATGGTTTTCAAAATAAGGACCGATTTCTTCCATTTTCATCTGCTCCACATCATCCATAAATACTACCGCATGAGGATTTCCCATGGAAATACAGGTCATGCGGTAGCTTTTCCCGCAGACGATGATTTCCTCGTCTATAACTGCTTCTCCTTCGGACAGGACAGGAATCTTAGCCGGAACCAGCTCCGGGCTTCCCATATTGACCTTTACCATTTCCACCTTTCCATCCTTCACGGTAAGCTCTAAATATTTTATGGCGCCGGAGCTGATAACGGAAATAGAAGTCTTATCCGTCAGCCCTTTGTCATATACGTACTTTGCCACGCACCGAATGCCGTTTCCGCACATTTCACCTCTTGAGCCATCCGCATTGTACATTTCCATTTCAAAATCCGCCTTATCTGACGGATTAATAAAAATCACACCGTCCCCGCCCACGCCAAAATGACGGTCACTTGCCTTTTTGGCAAAAGCCGCTTTATCCTTTACATGCTCCGTAAAGCCGTTTACATATAAGTAATCATTTCCGCATCCATGCATTTTTGTGAATTTCATATATGCCCTCCTAAGCCTTCATAACAGTCAAAATCATCTGTGCTGTTTCCACCATATTGGTGCTGCTGTCCATGCTGCATTTTTGTATGTAGCGGTGCGCCTCTTCCTCTGTCATATTGTTACGGCTCATCAGAAGGCGCTTTGCCTCTTTAATCATCGCCACTTCCTCTGGCTTTCGATCCTTTGGTTTATCCTTGCTTTTCTTTCGCTTATATGCAATGGAGGTTGCCATCATTTCCACAGTATTTAATAGGTCATGAACCTTCAAAGGCATTCCGAGACACATAATATCATTACCTGCACATTCTAACAGCAATGACTGGGAAGCAAGCAATAACATCTCAAAGCCCTTTGGAAGACAATCAAATAACTCCTCATACAGCATATCCGGCAATTTATATCCGCTTATGACAATCCCGTCATTTAAATCATCTGCCAGACTGAGTGCCTGCGCTCCCGAGGAACAGGCAGCTATCACGTTAAATCCGTTTCGTACCAATAGGTTTTTGATGCTCTTTGCATCCTCGATTTTAGGAAGCGCCACAATAATCCCGGTCACACATACACCTCCTGACTATCAGCTATATTCCGCAACCAATTAATATTTGTATAGATACTGTCCAACTTCCCAATCAGTAACCTGAGATTTATACGCATCCCATTCTAGCTGCTTTGCTTCTATGTACTTCGCAGAAACATACTCGCCCAATACGCTGCGGATAAATTCATCCTTCTTAAGCTCATTGATGGCTTCCTGCAGGGTTCCCGGCAGCATTTCCACCAAACGGGCATTTCTTTCTTCTGCAGACAATTCAAAAATATTGCAGTCTATACTTTCGGGAGGCATAATCTGGTTTTTTATGCCATCAAGCCCTGCCTGTAAACATACCGCCAATGCCAAATAGGGGTTTGCAGCAGAATCCGGACAGCGCAGCTCAATCCTTGTTCCTTCCCCTCTTGCAGCAGGAACCCGGATTAAGGAGCCTCTGCTGGCAGTGCTCCATGCAATATAAACAGGCGCCTCATATCCCGGCACAAGTCGTTTATAGGAATTTACAAGAGGATTGGTAATGGCACACATGCCTTTTATATGCTTCATAATCCCGCCAATAAAATAATAAGCTTCTTTACTAAGGCCCCGTGGGTCTTTTTCATCTGAAAATACATTTTTCCCATCCTTGGATAAGGACATATTGATATGCATTCCAGAACCATTAGCTCCAAATTTAGGCTTTGGCATAAAAGTGGCATGAAGCCCATGCCTTCTGGCAATCGTCTTGACTGTCAGCTTAAATGTCATGATATTATCCGCCGTAGCCAGCGCCTCATCATATTTAAAGTCAATTTCATGTTGTGCCGGAGCCGCTTCATGATGGGAAGATTCAACTATAAACCCCATTTCTTCTAGGGTCAGCACCATATCCCTTCTTGCATTTTCTCCAAGGTCAATAGGGCCTAAATCAAAATAACCTGCCTGTTCATGGGTAATGGTAGTAGGACATCCATTTTCATCTGTATGGAACAGGAAAAATTCACATTCCGGCCCTACGTCAAATTTGTATCCCATGTCATTTGCTTCCTGCAATGCTTTTTTTAATATATATCTGGAATCCCCCTCAAAAGGTTCTCCTCCGGGTCTGTATACATCACAAATCAAACGGGCAACCTTTCCCTGCTGGGGCCTCCATGGAAAAACCTCTAATGTATGAAACTCCGGATATAAATACAAATCCGATTCTTCAATTCCTACAAATCCTTCTATAGAAGAACCATCAAACATACATTGATTATCCAATGCCTTTTCCAACTGGCTGGAAGTAATGGCAACGTTTTTCAGACAGCCAAAAATATCCGTAAACTGAAGGCGGATAAACTCTACATCCTGCTCCTTTACCAATTGCAAAATATCTTCTTTCCTATATTTCTTCATCAGACTGCTTCCTTTCTTGGTTTCTGTTTCTCTTACAGGAGGCTTTGTTACATAAAAATAGGCACTCCTCCCCTATAAGAAGAACGCCTTTGTTCCTTGTACATCATAACAGCATTAGGGGGAATTTGTCAACTGGACCAAAATAAAAAAGCACTATGTCCTTAGACATAGTGCCATTTTTCATATGGAAAAAGCAGGTGAAAATTATTTCTTCGTTACAGTAACTGCAACTTTTTTCGTCTTCTTTCCAGCCTTTACAGTAATAGTAGCTTTACCAGCCTTCTTAGCCTTAACAACACCCTTACTGCTAACTGTTGCAACCTTTTTATTATTTGACTTGAATGTTACCTTATCCTGTGCTGTAATTGGGGACTTAGTAGCAACAATCGTAAAGGTTTTTCCTTTTTTCAATGTTACTTTTGTCTTGTTTACAGAAAGCTTCTTAAGCGCTACTGCCTTCTTCTGAACTGTAACCTTTAAAGTTGCAGTTGCACCTAATTTGGTTTTTACAGTAATAGTAGCCTTACCTACTTTTTTAGCGGTAATCTTGCCAGATTTTGTTACAGTAACAATTTTCTTGTTGGATGTTGTCCAAGAAGCAACCTTATCACCTTTTACCATACCGCTTGCCTTTACAGCTGTTGTAGACTTCTTAACCTGTAATGTGATGCTCTTAACATTTAATTTTACAGTTGGTGTAACTGGTTTCTCTTCTGCTGGCTTTTCTTCTACTGGTTTTTTATCTGGATCTTTTGGTGTATCATTTCCAGAGGTTGTTGGCTTCTCTGGATCTGGTGTTGTGGTTAACTTCTCAATTGATTCTGTTTTAGTCTCTTGACACACAGTACATGTAAAGGTTTTTACACCCTCTTCTTCTGTAGTAGGCTCTTTTGTTACCGTGCCTTCATCCCATGTGTGCTCGCCTGTTTTCGGAAGCACTGTATTGTCACTGACACTCTCTCCACATACTTCACACATGTACTCAATTTTTCCGTCTTTTCCACATGTTGCTTCCGTTACAACTTCTACTGTATCTCCATGTCCCTTTGCAGGAATCACAGTATTGGAGCTAACAGCCTCTTCACATACTTCACACTTATACTCAATTTTTCCAGCTTCCGTACATGTTGCTTCCGTCACAACTTCCACTGTGTCTCCATGTCCTTTTGCAGGAATCACAGTATTGTCACTAACAGTCTCTCCACATACTTCACACTTATACTCAATTTTTCCAGCTTCCGTACATGTTGCTTCCGTCACAACTTCTACTGTATCTCCATGTTTTATTTCAAAAGTAGCTATTGCAATAACCTCATTATCGCTTACGGTCAAATCTCCACTAACGGTCCACCCAGTAAACTTTTTACATCCATTCCCTGAAACCTGAGGTGCATTACTGCTAAGGCTCTCCATATCATTTGCGGAAGCAGTGCCTAACACCTCATCTCCATCCTTGTACGTAACAGTTGCCGCATCTGCAGTCATAACCGGCAGACTTGTAACAACAACTGCAGCAGCCAAGAACATCGCTAAATGTTTTTTGGTTTGTTGCATCATGTTCTTAATCATTTTTTTCTCTCCTTTTATAGCATTTCTTTGCCCTTCTACTTATCGCTTGGAATGTGCTGCTTTCCATTTCCTGCTGATTCCGAATCTTACTATAGATAAGTTCTACAAAACTTATTGCGAAAAACTTTATGTAAGAAAACACACCCTAGCAATAATCCATTGATTATAATACTACTTATTTTCCTTTGTGGCAAGCATATTTTTTTTATTTTTTCTTAAATTTGGTTAACAATATTTTCCTTAACATTACGAGAACTCAAAAAATAGTTTTCCAGGCAGAAAAACAATCCGCATATTTTCCGCTTACCTCTCATACCTTATAGAAATACCACTACTTTAGGAGCAAGGGATATGCGTCCAAAAACTAAAATCGTTGTGCTTCATATGAAAGAATTAATTTACACAGGAATTTTTGTTCTTTTGGGAATTCTTTTTATTATACTGCTTATTTTAATGTTTCTTCCAAAGAACAAGGAAACTGCCAAGACACAGGAGACAGCTTCTGCTACCTATGTGCCGGGAGTCTATACTGCTTCTCTTATTCTAAATAATCATGCAGTGGATATTCAGGTGGTGGTAGATGAAAACAACATAAATTCCATCCAACTGGTAAATTTGGATGAGGCAGTTACTACTATGTATCCGCTAATCGAGCCTGCCTTTGAAGAAATCATTGATCAGATTTATGAGGGACAGAGTCTGGAAAATATTACATATTCGGATGACAACAAGTATACTTCTT
Source organism: Robinsoniella sp. (assembly GCA_023664735.1). Classification (GTDB taxonomy): domain Bacteria; phylum Bacillota; class Clostridia; order Lachnospirales; family Lachnospiraceae; genus RGIG3040. Next base: position 38,159 of record JAMPFB010000003.1, on the reverse strand, counting down.
CTATTCTTTTAGAGGCAATCGGGGATTCTCTAGAGAAGGCGGCAGTGAAAAATGCCGGGGTGCAGACGGAGCCTTAGCGGTTTTTGATAGTTACGTGGGTAAAGTAGGTGAAGTGGATAAAAGGACGCAGGAGGCGGTATGGAATATAGAAGTTTTATGGGCACGCTCTCGCTCTATGAAAGCGTAGCAGTACTAACGCACCAAAATACGGTGCGTAAGGACTGACGCTTTCATCAAGGCCCTTAAAACTTCTATATTCCATACCGCCTCCTGCTGGTTATCGAAACCTTGTACCTGTTAAAACAGCCCGTTATAACGTTTCTATACGAAGGCTTTCCAAACATATGAAATTTTCCAACATATGGAGCTTTTTCATATATAGGGCTTACCGATACACAGTGGGAGCTGGCAGGGCATAGGATAGTCTGATGGACCTTGGCAAAGTCGCCGGCACTTATACACCGTATTTTGGTGCATTAGTACCGCTGCGTCTTTGCAGAGCGAGAGCGTGTCCATCAGACTATCCTATGCCCTGCCAGCTCCCACGTCCTCTTATCCACCTTTACATGAAAGGCTGAACTGTTTTATCATTCTTATAACGCATCCAGTTCCTTTTTCCAAATGGCATAGGAGGCGTCGGAGGGCATACGCAGGTCTCCCCTTGGAGAAACGGCTACGCTTCCCACTTTGGGGCCGTCCGGCAGGCAGGAACGCTTAAACTGCTGGGTAAAGAAACGGTGGTAGAAGGTTTTTAGCCACTTTAATATGGTTTCTTCCGTGTACAGGCTTTCAAAAGCGGTCAATGCGATTCTGTACACTTTGGATGGGGAATAACCGCACCTTAGCATATAATATAGGAAAAAGTCGTGCAGCTCATAAGGTCCTACTAAATCTTCCGTTTTCTGGGAAATCTGTCCTTCCTTTGGTGGCAGAAGCTCAGGGCTTACCGGTGTATCAAGCACATCCTGTAATATTTCCTTCAATTCCGGTTCCCCGCATGTTTCTCCATAGTAACCTACCAAATGACGCACAAGCGTCTTTGGCACGCCTGCATTTACCCCATACATGGACATATGGTCGCCATTATAGGTTGCCCAGCCAAGAGCCAGCTCTGACATGTCGCCGGTACCTATTACCAAGCCGCCAACCTGATTTGCTATATCCATCAGCACCTGTGTCCTTTCTCTTGCCTGACCATTCTCATAGGTGATATCATGCTTCTCTATGTCCTGCCCGATATCCCTGAAATGGATTGTCACTGCTTCTTTAATATCAACCTCCCGCAAGGTGACACCTAACACCTTTGCAAGCCTGCAGGCATTTTCATAGGTTCTGTCCGTTGTGCCAAAACATGGCATGGTAACTGCATAAATATTCTTCCTGTCCATTCCAAGCAAATCAAAAGCCCTTACAGTTACTAACAGGGCAAGGGTAGAGTCCAGCCCGCCGGAAATTCCAATTACCGCACATTTGCTTCCCGTATGCTCATACCGTTTTACCAGTCCAAAGGATTGAATGGATAATATCTGTTCGCACCGTTTTTCTTTCTTTTCCTTTTCAACCGGCACAAATGGAGTCTGTAAAAAGCTTCTTGTAAGCTTTGTTTCTTCTTTTACAATGGCAAAGGGGATCGTCAAATATCCTGCCAGCTCACCTGCGGCATCCGAAAAGCTTCCAAAGGTATTCATCCTCCTTCTTTCCATCTTTAGCCGATGAATATCAATATCCGCATATAAAATATGTTCTTTAAAGGGATTTTCCTCTGCCAGCATGGTGCCGTTTTCTGCTATGATATTGTGGGCGCCAAACACTACGTCCTGAGTAGACTCCCCTGCTCCCCCACTTGTAAAAATGTAAGCTGAAATCAGTCTTGCGCTTGCCGATTTAATCAGCATCTGCCTGTATTCATCCTTGCCTACGTTTTCATTGGAGGCAGAAAGGTTCACAATCACATTGGCGCCTGCAAGAGCATGTGAGGTGCTTGGAGGATTTGCCACCCATACATCTTCACAAATCTCCGCTGCAACTACCATTCCCTCTAAGGCATCCGTCTCAAACAAAATGTTAGTTCCAAAAGGAATCTCCACTCCATCAAAGGTTAACGGAACCGGCTGGGCATTTCCTTTTGCAAAATGCCTTGTTTCATAAAATTCTCCATAACCGGGAATGTGGGTTTTGGGAATGAAGGCAAGCAATTCCCCACAATTGATTACTGCTGCCACATTATATAATTGATTTCCCATCTCTAAGGGCATTCCTACAAACACAAGTGCATCCAGCCCGTCGGAAAATTCCACAATCTGCTCTAATGCCTGCTTTGCTCCATTTAATAGCGTTTCCTGCAAAAACAAGTCTCCGCATGTATAGCCTGTAATGCAAAGTTCTGGAAAAACAATGATTTTCGCCCCATTTCCCTCTGCCTCTTCCAGACACCTGCATATTTGTTTTCTGTTATAGTCCGTATCCGCCACTTTTACTTTGGGCGATGCTGCTGCCACCTTAATAAATCCATGCTGCATAGCTTTTTCTACTCCTTTTCGTTGTTTCACAAACCTTATCTATCATTTTGCCTTATGCTCTTTTTGCCAGCTTTAGCAGTTCCTTCAGCTCTTCTATGGAATAGGTGTAATTTTTATTACAAAAATGACAGTTGACTTCTATTTCTTTGCCGTCCTCTATCATTTCACGAATATCCTTCTCGCCTATGCTGACAATTGCCTTTGCCACTCTTTCCTTGCTGCAATTACAGGAAAATGCTGTTGGTATTTCATCCAGCATTTCCATGGAAAGCCCCTCTAGCAAAAGCTCCAAAAGCTCCCTTGGGCTTTTTCCTTCTTCCAGCAAGGCCGTGACGGACGTAATCCCCGCCAGATTCTTTTCCAGCCTTTCAATTACTTTTTCCTCCGCAAAAGGCATAAGCTGTACAATGAACCCGCCTGCCTGCTTTACTGTATTATCTTTTTCCATAAGCACCCCAAGCCCTACGCTTGAAGGCACCTGCTCGCTGGTGGCAAAGTAATAAGTCAAATCCTCTGCAATTTCCCCTGTCTGTAATACAGTCTGTCCCGTGTATGGCTCTTTTAATCCCAAATCCTTAATGACACTTAGAATACCGTCTCCAATGGCTCCTCCTACATCCAGCTTCCCTTTTTCATTTGGCGGAAGCATTACACCGGGACACAAGGCATAACCTTTTACCTGTGCTTTGGAATCAGCCGTCACAGTCAGCCCCTTTACGGGACCGCTTCCCTGTATCTGAAGGGTCAGCACATCCTCCGCTCCCTTTAGCATACTTCCCATCATGGCTCCTGCCGTCAGCAGCCTGCCAAGCGCCGCCGTTACTACCGGACTGGTATCATGGGCGCTTCTTGCTGCTTCCACCATATTTTTTGTAGTGCAGGCAAATGCCCTGATTTGGGCATTTGCTGCAGTTGCTCTTACGATATAATCTTTGTAATCCTTCATTTTTTCATCCTTTTCCCCGTTCTCTTGCTAAAACAAAAATCCGCTGGCTTTTTTCATGAGGCTGCTCATAGGTTTCCCCGTCAAAGGCTTCTAAAAAAACAAGTCCCGCCGCCTTAAGGACTTCCTTCATTTCCAAAAGCGTATATCCTCTTTGATAATGAGTCTCCTGAAATTTCCTATAGAATGCTTCCTCTCCTTCTTTCAAAAAAACAGTCAGGTCGTATTCATTCAAATGCCTCTCATCATCATAATAGTTTTCCCAGATAAAGCTGCATTCTTCCCTATTTTCTGCAATTACCGTCTCTCCAATCACTTCCTTGTATTTGTATACGGTATTAAAATCAAATAGAAAAATGCCCTCTGGATCCAGATAATTATTTACCAGTCGAAAGGTTTTTATCAGCTCTTCCTTTTCCAAAAGATAATTGAGAGAATCGCAAATGCTTACAATTGCCCGAACTGTACCGTATAGCTCAAATTCCCGCATGTCCTGAAGAAGATACAGGATGGAATCCTTCTTTTTTTCCCTCTGCTTTTCCATTGCTATTTGAAGCATGTCCATGGAATTGTCAATGGCAATCATATCATAGCCTGCCTGCTCTAAAAGCTCTGTAAGCGTTCCGGTTCCACAGCCCATATCCAAAAGCAGCCCGTCCTTTATGCCCTTTTTCTTTAAAAGGGATAGGATAAATTCACACCATTCCTCATATGGGGTCTCATCCATAAAGATATCGTATACCTTTGCAAAATCTGAATAAGCTTCCATTTTTCTTCTCCTATTGCTTCAAAATAGCTTCCAGCTCCAAAAACAGCTTGTCCATCTCTTCGTCAGTGCCAATGGAAATCCGCAGGTAATTGGATATTCTTTCCTTATTAAAATGGCGCACATAAATATTTTTCTTTTTCAGCGCTTCAAACAGCTCTTTTGCGGAATGCGTCCTATGAGCCGCAAAAATAAAGTTGCTGTAGGAATCCTGAAAGGAAAATCCCAACTCCTTTAACCTCTTTTTGCTTCTTTCCCTTGTAGCTATAATCTTTCCAATTGTTTCCTGAAAATAAGCTTCCTCCTTGATGCATTCCACTCCAAGGGCAATTGCCGTCTGGTTCATTGTATAAGAATTGATGGAATATTTCACATCATTTAAGTAAGAAATCAGCTTTTCATTTCCCATGGCAAACCCAATCCGCAGCCCTGCCAGCGAACGGGACTTGGAAAAGGTCTGCACTACCAGCAGATTATCATATTTTTTAATTAAAGGAAGGCAGCTTTCTCCTCCAAAATCAATGTATGCCTCGTCCACAATTACAATTACATTCCGGTTTGCCCTTACAATATCTTCTATCCATTCTATTGACTGAATAACTCCTGTAGGCGCATTCGGGTTCGGGAAAATAACGCCTCCGTTTTCCTGAAGATAATCCTCCTTTACTATGGAAAAATTCTCATCTAAAGGCTTAAGCTCATAAGGGATTTTATATAATTGCGCCCATACATCATAAAAGGAATACGTAATATCCGGAAATAAAATGGGCTTTTCTCCATTAAAAAATGTTAAAAATGCTGTTGCCAGCACATCATCAGAACCAACTCCAACAAATACATTTTCCTTTTCCAATCCGTAATAGTCCGCCAAGGCTTTTGTAAGCTTCCCTACCGTTGGGTCAGGATAAAGCCGCAGAGTATCGGCGGAAAACCTTTCCATAGCCTCCTTTACGGCTGGCGCTGGCGGATAAGGATTTTCATTTGTATTCAGTTTGATTATATTAAGTCCATCCGGCTGTTCACCCGGTGTATAGGGAACTACTTTTCTGACGTTTCTTTCCCATCCTGCCTGCTTTGTATCACACATAAATATTCATCCTCTTTTCTATTTGTTATATCATAATTTTCTCCAATCCATATACCAAATGGATTCAGGGAAAAAAACTTATCCAGATCATCCACCGTATTTCTTCCAATAATAATCCGATCCGGCATATGCTCCTTGTGAATGGTAAAATACTCCACCCACTGTTCATTAAAAGCCGGGGTGCTTATAGTCGTCGGTGTTACATAGGTGCCCCTACAGGAAAGATTATAAATCCCTTCGGTGCTTAAAAGAAGCAGTTTTTCTTCCCGCTCCCCTTCCTGTACCACCTTATGAAAATCCTCTGCCCGTTCTAAATCCTCCGGATATATATAAATTCCTTTTAACGGTCCAAAGGAAACCTGCTCTCTTTGTTCTAAAATATTTGCCGGAGGATATTCACTGACTCTCACATAATATCCCTTGCAAAATATCAGGCTTAAGACAAACACGCCCACTGCCACATACATTACCCGTTCCATCTGTTTGCTTCCAGCTTCCTTTCCATAAGAATAAAGCAAAGGAACAAGCGCCAGAATCCCTAAAACCAAATAAGAGCTGCTAGAAACCGGTCCTACATTGCTTGCCAGCAAAATCCCTGCAAATGCAATAAAAGCTACAAGCAGCAGATAGTCCCTAATCTTCCTTAGCTGCCGCCTTTTTTCCGCCATCCAATAGCTCGGATTCTTTTTTCCTAAAAGAAATGCCAGCAAAAATAATACAAGATACCTTACCTGCAGCCTGAAGGGTCCCCATGGAATGCCAACCAAATCGGCAAATATCACAATCAAGGAGCTGACAAGTAGAAACACAAGCACGAAGAAACAATAGAGATGCTCCTTTACAAAGGAAACAAGCCATTTTATGCCGGGAAAGCATTTCGGAATCAATATTCTGCATAAAAGAACAAACATTCCGCAAGGAATTATTAAAACTGCTGCCTGCAGTACAGCCTCTAACCATCTTCCAAAAAACAATGCCCATTTTGACATCATGTCAAACTGATGGGAGCCGTCTGAAAATATATGGGGAATATTGGAAATGATTTCCTTCCCGCTCATATCCTGCAGCAAATAAGCAAAAAAAGCAATGGCACAGACCCCACAGCCAAGTGTAAACATTCCGATTTTTTTCATGGACTTTTTATTGTATTTCATAATCAACCATAATGCAGCCGGATAAAGAATAACCATGGTGGGATAGCCCAGTACCGTAAATGCCAGACTCACCCCGGCAAAAAAAGGAGAAAAGCTTTTCTCTTTTTCCCCATGAAGCAAAAACAAAAGCATTGCCGTCATCCCCCATATCAGCTGCATGGAGAAATCCAGATTCATTAACCATTTAGGCAGAAAATTAAAATAGAAAAGTCCGCACAGGCAGCTCCATTCCCAATCCATTTTGCCAGACAGCACTTTATAGAGCCAGAGGGAAAAGCACAAATGAATCACTGTGGATACAATCCTTAGATAAAGAATGATTCCGGTACTGCCTCCGGTTATCTTTACAAAAGGAGCCAAAAATAAATATGGTAGAAAAGAAGATGTCTGATGTATCTCCCACATATCCAAAAGGAGTCTGTCTCCCTGCAGCAGACGGTACGGCATGGACACCGCATAACCTTCATCCACGTCAAAGCCAATCCATATTTTGCTGATTGCTGCTGCCAGCGACAAAACCATCAGAATCACAATCAACACTACCTTATAGCGGTCTCCTTTATTCTTTTTTGTCTTATCTGAGAATCCCTTTGCTCCCATACAATATCGGTTTCCTTTCTATTCTCTCAGTTACGTGGGTATTATAGCACACTTCCTTAGTAAGTGAAAACTCCAACTGTTAAATTTTAACAGGGAGTTTTCACTTTTCAGCTTCTTTTATCAGCCTGCAAAGAAGTCAATCTGTTTTTCAACCTGCTTTTTCAGCATTCTCTCCTCTATATGGATATAAATGTCTTCTCCCTCCTGTTCAAACAGGTAAGCAGGGTTTACTTTCAGCCGATAATAATTTCCGCTAATCTGCTGCAGCAGCTCATCCGGAATGTCTGCAACATGCTGTTCGTCCTCTTTGGAAATCATAACGGTTCCAAGCCTTTTGTATCTGCCTTCTTCTTTCCCGTAAAGAACTGCTCTAAATTTACAGAATACAAATAAGTACCATAGGAAAAGTCCCAATAATCCCAACAATAGTATGGCAATCAGTGCAGAAATACATAACTTCTCCCAAAATGTTTTTTCTGCCTTTTCCGTCTTTGTGTCATTACTATCATATTCTTCTATTTCAATTGGTTCATTTTCCTCCTCTAAAATAGGGAGCGTTACCTGATAGGTTTTTTTGCTTGTCTCTTCCTGTTTCTTTTTCTCTGCCTGACTGTTATCGCTTTTTGTGTCCTTTTTCTTTTCCGTATCCTTGGATTCCTTTTTTTCGGGTATAACTATGTTTTCCTGCGGTACTATTTCGGTTACATTATCCTTTTCCTCCCCCTGTGTTCCTTTCTTTTTCTTCTTTTTTCCATTTCCATCCTTGTCGCCATCTTTGTCTTTATCATCTTTCTTTTTTTTATCATCGCCATCCTTATCATCTTTCTTCTTTTTGTCGTCATCGCCGTCCTTATCGTCGTCATCACCATCTTTGTCATCATCGTCTTCGTCGTCATCATCATCATCTTCGTCATCATCCCCGGAACCCTCCTTTTCTTCTTCATCCGGGGTACGGCTTGCACAAAAAGTCTGATTTGCAATATTTCCAAGCTGGTCTCTTACCTGAATTTCCAAATCTGCAGACTCAGAAAGCATGATTTCATTTTTTTCCGTCCAGCTTTTGCCACCATCATAGGAATATGCTGCTTTTGCAAGCCCGCAGCCCTCCTCATTATCTCTTGCGCTTACCTTTATCACTGCATTTCCTGATTTCCAATTTTCAGGCTCCATTTTTATTTCTTCTATTACAGGAGCTGTCTTGTCAATCCCTTCAATTTCCACAGGAATTGTTTTGACATTATGTAAACCATCTCTTATCTTAACTTCATACTTACCGTTTTCGGAAAAAGCATGTTTGTTTTCCGATATCCAGTTTTCTCCCCCATCAAAGGAATAGGGCGCTTCATCCAGTCCGCAGCCTTCATCCCTTGCCTGAGCTTCCACTAAGGCTCCATCTTTTGACCATGTCTTTTCTCCAACAGTAATGCCGTTTTCATAATTTGTGTTCACTTCTCCTTCCGGCGCTTTTCTGTCGAAATTATCTATCGTTATGGATTTTGTGACTATATTTCCAAGTGCATCCTGCACTTTCACTTGATAGGTACCATTCTGACTGATGACATATTCCTTTGCTTCAGTCCATGTGACTCCATCAAAGCAATATGGTTTTGCAGAAAGCCCCGCTCCACTATCACTTGCCGAGGTGCTGAGGGTAATGGTTGTGGCTGTCCACTCTTTTCCGTTTGAAACCACCTTTTCGTGAACTGTTTTTCCAAGCATTGCTGTTGGCGCTGTCAAATCTATAAAATCGACCGTTACCCCTTTGCTTGTAATGGCATTTCCCAACTGATCCTGCGTTTCTACATAGTAGCTGCTATTGGCATTTACTGTATAAGTGGAAGCTGCTGCCTTTTTATTTTCGCTATTGGCAGCAATCCAGTCCGTTATATTTCCGGAAGCATTCTTAAAACGGAAGGTTTTTGTTTTATGAGGCCTTGCCTGCTGGTCGGTAGATGACGCAGTCAAAACCGCCTGCGTCCCATATGTTCTGCCATTTGCAGGATTTACCGCAGTCTTGCCTGATGGAGCTGCGCTTAATTCCACAACAGGCGGAGTCTCATCGATATTGTCCGCTCCTATAGCGGAAGGAAGCTTCTTGTACAAAACAATCCAATAAAATTTTCCATTACTGCCCAGTCCATCCCCAAAGGAAGAAGACGGTCCTGCAATGGCATAGCTGCACTTTTTATACTCCTCCTCCGTTACAGTTACAGAACCTACATTTTTCGTCCCCATGCCATATAAAACACTTCCCGAAAGTCCAAACCAGTGTTTCCATTCTGCCGAATTTGAAGTATGCCCGTTGCAGACATGTCCGCCTCCTGATACATTGGCTTCTGAAGCATCAATTTTAGGCGTTTCTACTTTATTGGTAATTCCCACATACTGATAGCTGGTATCGCTGCAGCTTTCATCCGGATTTCCCATTTTATAAGTGACAATTACCTTGCCATTCTTTTTATAATATCCATTGACGCCTGTACCTGCCGTGTCGTAAACAGCCGTTACCGTCCCTTTACTTTCACAGCCTGATTTATTTGTTGCAGCATAAACAGTGTCCTCTAATAAAAATATCATGGCAAGCGCTGCCAGTCCTGCCTTAAGTGTTTTTTTTCTCTTTGCAATTATTTGTAATATTCTCATATTTGTCCTTTCTTTTTTATTCCTTTATTTGTTCTTGCATTAGACAGATGTTTTTCCGTCCATTAAATAAAGTCCCCCATTGCTTTTTTGTCTTTTAATCATCTCCTTTGTCACTTATATTTGTCTGGAAAATTTGTTTGGAAAAATGTGATAGAGCATATCACATCTTGGAAAGGAATTGTATTGTAACATTTCGTTTTTAACTTGTCTACCCTGCGTATAATTTTTTATTTTTTTTGTTAAAAACTTCCAAAAATTTCACCCTGACTTTATTGTCATATCCCGATTTTCTTAGTATTTATCTTATTTAAACATTGTCAAAAAAGTTGCAGGAATAGGAAAAGCCATTTCTGTCATATATTATGGCAATAAGAATCAATACGGTGAAATTTATGGAAAAACAGAATTTCTTTCAAACCGTGAAAAAATTTGTAAAGTCCGGTTTCTTTTGGTTTGGTATGCTGTTTCTTGCACTGGCATTGGGCAAATATGCATCTGAAAATGTAACAGTAAGCAATAGCGTGGATGGCAGGGAATTGCCCATCTATTGCGTAGAGACAGACGAAAAAAAAGTTGCCCTAAGCTTTGATGCAGCATGGGGCAACGAAGATACTTCCAAGATATTAGATATACTCAAAAAACATGATGTACATGTCACTTTCTTTATGACAGGTGGGTGGGTAGAAGCCTATCCTGACGACGTAAAGGCAATTCTTGCTAATGGCCATGACTTAGGAAACCACAGTGAAAACCATAAAAACATGTCAAAGCTTTCCGATGAACAATGTCAGGATGAATTAATGCAGGTACATAACAAGGTAAAGGAACTGACCGGATATGATATGTTCCTGTTCCGTCCACCCTATGGAGACTATGACAACCATGTCATAACCAATGCCAAGGCATGTAATTACTATACAATACAATGGGATGTGGAAACACATGTTACAAAAGTAAAGTAGTTTCTTGACTATTCTAAATTTGTTATAATATATTTTATATAATAATCTCAAATATTCCAGATAATTTCAATCCCTTTTTCAAAAATTCTTATTTCTTTTATATAAGTTTTTACGATACTTTTTTTTTCCTCAAAGGAAGCTTTCCGGAAAATGATCTTCTTTAAAAAGACTTGTTTCTTTTCATTTTTCCGCATTCGTGAAGATATCTCCTTTTGTCTGTCCGTCAGCTTCTCCAATTCCTCATTGATATACCGGATTGTCAGCTCGCTTGCCGTTCCTTTCGATATGCAGTCTACAAGGTTCTGAATTTTTTCTTCAATGCTCTGAAATTCTATTTTTTCCAGATTTGATACCGGCTGCTCCTCTTCTATTGTCTCATTTTCACATTCATCCAGCAGCTTCTGAAGCGCTTTTGCCACCTCATTTTCTATAGCATCCAGCTTTATCCCGATAATACATCTGCAGATATGATCGATTCGCCCAGTACACATTAAATATCTTTTCAGATATGGGGATTTGTAATCAACAGTTACTCGAATTGATCTGCCACATTCCCCGCATTTCAACAGCCCTGACAACCATGTATATTGTCCCTTACCCGTATTTTTAATCTGTACATTGGCTTCCAGTTTATCCTGACATATGAGCCAGGTTTTTGAATCTATGATTCCTTCCCAGTTTGCAATAGAAAATTTTGCTTCACCGATTGCTTTTCTCTGTCTGGTGCTTGCCCCTCTTTTTCCAACTAAGAGCCCGCCATAAATGCCTTCAAATTCCTCAAGCCTGTTTTTTATATGTACCCCAAGCATTTTATAATATGCGTAAATATCCGCATCTGCTTTGACATATGCCGGATTCCTTAATAACCTTGCAATCGTTACATTGTTCCATGTTTTTCTTTTTATTCCGGCTATGCCATTTCCGTTCAGCCATGCTGCCACTTCTCCCAGAGCTGCATCCTGATAAGCATACATGGAAAAAATTTCTTTTACATGCTGCATGTTTTCATTCGGCACTAAAGTTGGGATCTCCCTTGCCTCTTTTACAATTCTGCCGATCCGAAAGCCATAAGGAGCTGGTCCGCCCATCCAGCTCCCTAATTCCGCACGCTGATAATAATTGTCCGTTACTCTCTCTACAATCGTTTCCCTCTCCATTTGAGCAAATACGATAATAATAAAAAGCATTGCTTTTCCAATCGGAGTGGACGTATCGAATTTTTCATTTACAGATATGAATTCTACATGATGCCTTGACAGAATTTCCCATGTATTGCTGAAATCCAGAACTGATCTGCTAAATCTATCCAGCTTATATACAACGACTTTTGTTATCAACCCTTGCTTTATATCTTCAATAAGCTGCGTAAACTGGGGTCTATTGGTATTCTTTCCAGAATATCCTTTATCAACATATGTCTTATAAGCCTCCTCTGGCTCGCACATACTGATTCCCTTTTCTATCTGCAGTTCTATGGAAATACTGTCCCGAACATCTAATGATTGTCTGGCATAAAGCGCTACCATTATTTTTCCCCACTTTTGACACGTTTTGCTTTCAGCTGCTTTTGGAGGTTCACATATGCCCGCTGGATGAGCAATGTCCGCTCCTCCCTGCTGTTATATTTTGGAATTGTGTTTTTTACTTCCATTTCCATAATAATCACCCCTTTAAACAATATATGTTTTTTGGTTCTTGTCCTAAAACCGAAATCCAATACTTTTATCTTCCTTTACGTACAGGGCTGCTTCAAAGGATTTTCCGTTCCTGCTTTGGAAGCCCTTTATCTTTCCTGTTTTCCCTTTGCTTAAAAGCTGTTTGAGCTGTGCCCTCGTCAGGGTTTTTCCGCTGATGGTCTTCCAGATGACAAACTGGCAGCCCTCCTTATAGCCAGAGCAGTAAAAATTCTTCCGCCCTTCCCTCATGGGTTTATGGCATATAGGGCAATTTCCGATTCCCTCATCGCCGGCTTCTGCACTGATTTTTTCTCCAGTACCGGCTTCTTTGGAAAAGACGGCAATGTTTTCCTCCAGTTCCGTTACGATTTCTTTTAAAAATGCTTCCTTTTCAAGCTGTCCGGAATTTATCATGGCAAGCTTTTCCTCAAAATTCATGGTCAGCTCCGGCGCCTTTAATTTGTCCGGGATAACCTTTATGTAAGCCCTGCCTAATGGAGTTGAAAGATATTTTCCTTTCTCCAGCTTCAAGTAGGCTCTTTTCGGATTCATGAGCTTTTTAATGATTTCCGCCCTTGTTGCTGCAGTGCCGATTTTATATTTTTCCATTAAAGATATCAGGGAACTGACTGTATATCTGCTTGGGGCTGTGGTCTTTTTATCCATTATTTTTAAACCATCAACAGCAATCCTCTCCTTTACCTGCAGAACCGGCAGGAGCTGTTTGTCCTCTTTTTCCTCCGGATTTTCTTCCTGGTCCAGCTTGAATATTTCTTTAAAACCAAGTTTTTTTATTGTATTTCCTTTTGATAAAAAGAAATGGTTTCCTATTTTATTTACTATGGTGGTGATGCTGTATTCGTAGTCCGGATAAAATATGGCAAGCAGGCTGATTACTACGGCATCAAATACCTTCTTTTCATCCGGAGCAAGGCTGGAATATATATGTTCCGTTTCCGGATTTATGGTGGGAATCAGCGCATGGTGGTCTGTTACCTTCAGGTCGTTAAAATACCGTTTTTCCGCTTTCAGGCTGTCCAAATCAATGGAAGCTATAAACTGCCGGAATATGCCAAAATTGCAGCTTAGGACATGGGCTTTTATCTCATGATAAAGATCGTTGCTTAAATATTGGCTGTCCGTTCTTGGATAAGATAATATCTTATGTTTTTCATACAGGCTTTGGGCGATGGAAAGCGTATGATCCGGAGTAAATCCATAAGCAGCGCCCATTGCTTTCTGCAGGGTCGCCAGATCATAGAGCAATGGCGGCTTCTTGGATTTATCTTCTGTGACATATTCCACCACTTCCGCCTCGTTCCCGGCACATTCTTCCAGTACCTTTTCCGCTTCAATCCGCTCCTTGAAATCTAATTTTTTCTTGTCTTCGGATATGAGGGTTCCCTTGAACCCCTTTCGGTAGGAAGCTTCCACCTGATAGTATGGCTCCGGCTTAAAATTTTCAATTTCCAAATCCCTTTGGATAACCAGATTCAACAATGGGGTCTGGCATCTTCCATAGCTCAAAGTGGTTCCGGAAGCTTTTGTAAGGGTCAGCGCCCGGCTGTAATTGATTCCCAAAAGATGGTCTCCCTCTGCCCTTGCCTCTGCTTCATCCAGTAAGGAAGAAAATTCTCTGTTTTCCTTTAAATCCGAAAATGCCTTTTTTAAGGCTTCGTCTGTAACAGAGCTTGCCCAAAGGACTTTTACCGGCTTGTTATTGCCAGCCATCCTGTAAATCCATTCCTGAATCAGATAGCCCTCCCTTCCGGCATCGCCGGCATTGATCAGGCTGTCCACGTCATTCCTATGAATGAGTTTTTTGATTGTGTTGAATTGTCTTGATGTGTCAGGAAGCACCTTTAGCGATTCCGATATCGGAAAATGGAATGGCAGGTCTTTTATTTCCCATGTTTTGAAACGTTCCTCATGCTCTTCCGGATATTTAAGTCCTATTAAGTGCCCTATTGCCCATGTTACTATGTATTCGTTTCCTTCTATGTATCCGTCTTTTTTCTCGGTACATCCTAATACTCTGGCTATATCGTTGCCTACAGATGGTTTTTCTGCTATTACTAATATTTTTCCCATAATTTTACCTCTTCTCATTTTAAAGTTTCGCCTTCAGATGCGTAATATTTTTTATACATAAGGAAATGCTCCCATTTGCTTCCCTGACAATTTCTACAAAATCTGTATTGATGTACTGTTCCATGGGGATCTTGATTTCTATTCCTGTATCTGTAAGCAGGTTCTGGAAAGCATATTTTTTTATGGTTCCTTCATTTTTGGGCGCAATCTCCTGTTTTACCAGATCATATTTTTCCATGCTCTCCTGAAACTCTGCTTTCATGCCATAATCATTGCCGAAAATTTTATCTGAAAGCTCTTCCACCGCAAAGCTTCCATCCTCCAAAGTTTCATAAATAATACTTTTTGCGCGCATGTTCTCTTCATATAGCTGTTCTTCGTCATAATAGTTGTTTTGAACTTTTTCTACAGCTTTGGTTACTACGGACAGTTTGGACTTATGGGATATCTCGCTGCTGCATTTCAAAAAGAGTGAAGTAAAATAATTGGTTTTTTCTCCATTTACCTCATATTTTTTCTCAATTGCCTGTATGGAAGGTCGTCCATGGCAATCATGGCAGCTTCTTTCAGCCGGCGGGATATCAATATTGCTGCTCATAATCTGGTATAGGTAATTTGCTATATCTTGACTCATGGAAACAAAGTCATCCTCCTGATAGGAGGCAAGTAATTGATACACCTCTGATTCCTTTTTATAAAATTTACATTTCTTGCAATCATCACTGGACATGATTTTGTAGATGTGCTCCCTAAAAAAATCCGCAAAGTCCGATCCGAATTCCATCTCCACATCTGATAGCACCGGCAAACCGGCTGCCGGATTTAAAATATGTATAATGACTCTTTTTATTCTGATATCTTCTTTCTGCATGGATCCCTCCTTCCCTCCTGTCAGTACGAATTACCAACAGGAGGCTCTTCATGGCTTATTTTTTCTGTGATATATTCAATTAAAAGAAGGCTTCATTAGGAAATTGCTATCCGGATAGCTTCAACTAATCCTACTATGATATCCAAAACCACTAATATTTCGATAATCCTTTCTCGTTTTTCAATTCTCACCATCATTTTGGATAGAATTGGGAAGAATAGCATAAGTAAGCCTAAACAAAGAGAGTGTAATATAAAGTGTGTAAGTTACCGGTAACAAAAACTTATGCACTTTATTTTTATTATAAAGTGCGATACACTAAAAGAAAGGAATCGAAAGGATTATGAGTAACGCACTTATGGCACCACGTAAAAACAAAAAAAAACGAGGCCAGCAAGGCTATCGCCCAAGCAATTATTGAACAGTACCAGCCAAAATCTGCAGAGGATATGCAGGATGCATTAAGGGATATCTTCGGCCCTATGTTTGAAGCCATGCTTCAGGGGGAAATGAACAGTCATCTTGGCTATGATACAAACGATCATGGCTATAAAGAAACTGCCAACCGCAGAAATGGGTATACTCACAAAAGTGTCAAAACCACAATGGGAGAAGTGGAAATTAATTCACCCCGTGACAGGGACAGCTCTTTTGAGCCGCAGCTGATACCGAAGCGTTCCAAGGATGTCAGTGGAATTGAAGACAAGGTATTGTCCATGTACGCCAAGGGAATGAGCCAGCGGGATATCGCTGATACGATAGAGGACATCTATGGTTTTGAAATCTCCCACGAAACAATCTCCAATATCACAGACCGGGTAATAGAAACTGCAAACGAATGGCAGAACCGACCACTTAAAAAGTTCTACACATTCCTCTTTGTGGACTGCTTGTACGTCAATATACGAAAAGATATGGAGACAAAAAGCTGTGCGGTATATGTGATTTTAGGGTATGACGTAAATGGGATCAAAGATATCCTTGGTATCTGGATTGGGGAAGCCGAGGGCAAGCATTACTGGATGCAGATATTTGACGAAATCAAAACCCGGGGTGTCGAGGACATTCTCTTTATCAGTATGGACGGCGTGTCCGGACTGGAAGAAGGGGTAAAATCTATTTTCAAAGATGTAGTTATACAACGCTGCATCGTGCACCTGATCCGTAACTCCGTGAAATACATACCTTCCAAAGATTACAAGGCATTTACCGCCCAGTTAAAGAAGGTGTACGGTACTGCCAGCCTGAAAGCGGCAGCGGCAGAGTTTGAGCGGCTTAAACAGGCATGGAGCCAGTATCCGGGTGCTGTTGACGTCTGGGTCCGCAACTGGTCCCATGTGGAACAGTTATATAATTACGGAAGCGCTGTACGTAAAATAATGTATACCACAAATGCCATAGAATCCATTAATTCCAGTTTCAGAAAGGTGACAAAGAAAGGTTCATTCCCCAGTGAAGACGCTGTCCTGAAAGCCTTGTATTTAAGGATTACAGAGCTGTATAAGAAATGGAATGGGCGCCCGGTATCAAACTGGGCAATGGTCTGGAACCAGCTTTCGATGGATGAAAAGATTCAGAAGCGGATACTAAAATATGAAAATTCCTAAAAACGGAAAGGAGTTTATACATGAGCAGATACTACGATTATTTTGAAGAACAGAGTCATACAGCCGGAGAAGTTACGATTGATGAATTTATTGCAGAAGCCATGCGCACAGACCTGAAATTTAACACGCTGGCAGAGGAATTGCAGTATCAACGGACCTCCCGGATAACGCTCATGAACGAACTCCTCACCTGCTATCAATATCTGAAAGAACACGATATGCTGCTTTTATATGAGGCTTATAGAAATGGCGAGGAACTGCCATTTGATTAATCTTCATACAATAAATACGGCGGTCAATTAAGACCGCCGAAAAAAATTAAATTAATTTACACACTTTACTTGACAAACCCCACTGTACAGAGGAATTTTTTAAATAGATAGCTGTTCTCCTCTCTCCAACCTTCATTTTGCTCTTGATTTTTTCCAGATAAGCCATGTGTTCTTCTGTAGTATTGATTACAGGATATTTACCTGTATATGGATAGGTTTCAAAATCTTCATTATTGCATTTCTTCTTTTTATTGGTGGCAATATGACTTGTTCCTTGCGGCAACCATTGATCTGACTTTAAAAAGTATGTATGCAATATTCCATTACCATGATTATAATCATACGTAATATCCACATTGTACCATTTCCCATCTATTTTAACCACGTTCCAACCATGAGTTTGCGAAATCGCTACCTGATTCTCAATACCCAAACATTGCATGAACAACTGATAAACTCCGGAATATCCTGCACAACAGGCTTTCCCTTTAAAAAGCACGTCCACATAGTTTACCTGCCCACTTACTCTTCCTTTTGTATAAGATTCATAGGTTGCATTTTTACATATCCAGTCATGGAGCACAAGCGCTTTTTCTTCATCTGGCATTCCACTTCTGATATTTTGGGATAAAATCTTTTTTACTTTAGACAGCACCTTTTTATCTGTATATGATAAACGGCTGCTGTTTCCAGTCTTATATGCCTTTGCTATTGCTTTATAATTATTGCTCCAATTGTCTAGTACCGTAACCTTGCATTTATAGGTCTTCTTTCCAGCCTTCGCCCTGATCGTAGCAGTACCTTCACTTCTGGCTTTTACTTTTCCGCTGGAAGATACGGTTGCTATCTTCTTATTGGAGCTGCTCCAGGTTACTTTCTTTTTCGTACCGGTAAGCTTCAGCTTTGTGCTCTTTCCGACATCCAGTGTGATTGATTTCTTATTCAATTTCGCTTTTGCTTCTGCAGCAGCCGGCATAAGCAGGATGAGCAGCATTGCAAATGATATTAGAATGAAGCTTTTCTTTATAAATTGTTTCATATAAAATTCCCCCATGAGCTGATTGTATTTTTTCCTTACATGTGATAAAATATCTTTAAAAGTAAGTGGTACTAAGTTGTACCCCTTGCAAATGTATTAGCTTAAAATAACCGCCTTACTTTTGCCGAGGGGCGGTTATTTTTTGTCTTTATGACTTATCTCGTAAACGAGACCTACTAATGCCACGATGAACAATCCTATCTGGATCAAATTATCATATGTAACATAATGCATAGGCATCTCCCCCTTTCTCAAGGGGCAATCGTTCCCACAAACTACATTGTAACATATTTTTTGTAGTATAAACAGGATATTTTACTAAGTTTAAGAAATATATAGAAATCATTCCTTAGTTGCTTAATATCTTCATTTAAATGTAAACATAAGATTTTAACAAGCTGCCTCCTCAAGTTAAATGTTTTAATATTACATGAAAATTTTTCATATTTTTAAATACCTCTTTGCTTCCAACAACATATAATCTATATTTTGCTCTTGTTACTGCTACATTTATGATATTACTATTTATCCATTTGGCAGCCCTCTGTGATTTTTCATCATCTCCACATCCCAACAAAAAAATAACTTCTGATGCCTCTTTTCCCTGAAATTTATGTACTGTACCACAATTATTTTCACAGAATCTACTGATTTTATCTCCAAACAACTCCTTAAGTTCAAAATCTTCTTTCAATCTTTCTACAATTCCGCCGATAACAGAGACAAAAGGAGAAATAATATATAAATCTGGAGAATCATTCTTAATTCTGAATGCTTTTTTTACCATTTGATACACTTCTTCTCCTTGTTGGGCGACAAAGTAATTTTTATTATTTGGACTTTGGGCAGCTCCGGAAATATCTAGCCATTTTGATGCACTATATAAAAAGGTTTTTTCTTTTTCTGGGTTTGGGTGCTCCGTTTTCTTCTTCATCATATTTCCATATGATAATTCATTTGAAATGTCAAACATAGGTGATATACATCTCCTATGAACAATCAATGGACATCCTACCCAATCTGGTTTTATTTCTCTATCACTGCCTGGAAGGTATGTTCCATATTTATTAATGCTATCCGCAAACTGCTGAACGGAAATCTTTTTATCCAAATATGATTTTATATTATCATTTGAAAACACCCTTCTAATTCTTGTCACGTCCTGGGTGACTACTGGTTCCACCTGCTTAGGATCTCCTACAACAATCGCTTTCCTGCATCTGTAAAAGGCTCCTATGGGCAGTTGTGGAGAAGCCTGCCCTGCTTCATCTATAATTAGCATTCCCAGCGCACCTGGCTTGTTTATATTTTCCAAAAAGCTCTGCACTGATGCAAATGTTGTAGATATAACAGGGACTAATAAAGACAGTGTATTCAATAGTTCTGTATATGCAGCCTCTTTATCCCGCTTGGCATACTGCACTGGTTCATCATCACAATTATTGCTCATTCCCCACATCATAAGAAGATTTTTAAAATTGCATTTGCAATACTTAGAAGATAATATGAATTTTTTATGTAATTGCAGCGCAAAATAAAATAATTTTTCCCGTTCCCTATTAAACGCATCCGTTGTCCACGGATTTGAAGTTTGAATTTCAGTTGCTTTCAGTTCATCACTACTATCATACTTTTCCCAAAATTCTTTATCTATTATCGTCATATCCCTTTTTATACTTTTGATTTTATACTCGTATTCATTAGTTATATCATCTCGTTCTAATTTATATTGCTCCAAGACTTCTTCACTATCTTTAATTTTCTTTTCATATGCACATATTTTATTTGATTTTATTTCTATGTCAGTCTTTATCATATTTATTTTTTTTAATAAATCTTCTCTTACATTTGTTTCATATTTTCTTATTTCATTCTTTAATCCCTCTATAATTAGTTCAAGTTCATTGCAGTTTTTAGAAATATACTCATATTGTTGATTATATTCCTCATTAATAGAAAATTTTGCAGTTTTATAATTAAAAAACTTATAAATTAACAAATCAAGAATCAGGAATCGTTCTACTTTGAATCGTTTTTCCATTATTTCATTTTTTTCTGATTTTAGATTTTTCATTTCAGAAATATAAACGCTTAATTTATTATTGCAATTCTTAATATTTAATTTGCATACTTCAATTTCTGCTAACAAATTTTTTTCTTGAACAGCTAATTTTTCTGATTCCTTTTTTACTTCCATATATTTTTCTTTTAACGTTTCTATGGCTTCCGTTTGAACATCAATTTGCTCCTCCATTTTCTTTATTAACACAGTAAATTTATCTGGCAATATACTAATTGTTTCTAGTTCCTGTTTTAAATTATTTACTTTCTCATACTGATTCCTAAATACTTTTACAGCTTCTTTATACTTTTCTTTTCTTGCCTCGATATCTTTTCTTTTCATTAAGTCATCCAAAAGAGGATTAAGCACATGAAATGCAAAACTTGATATATTCTTTTTTTTACCTAATGGAGCAGAAATCAATCCCCACTCTTTCATAGGCTTCTCATCTTTCGCATCATTCTTTATAAGTCTGTGAGCTAACCATGAAAAATAAATATCGGGTTTTTCTCCATTAGCTACGTTTTTTATATTGTATTTTTCTTTTAGTTTTGTTTCCTTAATGTTAAATAATTCCTCGATTTCTGGTATTCCTTTTAATGAGCCACACAATGCTTCTCCATCTGGTAATTCTAACGTAATATTTTCCACTGCTGCATTATTGCAAGAAGCAACTAGCATTCCATAGTCTTTTATTTTATCATTTTTAAGCTTATAATAATATCTAAAATACCTGTCATAGCCATTATTCTCTTTATCTCCAAAAGAAAATTCGCATTTTTCAAAAGCATTATCAGAATCATCGTACTCACTTAATAACATTGCTCTTTCTACAATGTTATTAGCAATTATTTCTTTTAGCAAAGTCGTTTTCCCTGTTCCCGGAGGTCCATTAACTGAAAATATTTTTGTATTTTCTTCATTTTCTGCCAATCCGATATTGATTGCAACTTGTTGCATTAGTGCTGGTGAAAATCTTGATGGCCACTTTCCAAGCGATAAATTCTCTGCCGAAAGCCAATATGTTAGCATATGCTTGTCATTTTTAATATCAATTTTTTGCTTGTCTTCTATTTCATCCTGCCCTTTACCATAATTGGAAATAATATAATCAATTATATTTTTTTCCATCACACTATTTTCTCCAAACTTTTTATCTTGAATACCCGTTTCCACCAATTGTAAATCCTTTACGTAATAACTATTTAATAGTTCATTCGATTCTTCATTCTTTTCCTCATATTCTTTCTTTATTTTTTTATCTTTATAAATGGAATAATAAAAGAAACCTTCAAAATCGTATGATGTTTTGCATATTGGCTCAATATATTGTTTTGAAAACATCATCCATAGTTTAAATAGACCTTTACCATTCAATATTTGTCTATCTATTAAATAATCTTCAAACAAATGCAAGCATCCGCATAGCATTTTAAATTCAAATAAGAAGCAGCATCCTCTTCAAACTCTTGTAATACGGATATTCCCCATAAGATGGGTGATATTTGTAAAGATTTTTGAATATATTCACCCTGATTACTAACTTTCAACGTTATGCAACATATATTACTTCTATCCCCTTCTACATCATCCTCTATTCCAAGCAACTCATTAAGCTTTTCTACACATTCCTTCCGCTTCACTTTTCCAATATTTATGAGACACTCGCTTCCAACCACCTCATTTTCTACTTCTTCCTTACATTTAAATCTTCGTTTATCCTCAGATACAGCTACATTAAAATCTGTAAAAATGGATAATTCATGATAAAGTACAAGCTTCTTTGTACTCATCTCTCCTTTTGATTCTACTTCCCTTAATTCCTTTTTTACCTTGCTTTTATTATCATAGCTTTCTGTTTTTAAATTTTCCTGAGTAAAAAGTTCTGTCTTTCGCCAAAATTCAATTATTTCATTTGCTTTCTCTAATTTATCCATATTTTTTCCAACTTTCTTTCATTATACTTTTATTGCGCTTAGTAAAAGGAATTTGTCTTACATTCTTTGTCTTGAGTTCCTTCCATTTTTCAAAGTCTCATGAAGCACCAAAGCCTTTTCCTCAACCGACATATCCTTCCTGATATTCTGTGACAATATTTTTTTCACCTTTATCAGCTCTCTGTATATGATAAACGGCTGCTGTTTCCAGTCTTACATGCCTTTGCTAATGCTTTATAATTATTGCTCCAATTGTCTAATACTGTGACCTTGCATTTATAGGTGTTCTTTCCTGCTTTCGCCCTGATGGTAACGGTACCTTCACTTTTTGCTTTCACTTTCCCGCTGAAAGATACGGTTGCTATCTTCTTATTGGAGCTGCTCCAAGTCACTTTCTTTTTCGTGCCGGTAAGCTTCAGCTTTGTGCTCTTTCCGGCATCCAGTGTGATTGATTTCTTATTCAATTTCGCTTTTGCTTCTGCAGTAGCCGGCATAAGCAGGATAAGCAGCATGGCAAATGATATTAGGATGAAGCTTTTCTCTATAAATTGTTTCATATAAATTTCCTCCATGAGCTGATTGTATTTTTTCCTTTTCTGTGATAGAATGTCTTTAAAAGTAAGTGGTACTAAGTTGTACCCCTTGCTAGTAAGTAAGATTAAAAATAAACCGTCCAAGTTTCTCAGGCTAGGGGCGGTTTATTTTTTATGTTTACATACCATAATAGTAAGTGTAATCACTGCTGAAAGCATTATTACAAATTGGAATAATTCTCCATATGTAACCATAAATAACTCCCCCTTTCTCATGCAATTCCTTTGGAATTCCCATGATGCTGCAAGGGGTCAACCGTTCCCACTAACTACATTGTAACATATCTTTTGTACTATAAACAGGATATTTTGCTAAATTTTTCTATATTAACAATAATTATTCCATATTCCTGAATAATCCCACAATTTCAAGAATCCCTTCCGCATATTGGGGAGTATTCGTATCTCCAAACCCATTTAACGCCCTGATTTGTTCCTCATTTTCAGGCATGTTCTGAATGATCTGCTCTATAGCATGATCGCTGAATATGTATTTAGTATCTGAAAAACCTTTGATGTCCTTCTGGTAATTACGATAAGCTTTCAAGAGCATTTTCATGTCTTTTTGCCTATACCTGCTCCTGCACTCCTTAGTTTCATTTAATAGGAATTCAGACATTGCCATCATTTTTTTCTCCGGCATGGGAAGCGCACGGCTCTCCTTGATTGCTTCCCCCATCTTCCTGATAAGCATATCGTATCTCATTATATTTTTCTCTGTTTCTATATTTTTACCTTCAACCTTTAAAATGTTTTCTTTGTTTGCAAAAACAACATAAGATACGAACCTTTTTTCCAATTCCTTTTCGAGCAGCCGCTTTTTTATGGGGTTCTTTTCTTCTTCCAGCAGCGTTTCTTTTAACAATATCACGTGCTGAAGGTTTTGAGTCAATGGATTCTCCATACCGAATTCCTTCTTTCTTTTATTTATAAAAGTCCCCATTTCATCAACACTGATGCCGCCTGCAAAGTTCTTGCATTCTATGACAAAGATAAGTTTCCTTGTAAAAACCACGAAATCGATTTCTACCGGCTTATCCCCTTCCATAAGCCTTACATTTCTCAATACATACATAGGTATGTGGCTTTTTTTTAATTGATATGCAACTTCATTCTCTCCATCAATTCCTTTTTGAATATTATCAATGTTTTTCTGGAGCTGCTTCTGCTCTTCAGGGTCAGAGGTGAATTTTAACTGCTGTTCTTTGATTGCTTTGAAATTTTTTAAGTTCCCTTCGTTCATAAACTGGATTTTTTCTGTTGTATTGTTATTATTGGATTTTGTGTTTTCCATGATAAGATTTCCTTTCAATATGTTTTAGTTTTTTGTAGTATTTTCATTTTACATTATATATTATATGCTTAATATAAGCAACAAAAAAGAATGTTTTTCGACATTGTTTTGCAATAATACATTAGTTAGCAATTAAAATGAGGCTGCCACATTGCACAAAGTGGCAGCCACTATAATCCTCATTTCTATAATCAAACGGTTTTTATCTGAAAATTTATAATTATTTTTATTTTTTTCTATATGCAAAATTTAAAATCATAAAAATTAACGAAGTAAATAATACTAAGTTTTCCCAAGTAACGAACATTTTTATTTCCTCCCTTCCATCTCAAAATTGCAAATAAAAAAACACATACCTTTCGATATGTGTTGCAACTATATTTTAAATTATAAATTTTCAGACTGCTTCCTTTTCCTACCTGCTCGCACCTTTATGCGAGACTTTTCCTACCGTCCCCATTACAGAAAACTAAAAGCAGTTTAATAAAAATAAGTGATATAAACATCATACACACTTTATAAGATTTGTCAAGCCTCAATTTACATTCCTTATAATTTCCTTGCAAATCTTTTATGAACTATCAAAAACTCCTTATATCTCAATTCCTTTACGAATCAAAAAGCGTTGTGCATTAGGTAAGTTGGATTGTTCCAAATTATCTAAATGCTGAAAATAATAGCTAAATATAGCCTTTTTAATCATATCATCTACGCAAACTATATTTTTATATGTGGTCAAATCAAATGCGCTGCCATTAAAGTAAATTTCCATATATCTGTTAGGAGATAAGCCATTGCATAAAAGGAAATCAAAAATCACCCTTCCCTTATATTTTTTTTGCTCCAGCTCACGTTCAATTTCATATACTTGATCAAAAGGGTTAATATATGAGTTCGCAATAACAATACTAATATTATCAATATTTAAAATTTCATATGCACTCATAATATTACCCTCCTTTCCCTACTTTTCCAATATTTTATATGAATCGTTAATTAAAGTACATGTATTAAAGATGATATTTTCTGCATCTGCTTCATTTGCCAATACTCTTGTTGCGCCTACTTGTCTAGTATGAAACAGACCATCTCTATTTTGTTTAAAATAATTATACAGTTTAGCTAATTCTCCAAGAGTGTTAGCATCTGTAATTGAAATTATACCAACATTTACACTATAAAGATTGCTTGTTTTGTCAAAATTAAACATTGGAATCTTTTGACTTCCATTTTTTAATGTAAATCCTCTTTCATCATGAATCGTAATTCCATTATTATTAAATATATGCTTAATACGTGCTTCAAGTGCCTTTAATGCGGAAAAAGTCCAAATTGAATAATCTTTTGTTATCGGTTTACAAACTATCTGTGCAATAGAATCATATATCAAATCTTTTTGCATATCCGAAATAAGAGAAATCGAATCAGGCAAATGCTTTTCCAGCAACTGCTCAATTTGCTTTTCTTTCGCAATTTGTTTTGAACTTTTTGTTATACTCGAAATATGTGTAAATGTACCAACAAAACATTTTACTTCTGTATATAACTTAATGAAACATCCCTGAAAAGACATTCTACTCTGCGTCTTATAAAAAGTCAAGGATATGTGGTCGCCTATATCGCTGGTAAAAACAACCTGATATCCATTGTCTCCTCTGTCAACTCTTTCATTTAAAGTTACACCCTCTAATTGTTCTAAATATTCCACTAAGAGTTCAAACTTGTCTTCATCTATATCACAAGAAAATTGTCCTTTAGGAACGTCTTTATATTCTACACCATCTTTTATGAATTGGCATAATTGATTGCTTAATATATCCCCATTATGCTCCTTGACAGTAATAGTATTGGCTTTATTATAAAAAACATCTATGTAAAATTCTTCTTCATCCTTTTCCAAATACATTCTATGATGTTGATTGACTTCGTTTTTCAGTTCCTCTTTTTTTATACATGAATTTCCTCCACAAAATTCAATAATAGCCTCTTTTAAATCCTCTTTGTTAATATGTAATCCTTTATTTTTTGCCATATCTTTTATCTCCCTTTAGCTTCATAATTGTCTCATCTTTTTCCGTGTAAATTTTTATAACAAACTCCTGCTCGATTACATCAAAATATGATTGATAATATCTTATTTCCTTTAACAACCTTTTTTGTTTTTTCCATCTTGCTTTTACTTCTTTAACAACCAAATCCAAATCTACCATCTGATCATTAAATAAAAAATGTTCTATTGTAATCCCTTTCTTTTTGCAAATATCATTATCAGCAAATATCTTTTCATCCGACATGCATTTATAAATATGATTTTCTCCTTCATACTCGTTTCCATTGTCATGTAAAGCTTTCTTTGCCAATAAATCCACTTCATCATTATATCTATTTCCAGAATGGGATTTAATTTTAATAAAATTTATCTTTAACTTACTCATAACCATTTTAGAAAATTCTGAGTACCTTTTTGTAAACGGAAGATTAGCCTTCCACTCACCAGTAGCCCACATTTCTATGCCTTGATAATCATAGTAAATATTGCTCTCTCTAACTCCTTTTTCTAATGCGAACTTCATTGCATTTATAGCTGCCAATAATTCCCCTGCAACATTTCGCAACTCAACTAGCTCCTCATCACTTCCACTACTGGAAAACTCATATTTTTTACCATTATAAAAAATGATAATTCCATAACTATATTTTTTTAAGTTATTATCATAACTACCATCAATATATGCTTCCATATCTACAAGGTTCTTGCTCTCATCTTTATTGTCGTTATTATTTCTGATATATTTTTTTGCATCTTCTATATCTGAAAAGGCCTTATAAATAGCTCCCGGATAACCTGATACACTCTTTTTACATTCTTCCCATGTCATAAAAAGCCCCGTTTGTTTTCCTCGTTTAACTGCATAATACTTCTTTTTCATAGATTCCCTCCAATCTTCACTTATCGTTTATCATTTTACATTATATTTTTTATATAAGCAACAAAAAATAACATTTTTTTACATTGTTTTTTATTATTGAGGTTCAGTTTTCCATATGATATAATTGGATTGCATAATTGAAAAGAAAGCAGGATGCGATTTTCCGATGGATGCCCTCTAGTCTTACGAAAGAGGGTGATGCCCTATGAGTATAATGGAAGTTCTTACATTATTACTTGTTATTTTTGCGGCTCTATCTTACATAGATAATCATAAAAAGAAATAAGCATCCCTACCGCCCAAGTTTGGATGCTTATTCTTATAAGTTAATTTCACTGAGGGCAATCGGAACTCGTGTCCGATAACCTTTCTAAGTAGATTATACACTAGGGCTGCTTGCTTTGCAAGTGGCTCTTTTAATTACTCAATTCCTACAGGCTGCTTTATTTTTCTATGTACATAAAATTCTTGCATTATGCGCTATTATGTGATACTATAAGCATAAGAAAGAGGAAAGCCATAGAAGCGGCTTTATCCCTTTAATGATAAGCTAATACCTCATATGAGGCAAGCCGTCACTATCGGAAGTAGTGGCGGCTATTTCTTTTTTCCCTTGTAAATCTGATAGAACAAATTAGCAAGGGCAACAATGAGTGTCCCAATTTGGATTAAATCCGTATATGTAACATACATTGCATCGCCCTCCTTTCTCTCATCTGGAGGGCTAAGTGAACCCTCCGCAAAAAAACAAGAGGGATAAAGCCGCCTTTAGCTCTATGGTTTTCCCGTATCGACAATATAACATAATTTCCGCTGTGTGGCAAGCTGATGAACTGGTATTCGTTCCACTTTTACCTTCTATATTTCAAAACCGCCATACTATAAAGAAAGAAGAGGCTCTTCGCCTCTTCCTCTATAAATGATTCGCCCTGACAGGAAAAAATTTTAGGAAGAAACATTTAACGATTAAATAATATCACAAAATGGAAATTTTTCAAGATTTTTCCCGATTTTTTTTAGGAAATATAAAGTTATATATTTTTTAGCTTTTTCAAAATCTTCACTCTTCCACTTCAGGCTCTATTCTTCATCTACCATGGAACGCTCTACATGCACCCTTTCATTATAAAAGTCAACCGTTACCTCCAATTGGGAAAACTGCCCCTGCAGCCTATATGTAATGATGTCATTATTGATATTGCTGATTACTGAATTTTCCGGATCAAGGCTATAAACATCCTCTATATGATTTGCTTCATTAAACCTTAGCGCTGCATATCCCAAGTATGCTTTTATATTATCCGGAAGGCCCGCTTCTGTCTCTTCATCAAATATCTGCCTTCCGGAATCGTTCAAATAGGATAACATCATGTCCCATGACAAATCATAATCATTTGGCACCATGCCCTCATAATACAAAGCATTCCCATCCTGATCTACAGAGCTGTATTCCTCTCTGGCAGCAAGTTCTGCTTCCGCTTCTTCTCTCAGCCGCTTTTTGTCAGCTTCCCAGTCCTCGGCAGTATATTCATCCTCTCCCACATCTGTTTTTTCTATTTTTCCTGATGTCGTTTCTTCCGGCAGATTTATTTCATACTCCCTCATGCGGTATGATTCTTTTATTTTCATTTTACGATATCCGTAACATAGAGTAAGGCATATAAGAAATAAAGTGAAGGCTGCCACTGCTATTTTTTTCTTGTTCATTTTTCTGTTTCCTCCTGCTCACACAATTTTGTAAATAGCTGCCACACTTCCAGATTGTAATAATCTGCAATAATTTCCATAGCTTTAAAAGATGGCTTTAACGGGGTATTTAAATCCTCCATTTTATAATAATATGCTTGGCTCATATTCAGCTCCTTAGATAGGGAATATTTTGTGTGACCATTTTTTTCTCTTAGATAACTGAGATTCCTGCGAAAAATCATTTCTGTTTCTGTAAAGTTATGTGTGTTTGGGTTTCTTGCCATTTTGTTTACCTCCAATTTACTTTTTGTACTAAGGCACTCCAATTCATTTTGTTTTTCTCCTTTTCAGCAATATTAAACTTCCATTATAGTATAAACGGTCTTTTGTCCAATTCACTCTTATTTGTAGTTTTGGTGGACTTTTGTCCATTCTAACTACAAATCAGTTTTTAACAATTTCCTGAAGCAACTCCAGTACACCATGCCTATCCAACAACTCCCGATTGGATGGAATAGATTTTTCTGAATTTTTCTTTAATTCGTCTAAATCCCTAATTAACAAAAAAAGAACCTGCTTTAAATTCTCGCACTGCTGCGACACTTTCCATTCCACCTTTATCAATTCTGGCATTTCCATTTTTTCCGCTTTTAAACTTTTTATTTCTTTTCTCAATTTCTCCAGTTCCTTTTTATCTTCATCTGAAGGATTTTCCTTTTCTTTTATCTGCAAAGCCTTTTTCTGTATCTCCTTTTCTAACTCTGCATTTTCTTTTCTCAACATTTCTATTTCTTCTCTTGATACCTTTTCTCCTTTTTTAACCAGAGACAGAATGAGCCTTTGTTCATCCTCTGTAAGCTTTGCAAAATTCATTCCTTCAGACAGTGTAATCTGCCGCTCTGTAAAAGCTTCTTTTAATTCTGGAATCAATCTATCAATGGCATCATACCTTCTTACCTGCTTTTCTGATATATGTAAATCCTCCGCAATCTGCTTAGTTACAGCTATCATCTCCTTCCTCGATTTCCCCATGTTTTTTCTCTCATAAAGCTTCTTTAGCCTAGCCACATTAAGAGCCTGGGTAGCAGTATCTGCTCTCCTCACTTCCTCATTGGTTGCTATCAGCCTGATTTCCGAGTCAATTACTTCATCCGGAATCTGTTCCAGATTATCTTCATCCTCATAATCATACTGTACGTTATCAGACAGTATGGCAGTTACCCGGCATGGATAGCCTTTCCGGCTATACTCATGCACGTTCCTTAAATACATCTGATATCTGGCATCCTCTTCATCTTCATAATTTGCAAACTCCTGAATCAGGTTGTCCAAAGCCTGTGTCCTTCTATGCCCGGCTTCCAGCACAAAGGAATCATCCTCTGTCAGATAAATCACTGACAGGTTCTGCTGCAGTCCAAATTGCAGGATGCTTTCCTGCAGGGATTCCATTTTTTCCTTGGGATAATGGTTCTTCTTATTTTCTTTAATTTTTTGTCTTGGTATATATTTAATTTCAAAAGGCAGCTTATCCTTTTTCTCTTCTACTCTCCTTACCCGTTCTGCTACTTGCCCCTGTGCTGGCTGCTCCTTTTCCATTTCTTTATTTTCCCCTTCTGCTCCGTTAATCCGGAACTTAAATCTTTGCCTTTCTGCCATCTGGTTCTCCTCCTGATTTTTATTGACTCTGCTTTAAGCAACTCCAATACACTGTTTCAATTGTTCTTCTGTTTTTTCATCCAGCAACCCCAATTCCAAAATGAGCCTTGCATAATCAAAGACCACATTTGTATTAGGGCAATATTCTAACACCGGGCGGAAGTTTGTCTCAATTTCTGATACCTTAATATCCTTCCGGATTGCTGTTCTCAAGAATTTTTCTCCCAATTCCTCCCTGTAATTCTCCATGATCCCTTTATAGATATTGGTGTTGGGCTCTGCCTGAGTGATGAAAGCCCCGGCAAATTCAATTGACTCAATAAAATGCTCTTCCTTGATATACAGAATCGTATCAATTGTTTCCCGAAGACCTTTATAAGAAAATCCTTCTACCCTTACCGGCACTAATACCAAATCGGATGCAAACATGCTGTTCACTGTCAGCACGTCGTTAGCCGGAGCATTGTCAATTAAAATAAAGTCATACTCTTCTTTTATTTCTGCCAATGCTTTTTTCAAAATGATATTGTTATTCCCGGTTTGATTTGCTGTTATGTTCAAGCCTGTGTTTTTGTGCCGCTTGCTTGATGGTATGATTTCCAGATTTGGAATGCCTGTACGACTGATTACAGCAAGCACATCTTCCCTGCTTCTATACCTGTGTTTAAATAAATCAGATATGTTTAAGACATCCGGAGCTGCTGCTCCATTTAATACTTCTTCACTGTCTTCCGCATACTGCCCTAACATCATAGACAGGTTTGACTGCTGGTCCAGATCGACTACTAAGACTTTTTTGCCAAGATAGGCTAATAATTCAGAAATGATACTGGTAGAAGTCGTCTTTCCGACTCCACCTTTGTTGTTGATGATACTAATTGTTTTACACATATTTGTTTCCTCTCTTTCTTCCGGCAAAGATACCGGTTCTGTTCGCTGGAAAGGAATTTGGCGCCAAATATGTTTCCTTCTTTTTTAATATAATATACTTCTGCAATAATTTCAATACGCAATTTGTAATCCAATTTTATATTTGTTATGTATTACAAAATATTTGTAAGCATATAGGCTTTTGTGGAGCAGGTGGATTTTTGAAATGTAACCGTAAAAAAAGCCGTAAAATAAGCCTTAACAGATAATAAAAACATATATCTAACTGAATTTTTTTACCAAAAACCGGTTTGTAACCGTTTTTTGAAGCCCTGTCGATATAGGCTCTGCCTGTATCTGTATCGCCGGAGGTTACTCTTTTGTAACCGACCTATTCCTGCCTTGGATGAAATCCAAGGTTCGGGGTCAAGGAACCGGTTCTTTGTCGGGGTCAAGGGGCAGACAGCCCTTGCCCTCGGAGAGCGTGGAAATTGTCAATACTTATCTCTTTCCAGCAAAATGCCACCTGCTCACCTAAAATATCTGCATTACATCTGTATAATTGGGCAAAAAACAGGAATACTTGATTTTGTCAAGGGCATATGCTATACTATGCCTAGGCAAACGATACTAGCATACAAAGTGTGTGCAAAATGAAAACCCAGAGGATGCCGCCTCTGGGTTTTCTTCTCTTTTTGCGGTGGAGCAGACCGAGGTTAGTTGTTGTCGTCCTTTCCGTCTAACCATTTGCAAATATAGTAAGAAACCATACTAGCCAACACGGAAAGCATAAACGATACTAACAAAGTGTGTTCCCCCTTTCTGTTGCCAGTATAGGGGTGACAACAAATGCATTATATCAAAATATTTTGACAGGCACAATCTATTCCGGAAGAAACTCTTCTCTAGTCTTCCCATTCTTCCTGACACCTATCTTTCTCTGCAAAATATATCTGTATTGTATCTGTATAATTGTGCCAAAAACAGGAATACTTGATTTTGTCAAGGGCATATGCTATACTATGCCTAGGCAAAAGGAAACTAGTGGCATTGTCACAAAACGAAACCCCACGAGGTCGCAACTCGTGGGGTTTCTTCTCAATTTACGGTTGAGCTTCCGTATGGGCTAATTGTCGTCATCGTCTCTGTCTAACCACTTGCAGATATAGCAGCTAACTATACCAGCCATAACCGAGACTAAAAAGGAAACAAGATTGGACATTGCCACACCTCCCTCCTATGCCGGTGGGATACGACAATGAATGTATTGTATCAGATTCTAATATCTTATACAATAATTTTTATCAATGAAAACCCAGAGGCTGCAACCTCTGGGTTCTTTTTACAGGCAATACCCAACAATCACTTAAAAGCATTTGCTATCTTATATATTCCATCTTTTGAACTCCGATTAGCGCATAGATACAAAGTTGTACCCACCATTACAACAGATTCTATGTGAACTACCCATTGGCTTTAGACAATGGGTAGTTCACGCTTTCTATTAGAACTATTATAATTCGTATATGTATACAAGACCGCTTTTTCATCATTGATATTATGTATAATGTTAAAAAAGATATCTATTATAGTATATAATTTATTCTGGAAGAAACTCTTCCTCCACCTTATCATTCTTCCTTGCATCAATCCTTCTCTGTTCCGCCGATTTCGTCTTAAATTTCCTTAAGCTGCTAAAAGTCTCATGGTTCTGCCTCCCATCAGACAGAGCCTGAAACATTCCCCGAAGGCATTGGTAGGCGACTGAATTTAAACGGTTCTTCTGCATGTCCTCATAATTTTTCATTATCTCTGTAGCAGCTTCGTTTCCTTCCCCTTCCGCTTCCTTCAGATATTTCATTCCAAGCTCCTCATTCTTTTCTATTCCATGATATCTTCCATATAGATAGACGACTCCAAGCTTTATCTTGGCATAGGCATTCCCCTGCTCCGAAGCTTTTTCCAAATAGCCCATTCCCTTTTTTATATCAGACACCTGTGGCTCGTCCAGATAGATTTTTCCAAGGGCATATTGGGCATATTCATTTCCTTTCCCGGCCGCTTGCTCAAAATACTCAATTGCTTTGTCCAGATCATAAAAGCCCTGCTCCTGATTGGAATGGAGCTTGCCTAACTGATAGAATGCTGTCTCATTGTCATGGGCGGCAGCCTGTTCATATAAATCCTTCGCTTTCTTCATGTCATAAAATGATTCTTCCGCATTCATATAGATTTTTGCCAATGCGATCTTGGCATGGTCCAGATTCTGTTCAGCAGCCTTCTGCAGATTCTCGACAGCCTTTTTTAAGTCATAATATCCGGATTCCTTATCTGAATAAGTCTTTCCAAGGGCATATTGGGCATTGGCGTTGTTCAGCTCTGCAGATCTTTGGAAATACTTTAATGCTTCCTTCTGGCTTTTTTCCGTTCCCTGCCCTTCATAGTGCATGGTTCCCAGCCTGTACAAAAGGAAATCGTCTTCTCTTTCCTTAAGCATCTTTTCAAATCCCTTAAATGCTTTGGAATAGTACTCATTCTGCACTGCCACTGTTTCTGAAGTGTTTTCCTTCAGGAAAGGCTCTGTTTCATGCTTTTTTGCATAAGTGTATGCTGCATATGGGAACCCTTTATCCGCTGCTATCTTCATGTAATGCAGTCCGGTTTTTATCATTTTCTTCCGGTTCTCTTCTGTATATTTAATCCCTTTTTCCCTAAGATACATGTTCCCTAGTGAAAATGCTGCATACTCATTTCTTACTGCTGATTTTTCATAAAATTCCATTGCTTTTTTATAGTCTTGTTCCGTGCCCTGTCCATTCTCATACATCTTTCCAATTTTATATTCATAATTGGATTTCCTCCTTTTTTCCCATTCTTCAAATGCCACAAGCCGGCTATTGAGCTGGTTCAGTCCGTCAAAAGCCTTTTTGTAATATGCATGGCTCTTCTCCATATCTTTTCCTGTTTCCGGAAGGCCTCTTTCATATAGCTTTCCAAGCTCCATGCAGGCAAGCACGTTTTTTCCCAAAGCTTCCTTTTCCAGCATTTCTACAGCTTTTTGGATATCTCTTTTTTCCGGATTGTAGATATGCTCCAAGGCTTCTTTATATCTTTTGGAATATTCATATTGGAATTCCTTATCCGCTATCCTATCTGAATTTTCAGCTTCGGAAGCCTCCATTCCTTTTTCTTCTGCCTCTGGCTCCATTGTCCGATCTGAGCCTTTTTCCTCAAAAGCAGAATCAGAATATCGACTCCAGAAATCCTTGTCCCTCAATACCTCTTTGCTTGATTTCAATATGATATTTGCCATTCTTTTCCGGATATCCTTATCTGCCTTGTCAATATTATATTTGTGATGTCTGTCAGATGGGGAATAAGTTTTTGAAATATTCTCCACTGCTTTCAGATAAGCTGCATATTCCTTTTTCATTGCCGGCAGCTCAAGGACTTTTGCCACCATGTCATCCACCTTTTCCTTTGCTTCTGGCGGAAGCAACTTATAATCCAGCCTTCCGGATTCAGGAAGCTTATCCGCTATCCGGCTTAGCTGCTTTCCAAAGTCCTCCAAATGTTCCTTTCTGACTTTTCCCAGAATGGAAGCTGTACTGCTTTCTTTTTCCGTAAGGAGCTGCTGCAGCTCTTCTTTTAACATCCTTTTGCCAAACTGGGTAATCAGCTCCCGCTTAGCCTCTTTTTCTGCTACCAGCAGCGCCCTTTCTTCCTTGAACATCTCTTTTGACAGGAATTCCCGGATCCTGCTCTGCTTGGACTTATGGATATAAGGGCTGCTGATCTTATCCTCTGTGCTCCAGAACATATAGTGGCAGTGGGGATGCCCTTTTTCCATATGGACAGCAGCCGTCCACTGCAATTTTGATATTTCTATGCCAAATTCCTTTGCCACGTCCGGAATGACCGAACGCATATAATCAGCCCATTTTTGTTTTTGATCATAGCCAAGGTTCAATGCGTCCTCTTCCGATAAGGACACGATTCCCCTGTATATGTTCCGTCCTTCTTTTGACAGATCTCCTAAATGCCTGCTGACCGCCTTCAGGTCGGACGTGTCTATGTTTCCAAAAAGGCCGTTGCTGTTTGGCCTTTCTGCTATATATTTTACATAGGTGTCATTTCCTGATTCATAATGGCTTTTTATGTCCTGCTCCAATTCCCTTGTCCCTTCTATATCGGTAAGGTCCACCCCTTCCCTGGTTGCGATATACTCCACGTAATTTATATTTCTTTTGATGGTTCCCCTTTTATTAGGGGAAGGGCATCTGATCTTGCTGATGAGCGGCTTGACTGGCATCTTCCCTGTTTCCTTTCTCTATCCTTTACTCTATTCTTCATCCGGGGCAATCCGGTCTGTCCTCATAATCCGGACTCCCTGCTTTTTCGCCCTTTCATATATTTCTACCACATCTTCCTGCTTTTCCGGCGGCACGAGCCGGTTAATGGTTTCTGCGCACAGCAATGAGGAAGTGTATGCCTGTATGCAGGCTTTGGCATTCAGGGAGGCAAGCCTTTCCACCTGCGGCTTCATCACATCCCGGAGCTGTTCCCGGATGATCTGTACGATTTCATCTGAATTGTCGGCAGTGAGCCTTCCTTTTATGCCCTGCCTGCAGTAATTTCTGACTACCTGATTGAAAGATATATTTTCTATGGCCGCAATCCGTTTTAATTCCTCATAGGTCTCTATCTCAAATCCTATCGTTACATTTTGTCTTGGTCTTTTTCCTCTTCCCAGCATTGGTTTGTATACTCCTGTTTTCTTTTTTCGGTTACATATTAGTTACACTTTTAGCTTAACTGCAAAAGAACCATAAAATC
This sequence comes from Robinsoniella sp., assembly GCA_023664735.1. Lineage (GTDB taxonomy): Bacteria > Bacillota > Clostridia > Lachnospirales > Lachnospiraceae > RGIG3040. Next base: position 2,062 of record JAMPFB010000003.1, on the reverse strand, counting down.
AAGATGCAGTTTGTAATTCAAAGTATACTTAAATTAGTGTTAAAACCCATCTTTGGATTTATAGATTGAATCTGAGGAAAGAATATAAATAAAAGAATACATATACTTTGCTCCCAAAAAACATTTTTCCGCACTTTTACGGCATTTCCAAAGTTATCCACAAACATGGAATTTGAATGGATTCCTTTATATATATCCTTGTTTTTTGAACGTATTAAAAAATAGTTCCATGATATTTGAATGGGAAGAAAAATATTGTCATGATATTTGAATGCTACTTTTCAGAAATATCCATAAAAAAGAAAATACCGTCTGAAAATCTGCTTTTCAAACGGCTGTTTGTAAAAAATATTTGATTTTTTTCTCTATCCACTTATAAACTCTATATTTCATGGACGAAAAACAGACCTATTATATAGATAATAAGTTCTTATAGCATTTCTAATAGTTTTTTATGTATCAGTCTTGGATTTAACTTATGCTGCTTTTTCTCTGCTGAATCCGCATTTATGATATTCAGGCTCTTATTCAATGCTTCTCCCAGAGCATCTACAATGTCTAGGGACAGGCTTTGGAATCTTCCTTGGTACTGCCATATCAGGGCTGCCGTATCTTCTAAATCCCTCTCCACGTATTCCTTGATTTTAGTGCGTCTGCACAGAGTTCTTACAATTGATTCTGCATAAATCTGGTTTCCACTTCTTTCTCCCGGGTCCTGATGGTAAATATCCTGTTTTGGAATAATGAGGTATTTAAATTTACGCAAGGAAACATGGAAAAACTGCTTTATGCTGTGCATATAGCTCCGGATCACACGCAGGGTCACGCCAAAAAGCCCTTTATATCTCTCTAAAAACTTACTGGCACCAATTTGCCAGCTTCCCTTATTGCTGTAGGTAATCTTCATCAAATCCATAACCATAAGCTTTTCATTCGCTTTCATCGCCTTAAAATTCCGGTTCTTGAATACAGCATGGCTTGTGTTGATATAGCCGGCTGAAAAGTCTTTATCCGTAAAATCGTTTCCGCAAATGGTAATATCATAGTCAATGTCACTGTTTTTCTTTACTTCTATGATTCCTTTTTCTTTTAAGGATGCTTTTACATCATAAAAAGACTGTATGGACATACAATCTGAAAAATCACGATAATATACCCCTCTGATTTCTCCTGCTTCATTTTGGAACTGAGATATATGCAGGATGAAATCCAGCTCTTTAGAGGTTACTTTTTTTTCTATTAAGTTTTGCAAAACTATCAATTTAATTTTTTGCAATTTTATTTTTTCCTTATGATTTTTTAATATTATTTAAATTTCAATAAATTAGTCTTTCTCGAAAAACTTTTTCACCTGACTAAACCCATCCAAAACTTTTTCCATTTCCATAATAACTTCCCGGAGCTGGTAAACCTCCTGCTCCAGCGTTTCTTTTTCCTTCTGTAATTCCTTAATTTCCTTTTCCAAAAAAGGCTTTTGTCTGCAAATAAGATTTTCCAGCTTATTGTTAAATCCCTCTCCCTCCTGATTGTTCACATAAAAATATACCTTTTCTGACATACGGATTGATTTTTGTATATTTTTTAATTCCTTCGTATACCTTTCCATAGCTTGTCCTCCATTCATTCACAAAAAAAGCCGAAGAAATAAATTCTTCGACTACTTTATTTTTATGACATATGTGGATAGCCTTGATTGGAAAGATTATGGAGTGGATTCCATTATTAAAACTGTCACAGAACACAAACATCTTGGCAACGGCAGCATTATTCTTTGCCATAATGGTGCTAAATATACTGCTCAGGCTTTAGATGCCATGATAAGTAAATTAAAGGAGCAAGGCTATGAAATCGTTCCCATTTCCCAATTGATCTATCGTGAAGATTATCATATGAACCACGAAGGAAGACAGATAAAAAATTAAATACGAAAAAAATTATAACAGTTCAGCCCACAGGCATAGAACGGGTTTTCCATAGAGCATATTTTCTACGTCGCCACACTTTCGCCCTATAAAAACGCAACAGTGCTAAGCTCGAAAATACCTCGCTAAGCGCTGGCGTT
>JAMPFB010000039.1 GCA_023664735.1 Robinsoniella sp. | reverse complement strand
CCTCGCTAAGCGCTGGCGTTTTTATAAGGGCTCCTTAAGAAAACATGCTCTGTGAAAACCACGCTCTGCGCCTATGGACTGAACTGTTAGATTATTTTTCAGAATTTTTGTTTTTTTTATTGCACTTTTTTATAATAATATGTATGGTATTATTATAGAATAAAAAAGGAGGCGAGCTATATGAAGGTTACCGGAATTGTTGCAGAATACAATCCGTTTCACAATGGACATAAATACCAGATTGAACAGGCAAGAAAGCTGACCGGAGCGGACTATATCATAGTTGCATTAAGCGGCAACTTCACACAGCGAGGTACGCCTGCCATACTAAATAAATATGACAGAGCAAAAATGGCATTATTAAACGGGGCAGATTTGGTGGTAGAACTTCCTTCCTTTTATGCCTGCGCCAGTGCAGAATATTTTGCCAGAGGCACTATGACCCTCTTCGAAAAATTAGGAGTCGTAAATGCTATCTGCTTTGGCAGCGAATGCGGCGACTTAAATGCAATGACCGAAATCGCTAAAGTTCTTGCTTTTGAACCGGAGGAATATAAAAAAGAATTAAGGGCAAGCCTTAGAAACGGCTATAGCTATCCTTCCGCAAGGAATAATGCGCTGTTAGCATCTCTTCCCGGCTTTGCCGCTTATTCCACCGTTGTCTGCTATCCCAACAACATATTAGGAATCGAATACATAAAAGCTCTTTTACAGCTTGAAAGCAGCATTGTCCCATATACAAATGAGCGGGTAGGCTCCGGCTACCACGACTATAGGCTTTCCCAAGGCTATAGTTCTGCTATTTCCATCCGTCACGCTCTCCGGCTGGAAAACCCTCTGGAATATGTAAGGGAGCAAATGCCGGAAAACTGCTTTGAAATCTTAAAAGAAGCTTATGGAAAAACCACTCCTGTATTCCAAAATGATTTTACAAGCATTTTAAAATACCGTATGCTTTTAGAGCAGGAAAATAATTATATGCAGTTTGCAGATATCTCCGAAGAATTGTCCAATAAAATGAAAAAATATTTATTTACCACTACGGATATTACTTCCTTCTGTGAACGTTTAAAAACAAAGGATTTGACCCATGCACGAATCAGCCGTTGCCTTGGACATATTCTTTTGGATTTAAAACAGCCAGAGCTGGAAGAATTTCTAAAAGAAGGAACTATTTTCTATGGACGCATTTTGGGCTTTCGGACAGACTCTGCACCCCTATTAACAGAATTGAAGAAACGCTCTTCCATTCCGCTGATTACCAAAGTAGCCGATGCAAAGAACCAGCTTTCCGAAATCGGCCTTAGGCAGTTTGAAAAGGATATGCAGGCTTCCCATATTTATGAATCCGTGGTTTCCACAAAGTTTGGGATGCCGATGAATAATGAGTATCAGAGGGAGATTATTAAGTGTTGATTTGAGATTTTTTGGAGATAGAATAGCGGCTGGAGGGCTAGGGGCTGCCAGCATATGCAAATGGAAGTCTTGGGGCACGCTTTCGTTCTACGAAGACGGCAACTTTGCTAAGGTTCAGAAGATATCCTATACCCTGCCAGCCCCAAGACAAACTCTAACATTGGAACTGCTGAAGCTCTTCAGCCTCTAAACAGCTCCACCCTCCCGCAAATGCACATCCACCTGAGGATAAGGAATCGAAATCCCATTTTCATCCATAGCAAGCTTCACATTTTCCGTAATGCGCCACTTAGCCTGAAAATAATCTTCATTCTTTACATGACATCTTCCGCCAATGACCACCTCTGAGCTGCCAAGAGACTCCACAAAAGAGAGAATCTCCATATCCTTTAACGTGCTTTCCTCTTCTTTTAGGACTTCAAGCACACATTCCTTCGCCTTTTTCAAATCCGCCTCATAAGATATGCCCACAAAGACATCCAGCCTTCTGTCGGTGGCGGCGGTTACGTTAGTCAGGCTGGTATTGGCAAGAGTGCCGTTTGGCAGCACTACGATTTTCCCATCGGCTGTAGTAAGCTTTGTGAAAAAAAGCTGGATTTCCGTAACGGTTCCTTCATGGTTCTTGCTGTCTTCAATAATGTAGTCACCAATGCGGAAGGGCTTTAACAAAAGAATCAAGACACCCCCTGCCAGATTGGAAAGGCTTCCCTGAAGGGCAAGACCAATTGCAACTCCAGCAGAGCCTACCACTGCTACCACGCTGGCAGCATCCAGTCCAAAGCCGGAAGCAATCATAAACGCTAAAAGCACATACAGAACCATTTTCATAAAAGAATCTAAAAACTGCACCACGCCCTGATCTGCGTTTGCTTTTTGGCAGGAACGCCTTACGATCTTACGAATAATCTTAATGACCTGTATTCCAAGAAACAGAAAGATAAGTGCAAAAAGCACTCTTAAGCCTAAATCCAATGCTTTCTCCGGCAATTGCTTTAAATAATTTTGCAGCAATCCGATATTCTCTTCGATATTTTCTACCACGGCTTCATCTCCGGATTGATTCATTACATCTTATGCTCCTTTCCGTTTCTTATGAATATTCTTTTTCTGATGCCTGTCTACATCCTCGTCTTTAGGATTTTTCAGCCAGTTTTTTCAATTCCTCCGCCTTCTTCATCAGGGCTGCTGCTTCCTTTTCTTCTTTTAATGCTTCCGCTTTTGCTGCCTTTGCTTTTGCTGCTGCTTCTTTGGCAATCCGCATAGCTTCCCTTGCGGCATTTCTTGCTGCTTCCCTTGCTTCCTTTTCAGCTTTCCGCCTTGCTTCTTCGATTGCCTTTCTTCTTGCTTCTTCCTTCTTTGCAGCAATTTCATCCTGTTCCTTTTTCGTAAAAGGCGTATAGGCAAAAATCTGAACAGAAAGCGCCGGCATTTTAATCTGGATGGAATTTTCCCTGTCATCGCATTCAGACTCTTCGCTCTTTAAGATTCTGTTGTTGATACAATCTTTTCCTCCAAATTCCTTGCTGTCACTATTGAGAACTTCCTTATATTTGCCCGGATAAGGTACGCCAATCTTATAATCTTTTCTTTCCTCATTGGCAAAATTGCAGACGATTAAAAGGGTCTCCTCTTCCTTTCCCGTTTTTCTTAAAAAGACGATGACATTTTCATTTGCCGAAATATTATTAATCCACTCAAAGCCTTCACCGTCAAAGTCCGTTCCGTATAATGCAGGATGATTCTTGTAAAAATAATTACATTCCCTTACAAAACGATTCAGCCCTTGATTCCTGTCCTGTTCAAGCAGGTTCCATTCCACTTCCCGCTCCTCGTTCCATTCATCAAATTCACCCAAATCCTGCCCCATAAACAACAGCTTTTTCCCCGGATGCGCCATCATATAGCCATAAGCTGCCTTTAGGTTATTGAACTTATCCTGAATTTCTCCCGGCATTTTTCCCAGCATGGATGCTTTTCCATGCACCACTTCATCATGGGAAAGCACAAGCATGAATTTCTCACTATAGGCATAAATCATACTGAAGGTAAGCTCTCCGTGATGCTGTCCCCTGAAAAACGGATCATACTTCATATAATTGGTAAAATCATTCATCCAGCCCATGTTCCATTTTAAATCAAATCCAAGCCCGTCTTCTTCCAAATCACCTGTAATCTTAGGCCATGCAGTGGATTCCTCTGCAATGACAAGAGCACCGGATTTTTCCTTGTGGACAATGCTGTTTAAATGCTTCAAAAATTCAACGGCTTCCAAGTTTTCCTTTCCACCATAAATATTCGGTATCCACTCTCCATCCTGTTTTCCGTAATCTAAGTAAAGCATGGAGGCAACCGCATCCATACGGATACCGTCCGCATGAAATTCCTTCAGCCAATAAAGCGCATTGGCAATTAAATAATTTTTTACCTCTGGCCTTCCATAATTGAAAATCAACGTGCCCCAATGAGGATGGAAGCCCTGTCTTGGATCTTCATGCTCATAAAGGCAGGTGCCGTCAAAATTGGAAAGTCCATGAGTATCCCTTGGAAAATGCGCCGGAACCCAGTCTAAAATTACGCCAATCTTATTTTTGTGCATTTCATTCATAAAATACATAAAATCTTCCGGGGTTCCATAACGGGAAGTAGGCGAATAATAGCCAATGACCTGATATCCCCAAGAAGCATCAAAAGGATGCTCCATAACTGGCATAAGCTCAATATGGGTGTAGCCCATTTCTTTTACGTACTCGATAATCATAGGGGCAAGCTCCCTATAAGTGTAAAAAGTCCTGTCTTCTTCTGCCGGTTTCCGAAAAGAACCTAAATGAAGCTCATACACACTCATAGGCGACTTCTCTATATCTGTTTTCTTTCTTTCCAAAAGCCACTCTTCATCTTCCCATGTAAATCCTTCCAGATTTGCCACTACAGAAGCATTGTCTGGGCGAAGCTGTGAAAAAGAAGCATAAGGATCTGCCTTTAAATAAGTCAATCCTCCTTTAATCTTCATTTCAAATTTGTAATTATCCCCTTCTTTTGCAGCAGGAATAAATATTTCAAAAATGCCGGAATCCCAAAGCCTCCGCATCTGATGGATTCTGCCGTCCCAGCCGTTGAAATCCCCTACCACGCTGACACGCATGGCATTTGGCGCCCACACTGCAAAATGCACACCTGAAATTCCATCTACTTTCATAGGATGCGCCCCTAGTATTTTGTATACGCTGTAATGGATTCCATGATTGAACTTTTCCGTATCCTTTTTCGTAATGATTGGATCAAAGCGATAAGGATCTATAATCTCTTTTTTAGAACCATCCTGAAATTCTACAGAAAAATGGTATTCCGGTTTCTGGGTTTTGGGAAGAAGCGCTGCAAAATATCCCTCTTCATCCACCTGCTCCATTTTTGTAGAGGAACTTTTCGTAACCAGAGTCACCTTTTTTGCATTAGGATAAAAAAACTGAACAAGAGTTCCTCCACTCACCTGAGTAATACCCAGCAGCTTATGTGGATTATCCTCTTCTGAATATACAATTCCTTCAATTTCCGCCCAATTCATCAGCTTATATAATTTTTTCGTCATTCCTGCTCCTTCCTGCCTCCCTCCTTGCGGGAGTTCCTTTTCTATTCTTGTGCAGTTCCGTTTTCCATTTAAATGCGGTGAATAAACAACCCGCTTCTGAGCTTTGGCTCAAACCATGTGGACTTTGGCGGCATCAGACGTCCTTCATCTGCCACACGAAATAATTCTTCTATGGAGGTAGGATATAAAGCAAATGCTACCTTACAATCTGTTGCAACTCTCTTTTCCAGTTCTGTAAGCCCTCTGATTCCTCCTACAAAATCAATCCTTTTATCCGTTTTCGGGTCATCAATTCCTAAAATTGGTTGAAGCAGATAGTTCTGCAAAACAGATACATCCAATCCGTCTACTGCGTCATCGGATTGCAGTTCTTCCTTTTCAGTAAGCCTATACCAAGTATTCCCAAGATACATAGAAAAAACTCCCTTTCTGGAAGGTGCAGCCTTTTCCATAGGCTCAATCATGAAATTTTCCTTTACCTTTTCCAAAAATTCCGCTTCACTATAACCATTTAAATCCTTTACTACCCGGTTATAATCCATAATCATCAATTGGTCGTCCGGAAACAACACGGAAAGGAAATAATTGAACTCTTCTTCTCCCGTAAAATCAGGATTTGCCTTCCTTCGTTTTAAGGATACCTTTACCGCTGAGGCACAGCGATGATGTCCATCTGCAATATAAATGGAATTCATAGAGGCAAATGCCTTTTCAATTGCCTCCATATCCTCCTTTTCATCAATCACCCATACTCTGTGCCTTACCCCATCATCCGCTACGAAATCATAAAGCATTTCCCGCTTCTTTGCTTTGTCTACAATCTGATTGATGGTTTCATTAGAGCGGTATGCAAGGAAAATAGGACCGGTTTGTGCATTGCACACATCCACATGGCAGATTCTGTCAAGCTCCTTATCCGCTCTTGTATTTTCATGCTTTTTAATTGTTTCATTCATATAATCGTCCACACTGGCGCATGCTGCTATCCCGGTCTGGCTCCTGCCCTTCATTGTCAGCTCATAAATATAATAATATGGAGCTTTCTCGGTAATAAACTGCTCTTCCCTTACCATATCCCATAGAATCTCGCTTGCCTTTTCATACACACAGTCTGCATATGTATTCACATTGTCGTCAAACTGGGTTTCCGCCCTGTCAATCCTTAAAAAAGAAAGCGGTTCCCTTTTTATCTCCTCTTTTGCTTCCTCCCTGCTGTACACATCATAAGGTAATGCTGCAATTTTGCTCTCAAGTCCCTTTTTTGGCCTGATTGCCTTAAATGGTATTATTTTTGCCATTATTTAACCCCCTCGTTTGTCTCTACCTTTTTAAATGGTATCTATATCCCCGTATTTTGTCATATTCCCAACCGTACTTTGGAACTTCCTTTCCGTTTCCACCGCTGCTTCACTTGCAAGATCCATATATTTAATAAAGACATCTTCCATTTCAACGCCCTTTTCCTTTGCAATTTCTTCCATGATAGGCTGCAGCTTCTGAAGCTGGAAGGAAACCCTTGTTTTCTGAGGATCAATATCGCCAAGCACCTTGTCCGCATATGCGTTGATTTTATCCAACATTGCCCTGTCTTCTGCTGTCATTGTGCACACTCCTGTCCTTATAAAAAATTTCTTCTTCTATTTTACCATTGTACTACAGGTCTGTCAAAAGACATTTTTATTTTTAGGGAGAGAGGGGGTTTTGGAGGAAGGACGTGGGAGCTTGCCGGGCATATGGTAGTCTTTGGGACACGCTCTCGCTCTGCAAAGACGCAGCGGTACTAATGCCCCAAAGTACGGGGCATAAGTGCCGGCGACTTTGCCAAGGTCCCAAAGACTACCATATGCCCGGCAAGCTCCCACTGTGTATCGAAAGACCTGCTGCTCTTTAAAAAGGGAGGATTGCGCGATGACGCTCCGGAAAGTTTTTCTTAACAAGGGTAAGTTTACATAATCTTATCTGAGCCTGAATAAGAAGCCTGTTCCACATTTTTTTAGAGATACGGGATGCGAAAACCAGCAAAAGAGGGATGTGGGCGGATTTCATGCATTGTTTTTGACAGCGATTTTCCTTAACAGCCTGCCAATACTCAGGGAAAAATTGCCATGGACGGCAATTTTAGGCATATTGCGGCATGGACGCCGCTATATGCCGCCCCGTTCGATACCACCACCTAAAAATCAGGCTGTTTAGGAAAATCGCTGTCAAAAACACCACATGAAATCCGCCCACATCCCTCTTTTGCGTCCCCCCGCCACACCCCTCCCCCCTTAAAAAAGAAAGCCCCCTGATTTCCCCCTCAGAAAGCTTTCTCTCACATCTTTTTTATTTAATAACCCTAACTCTAAATACACCCTGAATTTCCGCCAGCTTCTGCACAATCTCCTCTGTTACAGGAGTCTCCAGATCCAGCATAGTATATGCCACCGTTCCCTTAGACTTATTTGCCATATCAGTAATATTGATGTCGAGCTCGCCAAAGGTTCCGGTAAACTTTGTTATCATATTAGCTTTGTTTTCATGGAAAATTCCAATGCGGCTTGCCTGACTGCAGACGCCCATATCCACGTTTGGATAATTCACGCTGTTTTTAATATTTCCGTTTTCCAGATAGTCCATCATTTCTTTCACTGCCATTTTTGCACAGTTATCCTCTGATTCCTCAGTAGATGCTCCTAAATGGGGGATTACGATACAGCCTTCCTTGCCTGCTGTAGTAGTATTTGGGAAATCAGTTACGTATTTGCGGATTTTGCCCTGCTTGATTCCTTCCAGTATGTCTTCCTCATTTGCAAGCAAATCTCTTGCAAAGTTTAAGATAATCACGCCATCCTTCATCTTTTCGATTGCTTCTTTGTTCAGCATTCCCTTCGTGCTATCCAATAAAGGAACGTGGATGGTAATGATATCGCAGGTTTCGTAGATTTCTTCTACATTTAATACATGCTTAACATCTCTGCTTAAGTTCCATGCGGCATCTACGGACACATAAGGATCATATCCGTATACTTCCATCCCCAAGTGCTTTGCAACATTGGCAACCTTTACACCAATGGCGCCTAAGCCGATAATGCCCAGCTTTTTATCCTGAATTTCTGTACCGGCAAATTTCTTTTTCTCTTTTTCCGTTGCCTTTGCAATGTTCTCGTCATCCTTAGCGGACTCCACCCAGTTGATGCCTCCTACAATATCACGGGAAGCAAGCAGCATACCGGCAATTACCATTTCCTTTACGCCATTTGCATTAGCGCCCGGAGTATTGAAAACTACGATTCCTTTTTTTGCACATTCCTCTAAAGGAATATTGTTTACGCCAGCCCCTGCTCTTGCAACTGTCAACAGCTTATCGGATAATTCCATCTCATGCATGGAAGCGCTGCGGACTAAAATGCCTTCTGCTTCGTTAATGTCTTCTGTTTTTTCAAAATCTGCTTTAAACTTATCCAGTCCCACCTTAGCAATTGGATTTAAGCAATAATATTTAAACATGATTTGCCTTCTTTCTGTTTCTTAATTTTCTATTTCCATTATCAGCAGTTTTCTGCTTCAAATTTTTTCATAAATTCCACTAATTTTTCTACGCCTTCAATGGGCATTGCATTGTAAATGCTTGCGCGCATACCGCCTACCGTTCTGTGTCCTTTCAGATTTTCAAAGCCTGCTTCTTTTGCTTCCTTTACGAATTTAGCATCCAGCTCTGCATCTCCCGTTACAAATGGAACGTTCATCAGGGAACGGTCTTCTTTTCTTACGGTTCCTTTAAACAGCTTGCTTTCATCTAAGAAATTGTATAAAATAGCAGCCTTTTTTTCGTTATGCTCTTTCATTGCAGCCAAACCGCCCTGCTTCTTAATCCACTTAAACACCTTGCCGCATATATAAATACCGTATGCAGGCGGGGTATTATACAGGGAATCATTATCTGCATGTGTTTTGTATTTTAACATGGTAGGGGTGCCGGGCAGAGTATCTTCTGTAATCAAATCTTCACGGATAATGACGATTACAACCCCTGCTGGTCCTATATTTTTTTGAACGCCACCGTAAATAATTCCATATTTTGTCACATCCACAGGCTCTGACAAGAAGCAGGAGGAAACATCGGATACCAGTGTTTTTCCTTTTGTATTTGGCAGGGTGTGGAACTTTGTACCGTAAATCGTATTGTTTTCACATATGTAAACATAGTCTGCATCCTCTGAAACAGGTAAATCGGAGCAGTCCGGTATGTAAGAAAATGTCTCATCCTCACTAGAGGCAATCTTATTTGCCTTTCCGTAAATGGAAGCCTCCTGAAAAGCCTTCTTTGCCCACTGACCGGTTACGATATAATCTGCTACTTTGTTTTTCATAAGGTTCATGGGAATCATGGCAAACTGCTGGCTTGCACCGCCCTGCAAAAATAATACCTTATAATTGTCCGGTATATTCATAAGCTCTCTTAAGTCCGCTTCCGCTTCTTTGATAATCGTATCATAAGCCTTGGAACGGTGACTCATTTCCATAACTGACATTCCAGTTCCCTTATAATCTAACATTTCATCTGCAGCTTCTTTTAATACTTCCTCAGGTAAAACTGCCGGACCTGCTGAAAAGTTGTACACTCTGGACACTTTTTTCTCCTCCTATTTCCTTTTCTGTATTGGATTCTTTCTTTTATCACTTTGCCTTATTAAAACATAACCTATATTTTACATAGTCTTATAAAACAAGTCAACCATTTAATAAAAAATCATTACCGGCGTGCCTTCCTCTGCCATTTCGTAAAGCTTCTGCACTTCCTTATATGGTGTATTGATGCAGCCATGGGAACCATTGGACTTATATATGCTTCCTCCGAATTTTCCTCTCCATTTAGCATCGTGGATTCCGATATTCCCGTAAACCGCCATCCAGAAATCCACAGGGGTTTCATAATCCTCTCCCCGAAGCACACGGTTTCTCTGCTTATAGTAAATATAACATGCCCTTGCCGGGGTACCGTTTCCTTTTCCGGTACAGCCGGTTACTACCGATGCAGACAAAACCTGCCGCCCCTGCACATAATAATATAACTTCTGCTCCGTCATATCCACTTCTATATAGGTATTGCCAATATCATCTTCGCCTTCTCCCCATGCCATTTGGGAATAGACCGGAGTACGGACTTCCTCTTTCTTTGTAGCAAATGCTTCCATAAGATATTCGGTTTCTGCCTTTTTATCTATCTTATTGCCATAGGTACCTGCCGGAACCGTAACAATATCTCCTCTTGTAGTTTGAAATTGTCTGTCTTTTTTGGTTGTATCATATTTCTCACAAAGCCCGCTTACAAATTCCTTCAGCTTTTCCTCGTCTAACTGAAGCTCTCCTTGTTCATCTAAGAAAAATTCCCCAGCCTCGTCCTTAAGAATCCAGTCACTTGTTATGGAAGCATCCAGAACTTCCTGCCGCCCATCCGCCATCTGGTAGGTAATCTTTCCAGACTGAAACCGCTCAATTTTATTCCAAAGCGCCAAAGTGTCCTTCATTTCCTTTGTAAATTCCACCTCGTCATAGCACTCTTTTTCCTGCAGATCGACCTGACTTCCGCCTTTTTGCAAAATCTCGGTAACCGCTTCTAAGGTCCGTTCCTTATTTAACAGATTTTTGGTGGTATCTACAAGCTGATAGCCCTCTCTTGTTTTTTCTATCTCTACTTTGATTTTGCTCTTATCGCCGGCATTTTTCACAAACGGGGTTTCAAACAGCTTTTTTTTCAGCTTCTCTTCATTAAATATCCCTTCCGGCTCTACGGAATAATCGGAATATCCACCAGTAAGCCCTTTAAACCATAGGAACGGATTCTGCTTCCTATGTATTTCCTTTAGCCTCGGCAGATAAGTCAGCGAATAATCAATCTGCTCCAGCTCAAAGGATATGGATTCATCAAACTTATCCACAATAATAAGAGGCTCTGCTTTTTCCCGCTCCAAAAGCTTTTCATTGATTTCTTCCGGTGTCTTTCCAGTAGCATATATGCCGTTTATGAACACACCAAACATAAAGCTGTCTGCATAATATGCAGTCAGCCCTATGTAAATCAATCCCAGCATTATAATAGGTGTAATGCAAAAAATAAATAGTATAAGTTTCAGCCTTTTCTTCATGTTTCTTTCTGAATTCCCATTTCATCTCTAAAGTATATTACTGTTTGTCTGAAAATATGGTAACTATTTTCTTATTGCTCTAATGGCTTCTTTTTTAAATCATCGCCGTCAAATACTTCTTCAATAGGCGCTCCCGGTGAAACCATTGGGAATACCTTATCGTCACTTTGAATCATGCATTCGATTACAACCGGCTCCTTTAATTCTATTGCCTTTTTGATAACAGGAAGCACTTCTTCCTTTTTCGTAACACGGAACGCCTTACAGCCTAATCCTTCTGCCACCTTGCAATAATCCACCTTATCGGTAAGAATAGTCTGTGAATATCTTTTTCCATAAAATAATGTCTGCCACTGCCTTACCATGCCAAGCACCTGATTGTTGATAATAATCTGAATAATGGGAATATTGTAACGGCTTGCAGTTGCAAGCTCATTCATATTCATGCGGAAGCAGCCGTCTCCACCAATATTGACACAGATTTTTTCCGGCATTCCTACCTTGGCACCGATACATGCCCCAAGACCATATCCCATAGTGCCCAGACCGCCAGAGGAAATAAAGGTCCTTGGCTCTGTATATTTGTAAAACTGTGACGCCCACATCTGATGCTGGCCTACATCCGTTGTAATAATTGCCTTTCCTTCTGTAGCAACATCAAGCTGTTCTATTACATAAGGACAGGTAAGTCCCTCTTCTTCGTATTTCAACGGGAATTGCTCCTTTAAGCCCTTTACATAATCCGTCCATTCCTTATGTTCCTGCTGCTCCAGCTTTTGATTGATTTCTGAAAGAACATCCTTCAAATCCCCTATCAGAGAGGCATCTGTTTTAATATTTTTATTTATTTCCGCCGCATCAATGTCAAACTGTATGATTTTGGCATTTTCCGCAAACTTATTTGGATTTCCCGTTACACGGTCTGAAAATCTCGCCCCAAGAGCAATAAGCAGGTCACATTTTGCCACGCCCAGATTGGAAGCCTTTGTTCCATGCATACCAATCATACCTGTATACAGCTCATCTTTTCCGTCAAAGGCACCTTTTCCCATAAGCGTGTCGCATACCGGACAGTCCACCAGCTTTGCAAAGGTTCTTACCTCCTTGGAAGCTCCTGAATGAATGGCGCCTCCGCCTAAGTAGATATATGGCCTTTTTGCTTCCCGAATAAAAGAAAGCACCTGTTCCACTTCCTCTGACGTGAACTTATTGAGCCGCTCCATTTCCATGGGCTTCTTTGGCTCATATTCACAAAGATTTGCAGTTACATCCTTTGTAATATCCACCAAAACAGGTCCCGGCCTGCCGCTTCTTGCAATATGGAACGCCTTTCTTAATGTGTCTGCCAGCAGCGTTACATCCTTTACAATGTAATTGTGCTTTGTAATGGGCATGGTAACGCCTGCTATGTCCACCTCCTGAAAAGTATCCTTTCCAAGAAGCGGCAGGTTTACATTTGCTGTAATGGCAACCACTGGAATGGAATCCATATAAGCGGTTGCAATGCCCGTTACCAGATTGGTAGCTCCCGGACCGCTTGTGGCAAGGCAGACGCCTACCTTTCCTGTTGCCCTTGCATAACCATCCGCCGCATGGGAAGCCCCCTGTTCATGAGAAGTCAATATATGTGTAATTTCATCCTGATGCTTATATAATGCATCATATACATTTAAAATAGTGCCGCCCGGATAACCAAATACGGTATCCACGCCCTGTTCCTTTAAGCACTCAATTACAATTTCCGCACCTGTCAACTGCATGTCTTACTATCATCCCTTCTGTATTTACATTTTCCGCATTTCCTGCAGCCATGGAAAACCCACTGTTTCCTTTATTTCTCAGTGGGAACCTCCAGCACTGCGCCTCTGTTTCCGCTTGTAACCAAAGAACGGTATCTGTTTAAATATCCGGTAGTTACCTTAGGCTCCCTTGGCACCCAGTTTGCTTTTCTTCTTTCCATTTCTTCCTCAGATATTTTTACATTTAAGGTATTTTCCGGAATATTGATGGAAATCAGATCTCCTTCTTCTACAAAAGCAATAGGACCGCCTACAGCCGCTTCCGGGGAAACATGTCCAATGGATGCGCCTCTGGATGCGCCCGAAAAACGTCCGTCAGTAATCAATGCTACCGAAGAACCAAGACCCATGCCTGCAATGGCAGAGGTTGGATTGAGCATTTCCCGCATACCCGGTCCTCCCTTTGGTCCTTCATAACGGATTACCACTACATCACCTGCTACGATTTTTCCGCCTTTAATTGCTTCAATCGCATCCTCTTCACAGTCAAAAACTCTGGCAGGTCCTTCATGTACCATCATTTCCGGCACTACTGCAGAACGTTTCACCACACCGGAATCCGGCGCCAGATTTCCTTTTAATACAGCAATTCCGCCTGTTTCACTATATGGATTTTCAATAGGACGGATAACCTCCGGATTTTTGTTCACTGCATTTGCAATATTTTCTCCTACAGTCTTTCCGGTTACCGTCAGCAAATCCGTATATAATAAATTCTTCTTGGTAAGCTCCTTCATAACCGCATAAACACCGCCGGCTTCATTTAAATCCTCCATGTAAGTAGGGCCTGCCGGAGCCAGATGGCATAAATTAGGCGTCTTTGCAGACAATTCATTGGCAATGTCCACATTTAATTCCACTCCTGCTTCATGGGCAATTGCCGGTAAATGGAGCATGGAGTTTGTAGAACAACCCAGCGCCATATCTATGGTAAGGGCATTTAAAAATGCCTTTTCCGTCATAATGTCACGAGGCTTGATGTCCTTTTCCACCAGCTCCATGATTTTCATGCCTGCATGTTTGGCAAGACGGATTCTTTCCGAATAAACAGCCGGAATAGTGCCGTTTCCCCTAAGTCCCATACCTAAAGCTTCTGTCAGGCAGTTCATGGAATTGGCTGTATACATACCGGAACAGGAACCGCAGGTAGGACATACCTTTTCTTCAAATTCTGCCAAGTCTTCCATTGTCATGGTTCCTGCCGCAACGCTTCCTACCGCTTCAAACATGGAAGACAAGCTTCTCTTTTCACCTTTTACCCTTCCAGCTAACATAGGACCGCCGGAAACAAATATTGTGGGTATATTCACTCTTGCGGCTGCCATCAAAAGTCCCGGCACGTTCTTGTCACAGTTTGGAACCATAACAAGCCCGTCAAAGCCATGAGCCATTGCCATACATTCGGTGCTGTCTGCAATCAAATCCCTTGTTACAAGAGAATACTTCATGCCGATATGCCCCATGGCAATTCCATCACAAACAGCAATTGCCGGAAAAACCACTGGAGTGCCTCCTGCCATTGCCACTCCCATTTTTACCGCTTCCACGATTTTATCCAGATTCATATGTCCCGGCACGATTTCATTATAGGAGCTTACGATGCCGATTAATGGCCGCTGCCTTTCTTCTTCTGTATATCCTAATGCGTTAAATAAGCTTCTGTGGGGCGCCTGCTGCACTCCTTTTGTTACGGAATCACTTCTCATCTTTCTTCTCTCCTTTTATAATGCGTTCTGTTGCTTCATCTAATGTTTTCTTCATCAATTGTTCTTCCCCAAACATCTGATCAAAAATCTGATTTACCTGTGGGTTATCACTGGTAGTCTTAATTGTATGACAGATTCTGATTTCATCCAAAATCGAAATTAACAGCCATAAAACAAACATTGCAATTCCTATCTTGGACAGGCGGTTTCTCATAATCAGACCAAGAAGGGAGCATATCAATGCAAGAGCGCCAATAAATAAAGTTCTTATCATACACTGCATAACACCTAACACAAAAAATAAAAATGGTATCTTCCTATGATTCATATTTATATCCTTTCACAAATCAGGTCACCCATCTTCTCTGTGCCAACCTGCGTGCATCCTTCTGCCATAATATCCCCGGTGCGATAGCCCTCTTTCAGCACCTGTTTTACCGCAGCATCAATGGCATCCGCTTCTTTGTCCAAATCGAATGTATAGCGCAGCATCATGGAGGCGCTTAAAATAGTAGCAATGGGATTGGCAATGCCTTTTCCTGCAATATCCGGCGCAGAACCATGGCTCGGCTCATATAAGCCAAATTTGCTGTCATTTAAGCTTGCAGAGGCAAGCATACCGATGGAACCGGTCACCATGCTGGCTTCATCCGATAAAATATCACCAAACATATTTTCCGTTAAGATGACATCAAACTGTGCAGGGTCTTTTACTAACTGCATGGCACAGTTGTCCACTAACATATGCTCTAAAGTTACCTCAGGGTAACCCTTTGCCACTTCATTGACCACTGCCCTCCAAAGTCTTGAGGAATCCAACACGTTTGCCTTGTCCACGCTTGTAACCTTTTTGCTCCTTTTCATGGCAATGTCAAATGCCTTTATAGCAATGCGGCGGATTTCATTTTCATCATAAGTCAGTGTATCAATGGCTTTTTTCACCCCGTTTTCCTCTACGGTCTTTCTCTCACCGAAATAAAGCCCTCCTGTAAGCTCACGCATAATCATCATGTCAAAGCCCTTTGCGCTGATTTCCTCTTTTAAAGGACATGCCCCTGCTAACTCTTCATATAAGATGGCAGGTCTTAAATTAGCAAACAGATTCAGCGCTTTTCTAATTGCTAAAAGCCCTGCTTCCGGTCTTTTGGAAGGCTCTAACCTATACCATGGGGAAGTATTGGTATCCCCTCCAATGGAACCCATAAGAACCGCATCGGAAGCTTTTGCTAACGCAACTGCCTCGTCAGTAAGGGGAACTCCGTGAACATCAATGGAAGCCCCTCCCATTAAAATATCTGTATATGTAATGCTGTATCCGTATTTGGAAGCCACCTTATCAAGCACCTTTCTGGCTTCTCCAACGATTTCCGGTCCAATGCCGTCTCCTGCAATACATCCAATATTTAAATTCATATTGCTACTTCCTTTCCTTTTAAAACTTATAAAACACCTTTTTTATCATAGCTCAAATGAAGGAAAATGGCAACTGTTTTCATTTATCACCTTTAAAACCTGTTTTGCATCTCCTATTCCTGCTTTCTCCTTTGCTCTGTCAGTTTCCATGTCCTCACTCAACCCTGTCCTTCCCATACTGCAAAAAAATCCCGCCAAAGCAGGATTCTTCTACATTCAACATTTTATTCCCCATTTGCCTTTTCCACTTGGGCTATGGCAGTTTTATTCATTGGAATACGGCAATTCTTGTTATTGCCAAACTCTACGATTACTGTATCATCTGAATCGTCAATATCAATAATAATTCCATAAAATCCGCTTGTAGTCAAAATGCTGTCACCTGTTTCCAGCTTGGAAAGCATAGCATTTATTTTGGCCTGCTCCTTTTTCTGGGGACGAATCATTACAAAATAGAAAAATGCAACAATTGCCACAAGGTATACTACTAAAATCACTCCTGACATACCACCTGCTGCTTGTGCCGGATCTGCTGTACCTGACAAAATCATAATTGTTACCTCCTAATATGTTCGTAATTGCACTAAAGGACATCATACACAAAAGTGCCGATTACTTCAAGTATTTTTATAAAATTTTCATGCTTTCCAGCATCTGCTTTTTGTATGCTGCAAACCTGCCCTCATCCAGCGCTTTCCGGATATCTTCCATCATGTGATTGTAAAAATACAGATTATGCAACACGCAAAGCCGCATTCCAAGCATTTCCTTTGCCTTTAGCAAATGCCTGATATAAGCTCTGGAATAAGTCCTGCATGCGGGACAGCCGCAGCCCTCTTCAATAGGCGCATCATCCAGCTCATATTTGGCATTGAACAAATTTATTTTCCCGAATCTGGTATATAAATGTCCATGCCGTCCGTTTCTGGTAGGATAAACGCAGTCAAAGAAGTCCACTCCCCGCTCCACACCTTCCAATATATTGGCAGGTGTGCCCACTCCCATCAGATAAGTGGGCTTATCTACCGGAAGGTACGGAACCGTCTCTTCCAGTATATAATACATTTCCTGATGGGTTTCTCCTACCGCCAGCCCTCCAATGGCATAACCGTCCAACTGAAATTCACTGATTTGTTTTGCATGTTCCTTCCGAATATCCGCAAATACAGCTCCCTGATTGATTCCAAATAACATCTGTTGTTTATTGATAGTATCCTCTAAGCCATTCAGCCTTTTCATTTCATTTTTGCAGCGGGCGAGCCATCTGGTAGTACGTTCTACCGAAGCCGTCACATAATCCCTGTCAGCCTTGCTGGAAGGGCACTCGTCAAAAGCCATGGCAATTGTGGAGGCAAGATTGGACTGAATCTGCATACTTTCCTCCGGTCCCATGAAAATCTTGCGTCCATCCACATGGGACTGGAAATAAACCCCTTCTTCTTTAATCCTTCTAAGTCCTGCCAGAGAAAACACCTGAAATCCTCCCGAATCGGTAAGAATGGGCCTGTCCCATACCATGAACTTGTGCAAGCCACCTAATTTTTTTATAACCTCATCTCCGGGACGTACATGGAGATGATAGGTATTAGACAGCTCTACCTGAGTCCCTATCTGCTTTAAATCTTCCGTGGAAACTGCTCCTTTGATAGCCGCTGCCGTTCCCACATTCATAAAAACAGGGGTCTGAATGACCCCATGTACTGTTTGAAATTCGCCTCGTTTGGCTCTTCCTTCCTGTTTTAGTAGCCGATACATATTTTCCTCTTATTATCCGTTGATTTCTTCCACAAATTCTTCCAGCGTCAGCCCTCTTTCCGTCATAATGGCTGCTGCTTCCCTGCCCACATAACGGAAATGCCATGGTTCGTATTCAATACCTGTAATGTATTCCTTCCCTTTCGGATATCTTAAGACAAAGCCATATTCATGTCCATGGGCTGCAAGCCACCTTCCGCCTTCTGTATTCTCAAATCCTTCATTTAAAGAAGAATAGCCTTTGCATAGAAAATCTATGGCAAGTCCTATCTGATGCTCGCTGGCTCCCGGCACTGTAACAGTCTGTGAGCTAATCTGATAAGCCTCTAAATAGGAATAGCCCTGCCTCATATAAGCCTTGATTTTTCGTTCAAATAATACCTGCTGGCGGTTAATATCCCGATAAGGAGAGCATACAATCAGGCTTACGCCGTCTTCCTTGGCTGCCTGAAGCATTTCCATAAGCTCTGGAATAATCCTTTCGTCACATTGCATCCCCCCTCTGATGGTTCCAAGGGTAAAGGTATAATCATCCGGAATGGAATGATGCTTATTAATCAGTACAAGCTGCCAGTCGTCACCGCTTAATTGTCCCGTGACGGAATTTTCGGAAATGCCTCCTAAATACTCTTCTCCGGCAGTAAGGATTTCATCAATGCTATACTTGTCCTCTTCCGTTACATATTCCAATTCTGAGTTTTCATAACCCTCCATTACGTCCTTATCTTCAAGTATTGCTGCATCTTCAATATGATTTCCGGGCTTTTCCGTACTTAACACTTCCTCCGGCATATCATATTCCACTGCCGTGCTATCTTCTGAAACCGTCTTTTCCAGAGCACTTTCCTTAAAAGAAAAGCTGGAACTGATAGCAAAGATTATACAGGCACAAAAAATGCAGGCATATCTTTTTTTATTTTGGACGCAATACTGTTTTGCATAATATATAAATAAATAAATTGTCAGCAATATAAGGGATATGATTTTAAAAACGCTATTCTTTTTCCCAAATGCCATCAATCTGGCTGTTACTTTTCTTTTTTTCAATTATCTCATGCCCCATTCTACAGGATAACTCTATACGATTAAAGTTGTTGACATAATCCTACCAAATAACATCTTTATAATATCATAATTTTTTTATTTGTACAGCACTTTTTTGTACTTTAATTGTGAATTTTTTTTGTTTTTTATCACTTATTTTTTCCTTTTCTGCATGTTATTTCCATAGTTATAAAAATTTCGGTTGTAACCAAGAGATTTCTCCGCTATAATTGCCATGTGACAAAAAATCTGTGGACAGAATAACTTTCTCTGTCAATAGCAGGCACTACTTTTATACTAATAAAAGTCACAGTTTGTCCCACAGGCGCAGAGCGGGTTTTTGGCGGAGCATGTTCTCTGAAGGAGCCCTTATAAAAACGCCAGCGCTTAGCGAGGTGTTTTCGAGCTTAGCACTGTTGCGTTTTTATAGAGCGAAAGCGTGGCGACGCAGAGAACATGCTCCGCCTAAAGCCCGCTCTGCGCCTGTGGGACAAACTATAACAAACAGGAGGATTAATATGGCTGGTTCATCATTTGGAAAACATTTTACAATACAGACTTGGGGCGAATCCCACGGAAAGGCAATCGGGGTAGTAATCGATGGCTGTCCGGCAGGACTTTCCCTTTGTGAAGAAGATATTCAAAAGCAGTTAGACAGGAGAAAGCCGGGACAATCTAAATTTGCCACTCCCAGAAGGGAAGCGGATCAGGTTGAAATCCTTTCCGGCACCTTTGAAGGAAAGACTACTGGCACCCCTATTTCCCTTCTAGTACAAAATACTTCCCAGCGCTCCCATGATTATAGCGAAATTTCCACTTACTACAGACCGGGACATGCGGATTATACTTTTGATGAAAAATACGGATTCCGGGACTACCGGGGCGGCGGACGCTCCTCCGGACGGGAAACCATTGGCAGGGTAGCTGCAGGCGCAATAGCCGGAAAAATTCTGAACCAGCTTAGTATTCAAGTGATGGCTTATACAAAATCCATTGGCCCTGTTTCCATCGATATGGAACGTTTCAGCAAAGAGGCAATTACCCAGACACCTACCGGAATGCCTGACTTAAAAGCCTCTTCAGAAGCAGAAGCTTATCTGGAAGCATGTATGAAGGAAACCGATTCTGCTGGAGGCGTGGTGGAATGCGTGATAACCGGGTGCCCTGCCGGAATCGGTGAACCGGTTTTTGACAAGCTGGATGCCACTTTAGGAAAAGCCATCCTTTCCATTGGCGCAGTAAAAGCTTTTGAAATAGGGGACGGTTTTTCAACTGCCTGTTCAAAGGGAAGTGAAAACAACGATGCTTTCCAAATGATAGATGGCAGCGTTGTAAAGAAAACCAACCATGCCGGTGGAATTCTGGGCGGCATCAGTGACGGCTCCCCCATTGTCCTTAGAGCTTACATAAAGCCCACCCCTTCCATTTATAAAACGCAGCAGACCGTTAATAAAGACGGGCAGGAAATATCTGTTAACATTAAAGGCAGGCATGACCCTGTCATCGTTCCAAGAGCTGTAGTCGTAGTGGAATCCATGACTGCTATTGCTCTTTTGGATTTATTGCTGGAAAACATGAAATCTAAAATGGATTATCTGGAACGCATCTATACAAAGAAATAAACATACAAGCTTCCTCCCGCAGAAGAAATGTTCCGGTATCTTCATTGGCTGAAATAGAAATCAAAAAAACAATGCCATATACAAAGAGCTATGGCATTGTTTTTATTTTCTTATAACATACCAGAGGTCATTCCCTATCCTCTGTCTTTTTTTCTCCCTCCAGCTTATGGAAAATAATACAATTCGGCTGGTCGATTTTCATTTCCTTTCCATTCATTACTAAAAGTCCTTTTTTCAAATCTACATTAAAAAAAGTCATTGTATTTGTTTCATGATTTAAGGACACTAAATGCTTATTATCCGGAAATAATGCTGCATCCTTCGGATAATCCCCGCTGATAGGAAGGCAGAAATTTTTAGTCAGCTCACCGTTTTTTCGATTGATATTGTAAATAATCACGCTATTATCTCCTGCATTGGAGCTAACTAAATACTGCTCATCCTCTGAAAAATTCAATGCGCTTGCAGCAGACCCTCCCGCATGGTATTTATTCAGCGTGGAAATCGTCTGAATCTTTGTAAATTCCGGCGCATTTCCCAAATCCACATATTTGTACACATCAATATAATTTTTCAATTCATGTACGATATAAACGTACTTGCCATCCTTGGACATTTTAATATGTCTCGGCGCTGATTCAATATCACTGCGAATCACATCAATCGGCTTTAATTTGCCCGTCTTATGATCCAGCCGGTAAACATCTGTATGATCCATGCCTAAGTCGGCAGCCATCAGATACTTATTATCTCTCGTCATCTTTACACAGTTTACATGCGGCCTGAAATTCCGTTCCGCTATGCTTCCTAAGCCCTTATGATAAATTTCATCCACGATTTTTCCAATTCCGCCGTCCTCTTTCAAACGAAGAACCGTAATCTTTCCATCATGATAGCCTGCAACGAATAAATATCTATCCTCATAATCGGTGGACAGATAACAGCCCCTCATACCATTAATAGAACCATGATTGATTACCTTCAACGTTCCGTCTTCCAAAATCCGGTATGACTCCACCCCAAAATCCGTTATGGAATATAAGTATCTGCCATTATGGGATATGGTCACATAAGAGGAATTTGTAATCTGAACCTGATCCTTTTCATACAGCCTGCCCTGCTTCATATCCACATCATATATTTTAATCCCGTAATTATCTCCCATCGTATAGGTAGATACATAAGCAACATACTTTTCTTTTTTCATAAGAGCCTCCTGCTTTTCCTTTCCTTGTCCTGTTTGGAACTTGGTTTGATTATAACACATTGGATGAGGATTTGTGAATAGATTTTGACTTTGAGATGTGGAATTGCGCAATAGTTCACCTGTTTTTTGAGTGTAGTGGCTAAACGGATGTGGCATAGGGGCTTTGGGAGACGGACGTGTGAGAGGGCAGAACATAGGATAGTCTTCCGGACACGCTCTCGCTCTGCAAAGACGCAGCGGTACTAAT
>JAMPFB010000038.1 GCA_023664735.1 Robinsoniella sp. | reverse complement strand
CTGCAAACAGAGTTACCCACAATTCCATGAGATAGCCAGTTATACACATTCCCACAATGCCGACTACGGCGGAATCCCACTATTTGATTTTATCATTTTTATTGTTATCTTGACAACCTAACAGTTGTTAGATATAATATTACCTAACGACTGTTAGGGAGACGGCGTAAAATGAATAATACAAAACAAAAAATATTAAATGTTGCGTTAGATTTATTTTCTCAAAAGGGTTTTTCAGCGGTTTCTATCAGAGATATTTGTAAAGTTGTAGACATCAAGGAAAGCTCAATCTACTATCATTTCAAAAATAAGCAGGCTATTCTCAATGAACTGTTGCAAAATTTTGAAACAATAGCAACTGATTTGATGTCTCAATTGGAGCAGGCATTAACGACTACGCCAAAAACTATTGAGGAAGATTTATTTGAAAAGACCTGTAATTGTTTTTTTGAGAAGTATTTAATGGATGAATATTGCAACAAAATTATGAGATTGCTATTGATTGAGCAATTCAGCAATAATGAAATACATCAGATATATGACTATTGGATATTTGATAAACCGTTAAATTTTCAAGCAAAGGTATTTTCCTTGTTAATGACAATAGGAATTATCAAGCCAGCAGATAGCAAATATTTAGCAACAAAATTTTATGCGCCTATTTTCCTGTTTACACAACGCTGGCTTTTATGCGGGGCATTGACAGATGAGAGGAAACAAATCTTTCGTGAAAATGCGTATGGGCATATAAGAAATTTTTTTAACGAAATGGAGAATGAATAACATGGCAAATGTACTGATTGTTGGCGCCAATCAAGGGATTGGCTATTATCTTGTTGAAAGATTATTGGAATTGGGAAATACAGTAACGGTATTAGATGTTAAAACTGATGCCATTGAGATGTTAAAAGAAAAGTATCAAAATACAGTCCTGCCAATCGTTGCAGATGCACGGAATCTTTCCAGTATTGAGAATGGCGTGCATCAAGCAGCCGAACATTTCGGAAATATTGATATTGCGATACACAATGCTTGTTTATGCACCTTTGAAAGCGAGCAGAACACTGGATATGAAGTATATCAAAATGTAATGGACGTAAATTATTTTGGAGCATTGAGATTGGCAAAGGTAGTTCTTCCATATATGCGAAATGCAAAAAAGGGACGTATTATATTTACAAGTTCGGGTGTTGGTGTCACTGGATTTGCAAATATTTCTCCATATGCTGCTTCAAAAGGAGCAATAGAATCACTGGCTAAATGCTTGCAAATAGAAAACGAGGAATACGGAATTTCTTTTCACCTGTTTCATCCACCTTTAACAAATACAAAATCGGCATCGGGTATTTCAGTTCCAAAAGAATTTAAGGCAGACGCAGAAAAAGTAGGCTATGGATTAGCTAATAATATCTGGTCAAAAAAGTTTGTGATTTGTCACTCTGTAAGCCAAGCAGTACAAATGAAGTTTTCTTATCGACACCCCCTTTTCATCGGAAAAATGATGACTAAGGCAACAAAAAGGGCAATCGAATCAGAAAAAAGTGGGGGTGTACAGTGAAAAGATATAAAATTGCAGCAATACTTATTTTTATACATGGGTTTGTAGAAATAAGCGTTGGTTTAGGGGTTGTTCCCTTATTGCTTTCAGATTTTGACACTTCTGATATGCGTCAATATTTTGTGTTTATTGTTCCTTATCTACAAGAAAATCTTTTTTTAATGAGTATTTTAGGTATGATTTATGGAAGCGTCCGGGTAGTTGGTGCAATAGGATTGTGGAAGAATAGAATGTGGGGATTCGTCATATCTGTAATAAATTGTATAACGACAATGATGCTGATGATATTTATGCTGCCAGCAGGAATTATGGACGGAATATTTGCTTGTACTGCGTTACTTCTCATAATGACAAAATATTTTGGAAACAGACGAATTAATGAATAAATTTTTTATGTTGTCGTGGATATATGTTTTTGGGTGAAGCAGACTAAATCACCACTGACCTTTTGATATAAATATGCAACTGTAAACCATGCACCCCATGTGGAACATGGAACATATTCTCAATTCCTCTAAAGTCAACTCTTACTACACAATCTGCACTTTGAATCGCCAATACCTGTCGAACCAGCAGACCGGAAAAGAACACGAATATTGTTATTATTCCTACAAGAAATACCTTCTTTCGTTTTTTCACTTATTCCTCCTTAGATTTACATCGCTATTTCTTACTACTATATAGTGGCGACAATTTCTGTATATGGTCTTTTAAAAATATTCCTATTTAAATCTTGCTAGAATTTCCAGAATTTCTTTCCCATATTTCTCTGCTTTTATTTCACCAAATCCGTTTACCTTTTTTAATTCTTCCAAGCTGTCCGGCATTTTTGCAATCAATTCCTTTAATTGATTGTCATTATAAATATAATATGGCTTTATTTTTTCTTCCCTGCTTTTTTGTAATCGAAAGGCTTTCAATTGTTGGAAAATCTCTGTTTTTTCTATTTCTGTATCTTTATCTTCAGGATTCTTTTCTTCTAACTCTTTTGCTTCTTCCTTGCTGCTATCACTTATAGCAGACTGCTTAGTCCGCATTTCATTTGAAGAAATCCTATAGCCGTCGTACTTTTTTACATAGTCTTTCTCTATTTCCATATGTAATGCCAGATAAAATTTTGCCCATTCCAGCAGTTGGCTGTCTGTTACTTCACTTAAATCAGACTCCTTGCAACTATTCCTTATATATTCAATCAGGCGGTCACTGCGGACAATCTGTTCTTTTATTTCCTTTTTCGCATATCTGTAATCTATTATGGTCTGAGGATTCGCCAATACAACGATTGATTTATATTTCTTATCAAAACTCTGCTCCGCCATTGCCTTTGACAAAATATTTCTTTTGCTGTCTTTCCTCATTTTCTTCATCAGCTCTAAATGATGCTGGTTTTGAGTTATTGGTGAATAAATTCCCTTGCTTTGCTTTTTACCGCCATATTCTAAGGTACGGACAAAATCTCCCCCATTGTTGATTTTTATATTTCCTATAAGATTTTTGCATTCTACAACAAAACAGATTTTTTTCGTAAAAATCAAATAATCAATCTGTGCTTCTAATTCTCCATCCGATAAATATATATCATGCAGAATATACATTGGCATATGAGAATTTTTCAATTCAAATGCAATATTTTTTTCACCTTCTATTCCATATTCCAATTTTCTGATATCCTGCTCTAATTTCTCTTGTCCTTCTTTATTAAGAAAGGGATGCAGCTCCCTTAATTTTTCTACCTGCCTTTCAGCATTGCTGTCCTCTTTCAAAAAAACTGGATTCTGCAGTTTGGAAAATAAGCCCATAATGTTTTACTCTCTTTCTCCATATTTACATAATTAAAACTACGATAACATTTTATCTTTTGAAAATTATAATATTGCATTCCTATTGCTGTCAATTATAATTCTGTAAAATCTTGTTAGAAAGTAACAGTTCGGCTTGCAGGCGCCAAGCATTGAATGCCATATTTACGATACAGCCATCCAAACACGATACCAAACCCGCCATTCAGAAAAAAACACTGGAAAAGCACAATTGGCGTTAGCTGTCCGAAAATTCCAATAGTAGCGGGCAAATGTCCAATAGCCCAGAAAGCCTGCTACGGCAGCATAAAGTACGCTTTGCACCGTTCCAACTAAAAGCAGAAGTTCATAGCTCCCGGTTTGGGCAACCATTTCATTCTGCATATCTATAGTATAGGTACTGAAAGAATAAATCCCTGTGAAAATGCTGCCTACAATCATCAATGGCAGAAGCGCCGCCACGAACAACAACGCTTCTTAATTGTCTGCTTCATTCCGACACCTCCCGTTTCCCGTAGCATAAAACTGCTTTAGCCATTCTTTTATTTTTTCTTCTGTAGCCTTGTGCATGGGCTTTAATGCAAGCCGCTTATATTGTTTTTTTACAGTCATAATGCTGTTGTCATCATCAATTTCACGCAGGATATGGTTTACATTGGAAGGCGTGAAGATTTCAGCAGACGGAATATCCCTTAAAGCAGAAAGTTTTCTGTAATCCGTTGAAATATCTGCTGTCCCTGTAACTGCAAGGATGGACTTGCCGTATTCTTTCAGCCGCCTGATGTAATCCTCCGAGGAATAAGAAGCGTGTTCCCTAATCCATTTTGCATTGATCAATGCCCCGCCAAAGAGCACCCTGTCTTTTTCTGTGTTTACACACTTTTGAAACATCGCCTCTACCTTTGCGTTAGTTTTTTCCTTTGATGTCTGGCTGCGGAGCAGCATTCCAAGCAGTCCCTTTTTATGCTGAAATTCATCTGCCGCCAACTCATTCTGATAAAAAAGTGCATCTTTCATGGAAGTTGCCGCCCCGCCAAAAAGAAGCAGTCCTGCTGTATCTTCTTTTTCTGAAAGCAAGGTTGCAATCATTGCCCCCTCGCTGTGGCCGCAGACAAGCACCTTTGTTTCATCAACGTAAGGCAGGGATTTTACATACCTTATTACGGAAATTGCATCATCTGTAAGGTCATGCAGCCCTGCGGTATTGAAATCGCCTGTTGATTGGAATGTCCCCCGCTTATCGTAGCGGACACATACAAATCCAAGCGCCGCAAAAAATTCAGCAAATTGCTTGTATAAGTTCGTCCGAAATCCTTTCTCGTTTCCGTCACGGTCTGTTTTCCCTGTTCCCATAATTACTACAATAGCAGGGGATAATGTGTTTTTGTCTGTATAGGTAACAGTTGCCCCAATAGATACTGTTCCCGATATGGTTATGCGTTCTTCCTTTAATGTAAGGCTCATTGGTCTTCCTCCTCTATGGGTGCGGAAATAAAAGAAATGCTCCGTCCTTTTCCGCCTGATTTTTCTCCGTATTTTTCCATAACAGCGCCAATATCCTGCATAAATGCGTCAAATTCTTCATCGGTTAGGCAGAGCATACGGGTTCTCATGCTTAGTCGGTCTTTTCTAGGGTCTGCATCTGGTTTCATACTGTATTTTTGAAATCTGGCATATATCTCCATTAGAAATTGGTATGCCACATCTGCAACGCTGCCGTTTTCAATTTCCGTGAATTTATCTTTATTGATAACCAGCAGCCTTTCCAGACTTCCCCTCACTTTCCGTTCTTCCTTTACTATCAGCACTTCTTCTTTCAGCAAAGTATTGATATGACGATACAGCGTGGGAGTAGGAACATCATTTATAGCTTCTGAAATCTGTTTTGTTGTTGCTTCACCGTGAATCTGTAAATACTGCATTACCTGTATTCTAACTGGATTTGATAGTACCTTGATTAGTTCCATATTGTTTACCTCCTTTCTCATTTTTAATGATATTATCAAAAACGAGAAAAATCAAGAAGTTCCTTTTTGATTTTTCTATTTCCCAGAGCAGAAATTAAATCTCTTGTCTATGGAAATCTCACATCATTTAATCAGAAGCCATATCTCTGTAAAATATGACGATAAGATTTTCAAAGTATAGGTAGTGAAAAAATGGCAAAACAGCAATAAAATAAGCGTACCACTATTTCTAATGATACGCTTATCATAATTTATTCTCTAATCAAGGTCGGTATAAACGGTTATTTTCGTTTCCCTCCATTGATTTTTCCTTACATATTGTCCGTTAGCTTTTCGGCAGGCTCTATGCCCCGCCGAAGAACACCCTGTCTTTCTCTGTGTTTATGCACTTTTGGAGCATTGCGTCTACCTTAGATGGTGCGTCTAAAGGATTTTTAGAAAAGACGCATTTATCAACAGTTTTCGGGCAGTTAACAAAAGAAAAGCAGCTATGAAGTAGTCAAATGCTACTTCATAGCTGTTATTTTCTAACTCATAAGAGCAATTATGTTTCTGTAGTCCATGTAGTAATCTACATGCTCGGCTCGTGTGATTTCTGCATCTTTCAGTAGGTCTTTTAGGTAATCCATTTTGAATTGTTTCTCTTCCATGATAGCATCGACCTTTGGCATTGGCTGTCCTTGGTTCTTATAGAATTCCTCAAGAATTATCACATACACAAATCCAATGATGGTTGCCATCAGAGCATCTTCAATCCAGTAAACCATCTTAGTCTGCTTAAACTTCTTACAAATCTGCTTAAGTTTGATATATGGAACTGTATCCGTATTGCCTCTCCATATATCTGCAAAGCAGTAATCGAATGTACCATCAACAAGAGATTCCATATACTCAAATGCATCAGCCTGTATTATTGTAACCTTATCCTTATGAGCAAACTGCGGAAGAATAAATGTGGTAAACAGTTCTATGACTTCCGGCTCTTTTTCAACAATCGCCACATGGCTCACATCGTCCTTTTCAGAAACCATATAAGCGTAATAGCCCATACCACATCCAAGGGTTAAGACATTGCCCGTAGCCTCTTTAATAGAATCCTCCATTGTAAAAATTTCATTAGGAGTAATGCTCATCCACGCATTCCCATTTTCCTTAATGTTAGGATATTTGAATCTATGGTCGAATGTTCCGATTCTTGGAATCATAACCCCGTTATATTTATTTTCCGGGGTGGAATACATCATCAACTCATACTTGACATAAGATGAGTGTGATAATTCAAAGCGGCCTAACTTCTGATTATCAAAATGGATATTCTTAAGGTAAGCGTTATCGTCAAAGCACCCCTTGTGAAATACCTTACTTGCCTTTGTAATATCGTTAAGAATCACAGAAGGAAGAAGGACTTCTCCAGCAAGAGCTCGGAGCGTCTCATTAGCAACACTGCTTATCATCATTGCTATGGTAGCTTCATCATCCGTATAGGAGACACCATCTTCCTTCATACTTTCCTTAAAATATTTGGCAGATTCAAGAAGATATTGAGGTTCTTCGAAGATTATCTCATCCATACTGATAGGGGCAGACAGAGCCATTCCTATAAGGGTATTCAGTTCTTCACGTTCCATGTAGGCTGTGATGCGGTCATTAACCTTTCTTGTATTTGCAACCTTCAATAATCACGCCTCCTAAAATAATTTATCCTTCATGCTCTCATCAATAAAACCTTGTTTTATAAGTTTGTCAATATATTCCTGCGGCTGTTCAGAGGTCATATTAAATAACAAATCATTCACTGCATATTCGTTCTTTTTTACTTTCATCGCAAAATGCCTAAGAAGAGTAAATGTTGTTGCATATATCTTTAAATGCTTTGTATTTGGAAACTGCGTAATTTTTTCTATAAATGTGTAAACATCTCTAGAACCTTCTTTAGGTAGATTATTAAGCACCATTAAGCCTGCATCAATTTTCCTTTCAGAATTATGATTTTGAGAAACGATGTCCCCTAACAATCTACGACAACTTTCCAATGAATCATCATTTGCATCTACTTCAACAAAATACCAATTATCATCTTTATCACACAAAAAGCCATCAAAAGACATTGCTTTATTTATATTGGTATTTGCTGCAAAGTCAAATAGCAAATCCAAATAAGATAATGCTAAAATATTGCAACATCCACCATTCTGTTTTTCACATAAAGATAGGGCATTCACAAAATCATCATTTTCATCAAATGAATAATCAATGATTTCTATATTATCTTTATTGCATTGAATAGCACACAAATAGCAATACATACAGCCTATTGCATCGGCTCCAAATGAAATATCTATATGTCCCTCATCTAACTGTTTATCAGTAGGACCATACTGAAATAATCTAACAGGGCAGGTGTACCTTTCGGATCTAAATTTAGCGAAGGTTGTTTTTTCTATTACATCACTACTAGAACAACCTTTCTTTGTACAACTATCACATATATTTGTGTCTTTTATTCTTATTCGCATCTTTACGCCTCCGCAATTCCATAGTTTTTGAATAAATTATCAAAATCAATCATCTGTTTATCCCAGATTGTTCTTACACACATTTCAATAATTGTTTTTAAATCAAAAGCTATTATTTTTACATGCCATTCATCATAAGAAGCATCTATAAAATCTTGGATCTCACTAATGCTACTTGGATGCGAATAACCTATTAGTAAAGAGGCATATTCTAAATCAGATTCCTCTTTATATGAACATATTTTGTTTTCAAGTGCCTGCCTTGCGCCCTTCACGTTATATGAAGGAGTTTCTGTGAATGATTTTATTTCTGCGGGAATTATATGAGTACCATACTCAATATAAGCATCATATCTTCCAACTTCACCTTTGCAGTCTAACCCTAATGCTCCTAACAAAGAATGTACAAAAGGGTAAAACAGTTCTTTGTCGCTGTTCTTATGTCGTAATAATAATTCTTCAATTAATTCATCCTTTGATTTACCATCATCCTTGACTTTTATTATTTCCGCAATTATAGTTGTCTTGCTTGAATTGTTTTTTATAAATTCATCATATTCTTCTTGACTTCTGTATTCAGGCTTTAATCGAAGCGTATCTGTTGAAATTTGCCCATTTAAAATCTGTACCTGTGTTTCTCTTGCAACAGGAGGTTTTCTTAAGTCTTTTTCGAGCAACCAATTAACATTTGTTTCTGGTATAAGTTGATATGGAGAAAATACAGTTTTTACATCTTTAGCATCTGCTGGAACATCGTAACCACCCCTATCTAACATGTTGTTATAGCCAAGATTACAATATTTTTTTTGCAAGATCAGATTCTCTTTTCTAAAAGCCTGAGGGGTCCAGAAATTTTTTTCTTAAAATTCTTCTTAACCTCATCTACATATTTTTTGCCAGCAGTTGTACAAACATAATAATTGATTCCGTTTTCACGCACATTTTTTCTTTCAAGAATACCGCATATTCTCAAAATCTGATTTATTGTTCTTGTAATATTTGCTGCTTGTGCGAGAGGTGTACCCTGCTGGGTTTTAGGAAAATGATCGTGTGTATCTGGTATAGACTGATTAAGCCCCCTGTAATACACGACTGTATTAACAAAATCATCAATCTCTGTAATTTCATATGTTGTAAGGCAAGGCATATCTTGAACACTTATTTTATAATCAAGGCAAGCAAGAGCATAGCATATCCCATAACCAAGGTAACAGTTAAAATTTATGTCACAATTATAGTCATACACCTCTGACGTAGATGATATCCCCATAAATGATTCTCTAAGTAATCTATAATCAGGCAATACTCCGGAAGCTGTTGGAAATACCTGAGCAAGAACTTTTTGACCTAAATCTGTTATTGCATATTGTTCAGCATCGTAATCAGAAGCAACCAAACCTAAAACTCTTAATATTTGCATTCGTTGTTTAGCATTCTGCAATACAGAATTTCTTGTTTCATCAGAAACAGTATCATTTACCAACGCTATAATATCATCACCCATTTTCCCTGCACTGGTAACGACAGCAGAATTGATGGCAATTTCTGCAACGACTCTCTTAGAAAAATAGCCATTTTCGTCAGCGTAACCCACGGATTCATTCATTTCATTAAGAAGCATAAGATTTTGATATATATTGCCTTGATTTTGGAGCTTTATGTAATTTTTACTCATCTATTCCTCCTTCTTTAATAGTTGTTATTCGCTGTTGTGCAACATTGCACCATTTATTCTCCAATTCTATTCCAGTCCATTCGATACTATGTCCTTGCTGATTTAATTTTTCACAGCAAACACCTAATGTACCTGAGCCATGAAATGGATCTAAAATTTTCCCTTTATAAACTCCAGAACTCATGGGGCAGAATGCCTTTATCAATTCCGTTATAAGAGATTCTGGTTTTTGAGTAGGATGCTCTGTTCTTTCGTTTTCAAATCGTTTGCCTGCAAGAGTAGGGAAATCCCAAATATCTCCACGCATAGAACCATTAGGGTTTGGAACCCACATTTTCTTTTCGCCTTTTGAATTTTTATAATTTATGGTGTTCTTTAATCTCTCTTTGCTTTTATAAGGAACTCTAACAGCATCTACATTGTATGTCCATTTATCATCGCTATTAGAAAACCACAAGAATGGCTCATAATGAGTGGCTGGCTCTTTTTTAGATCTAGAAAAACCATTTTCATAATGCCAGATATTCATTCGTCTATAAAACAGCCCAGCATCGTACATCGCAATTTGTACATAGCAAATATAATCGTGTATGCCAAACCAAATTATACTTCCTGTCGGAGTAAGTAATTTTTTCAGCTTATCAATACGTTGCTTTGTGACTTCCCTAAACTCTTCAACAGACAAGCAATCAGAATCATTTCCAAAATCTTTTTTTATGTTATATGGAGGATCTGTAAGGATGAGATCATATTTAATATTACGAGCAATCAATTCATCCATAATAGAATCGCAATCTCCATTAATTATTCCATAGATGTTATCCATTTATTTTTCCTTTCTAAATATAAGTATATACTGATGATGAATATTTTCTACATAGGCAAAAGGATAGCCATATGGCAAAAGACTTTTATGATTCTGTATTAATATTTTTGTCCCTTGAAGCTTCAAAATCCCGCCGCCGGGAATCTGCGCCTTATTAAGCTTATAAATTAAATCCGAATGAAAACTTATAAAATCCGAACCATCTCTAAAATCTGAAACAACAATAGCCATATATTTTTTGTCTTTAATAATGCGTGCGCACTCTAAAAACACCTTATTGACAAGTATTTCTAGGAATTCGTCATAGTCTTCAACATTTCCCAAATCTTTATTACTATCTGAATACTTCGTCTCTAGGTTATTGGCGACTCGATTCTTCTTTACTTTCTGATCTTGCTTATTCAAAATACCCCAATAAGGAGGAGATGTTATCATAAAATCGTGGCTGTCTGTTTCTAATTTCAACAATTCCTCACAAGAGTCTCCATTTATAAAATTATGATGTTTACTCGTACCAACTCCCACTTCGGTTTCTAATCGTTGAATTGACAGATTGTGCCACTGTTCTGAAAGCTCAATGGAAGTGCAAATTCGGCTATCCACTTCACAAGCCTTTGCAGTAGAACCAACTCCGCCAAATGGTTCTAATACACGCATACCTTTTTTCGTAAAGAATCTAATTAAGTGTCCAATATCTTGAAAAGAATATGGTGCCGGATGTTGTTTCTCAATTTGTGCTTCGGGACTATCAGCCCCTAATCCCTTTTGATATAAATAGCTTTTGGTTTCAGGAAGCCATTCCTTTCCAGTTAAGTCATTTAAAGGATTTCGGTTATCTACAACACCATTGAAGATTGTTTCGTATTCTTCAGTATTCATAAATTGTTCTAATTCAGGAATATAATAATATTTCTTTTTTCCTTCTTCGTGTGCAGTTATAGATTTTTTTTCTACAAGTTTTTCAAATGTATGACGGGATAATCCTAATATTTGCATGGCCTTATTTCCACTTACTTTTTCTAATGTTTCTGCCATATATTGCATACCTCCTTAACCCCCGTGGGGGAGTAATTATCTCTGTGTAGTTTCAATCGTCTGACCGTTGCCCACTTTCACGCAAAAAATTGCGAAATAGAAAAGGGGGTATGTAGCCTTCTGCTCGAAAGACCATTCTGTTACATTTATTTACAACAGGTTAAAATTATTTTACATAGCGTATTGTCCATTACACCGGACTTTCCCCATTTTGTTTGATTTTTTGGTCTATTTCTTTTGTGCTTCTGCACTTGCTTTTCGCTCACGATAGGCTTTCTGCTTTCTAGCATTACGAACCTTCTGGCATTCATCAGCATCACAAAATTCCTGCCTGTTACTTTTCCTTATAATAAAGCGCCCACAATTTCTGCAGCATATCATGATACCTTCAGGTCTTGATTCGTCATTTGTCCTGTCCTCAAGCGCAGGGTCTTCTGAAATCATTCTTGCAAGCGTGTACCAAGCTATGTCAAATACAGATTGTATATCTGCGGAAAACTCATATCTGCCTGTTGCAGAGTTAAGCTTAAGCTTCATTTCAAACTGTGGAATAAAATCTGCTAATTTCTGCCGTAGCTCATCGTAATCGTCATAAGGGCTGTGGTTGTAATCGAATTCTCCTTCGGAAGGCTGTTCGACAGGGTGAGCTTTTATGTATTCACTTTCCCTTTGCATATCGGCAAGCACATCTTCTGGAAAATCGCCACCTTTAAATATTTCGTCTGGGATATTTACAGTAGCGTGTTTGTATTTCTCAAAGTAAGAATAGCCTTCAAAATACTTACCTTCCTCGTAAAGGTTGTAAGCCACTTCATCTTCTCCAAAGAGAACACCTTCGAGTGCCACATAGAATCGTACGGCATTATAAAGAACGCCTAAGTCCTTCATAAAATCTTCTATCTGAAAAGTGGCATCTTCCCTTACAAAGTCTGCAGCAACAGAATTGATATCAAAATTCTCAATAAGTTGCGAATAAGTAAAGTCAATGCTGTATGGATGCATATTCTCTAAGCACCAGTTCACTATGAGCTGTTCCTTTGGAGATTTGTTTTCATAACTGTCTATGACCTTTGCAAGGTTACACAGGCTTAAAAGAATACCTTTTCCTGTCAGCAAATCATCATTTGGAAAGGAAGGTTCTTTTCCCGGCTCACATACCGGATAAACAGTAGTGCCTGTTCCATCGAATACCATCTCATAACTCGCAAATCTGAAAGGATGATATATAAGCTGTCCAACACCGCCTATTTCCTTTGCCCCAAGTATGTCTGTCTGCTTATTTGCCTTTGACGGAATAATGTCTCCGTTCCAGTTAAATGGCATCTTTTCACCTCACAAATTAATCGTTTCTGCGTTACCGCTAGTTTTTAGACTTCGGTAACATTATATCCTAAAATACTTTTGAAAACAATAAAAACTTGTACAAACAATACAAGGAGAAAATTGAAAGGAGGAGACGCAATGGATAAGACCACAATGAGCGTACAGGAACTTTCAGCACAGATGGGTATTTCCCTTCCAAGATTTATAAGGCCTACAGGGAATGGTGTTACGACAACAACAATGGCTATGCAAAGACTTATAAGGAATTCCGTACAAGGCTTATCCAAAAGCTGTATGAAGATAATGTTGAAGGCAAAATTACAGATGAGCGTTTCTTAAAGATTCATCCCTGCCGCTTCCCTTTCCGCTGTATTCAGAAATGAAAAGCCCTGCGACTGTCAGAACTGTCCCTACTGCTGACACCCATGTCACCGGCTCTTTCAGCACCAGAACAGATGTCACAACCGTTATGACAGGAACAATATAAATATAAACGCTAGTCTTTATTGCCCCAAGCGCCTTCACTGCAAGATTCCATGTGACGAAGCACAGCGCAGACGCCCCAAGTCCTAAATATAGGATATTGAGTAACTGCGTCATATTGGCAAACCGTTCCAATCCGACCTCAAAATCAAACAGGAGCAATGACGGAATCATGAAAAGAATGCCATAAAAAAATGTCCGGCGCGTGGTAAGGATAACCGGATAGCCAAAGCTGCTAATCTTCCTCGTCAGTATGGAATAACAAGCCCATACAAAAGCTGCCAGAACTGCCAGCATATCTCCCATCGGATTCAATTCCAGCTTGGAACCGTTAAAACTAATCAACACAACACCCGCCATTGCCACCACAAAACCGATGAAGAAATTAGCCTTCAGCTTCTCTTCCGATTTTATAAACAGATGCGACAGTACCGCCGTAAAAAACGGCGCAACCGATATGATGACTCCCACATTGGATGCCATCGTATAGGTAAGGGCAATATTCTCCAACAGATAGTACAGGCATATTCCACACAGTCCTGCCAGAACAAAAGTCATCTCCTGCCTGTGTCCCACGTTTTTCAGCCGATGCGGGCAGACCAGAAACAATGCCGCAAATCCCATGACAAAACGGAAGAACAGTATTTCCACGGGCTTGAAATCCGCAAGCAGGACTTTGGTGGATATGAACGTTGTGCCCCATATGATAATTGTGAACAGCGCTGCCAAATGCCCGGCTGATTTCCTACTTCCCATGCCGTCCACCATCCTCATCTTTTTCCAAGAATATTTCACGGTAAGTCCCCGGCGCAAGCCCTATGAACTGATTAAAATAATTTGTGAAATGGCTCTGGTCCGAAAATCCTGTCCTGACTGCCGCCGCAACAGGAGGAATCCCTTCTGACAGCAGCTTCTTTGCTTCATTGATGCGGATTGTTTCAAGGTAGCGGTACGGTGTAACCCCTTTTTCTTTTGTAAAGGCTCTCAGCAACGTTGACTTGCTGAGTCCTGCGCAGCGGCAAATCTGGTCTAAATAAATGCGTTCCATGAAATGCTTCCCCATATATTCACAGGCCTTCTCAATCTCCTGCCTGCACTCCGGGATGCAACTTTCAAAGGGCTGCCCATACTTCCGAATCAGATATGAGAACAGGAACAGCAATATCTCTTCCTTCCCAAACTCCCCTGTCCCTTTCATCACCATCTCATGGAGTAGGCGTAGGTGGCAAGCTGCCTCATCGTCATAAATGACATTTTCCCGGAATCCCGGAAGCTCCCGTGTCCCCGTCACTTCCTCCACCAGTTCAAACATGATTTCCTTTGAAATGTTGAAGCCCCGATAATCAAATGTCCCTCCAGCACTCTGGACGCAGGCATGACTGTCACCCGGATTGAAAAGTACGATACTGCCTTCCTCTATGGCATATTCTCTGTCCCTGCAGGAAAGCACCCGCTCCCCTTTCTCCACAATCCCTATAACATAATGCTCATGGAAATGACTCGGAAACGGCTGTACAATCCCTTCAAAACGATATGCTTCAAGCCTTAACTCGTCATCATAAACCACTGTTCTCGTTTCCTTCTTCATGTGGCTTACCTCCTTGTCAAAAGCCATTTTACCTCTTATCTTTTCCTGCGTCTTGTAAAATATCTTCATTTTTCAGTTTTATCGGCTTTATTTACTGTCGGTATTGATGTACATATTCCAAGAAATCATAAGCTGCTTTTCCTTCTTTTTCATTATATTCCCATCCTAATTTCTTCCCAACAAACTGCGCCACGTCTCTAAACAGCTCACACATGCCTAAAACAGACTTCCATGCATTACCAACATTACCATCGAAATAAGTTGATAAAAGTCTCTGCCATTCTTCCTCCGGAAGCCATCTATACAAGTATTTTGATGATTTTCCGGTGCTTACTGTCCATCCTGTCAAAATACCTGCTTTCCAATCTAACATTCTAATAAGCTGCGGTCTTACAACATAATTTGTCATGTCCTGCACATAAGGAATTTCCTCCCGCCATAAGCCCTTTGCTATATTATTGGTACACCACCAAAATTCATTACAGGCTGCAAGATATTGTTCTTTTGTAGGCTTTTTTACCCAATACTGACAATCTGTTGCATCTTCCATTTCAGGCAATATATTTTCTTTATCCAGTAAAATCCTGCAAAGTTTATCATCCTTAATATGGTTTCGTGCGTAATTTACAGACTGCACCATTAAGTCGATTCTAATTCCGTCTGTAAATTGCATTAAATAACCATAAGAATTTTTCTTATCACTAGGATAATTAGGATTTTCATCGGGATACTGCATATAAAGAATTTCTCCGAAAATCCCAATCCAGTCTTTGTCCTCTATAAAACTTTTCGTATCTTCCACAACATATACGATATCGTAATCTTGAAAAATGTCTTTAGGGACATTGTCGTTTGTTCTTGAGCCATTCATATATACAGCTTTAATCCTAACATCATTTTTTGCAATACCTAAGATAAGATCATACATTTCATTTTCTGTTCTCAAAATTACACCTCCGTTATCGCTTCCATTGCAATTTTCATGGCTGCTGCAAAAAAATCATTTCCCCAATTTCTTATATCATGTGCATTGACATCTGCCAAAGAATCGGCGGTAAAAAGTACTTGTCCAAACAGAACGCCTCTCATTTTTGCACACGCAGCCATAGATGCACATTCCATTTCTACAACAGCATATCCTTCTGATTTTCGATACCGAACCATTTCCTTTGTTTCTCGGTAAAAGCCATCTGTTGTCCATGTTTTGCAGATCCTATAACTTAATTCTGCATTTTCTAATACTCTGCATATTGCTTTAATTGGAGCAGAGTCTAATTCGACTTCTCGTGATGGCGGCAAATAATGATATGATGTTCCTTCCTGTCTAAGTGCTGCGGTAGGAACAAAAAACGAGCCCTCGGTATCTTCCACTAGAGCCCCACAACATCCTGCAGCTATTATTTCTTTCACGCCT
The DNA here is from genome assembly GCA_023664735.1 of Robinsoniella sp. Classification (GTDB taxonomy): domain Bacteria; phylum Bacillota; class Clostridia; order Lachnospirales; family Lachnospiraceae; genus RGIG3040. The sequence continues at coordinate 5,892 of JAMPFB010000038.1, read as the reverse complement.
CCTGCAATTAACTGTTCCATAATCTGTACAGCGCCTGCTCCGCCAAGAGGCGCTTGTACAAACGCAATATCCATGCTATTAATTTGAGTTTTATAGACATAAAAGTTTTTTGTCACGCTGACAAATTTACCGACAATTTCACATTCATTTTGAGCTACAAAATCATCTATCTCCGGCTCCATAAAAAGCATTACGGCTTTCTGTGGAAAATTATAATCAGAATGATGCTCCGGCATTATAACTGCACTTTGCTCTGTATCAAATTCCAATATTGGTATTTGATTTTTTAATAATGCCATGCCAAATTTTCCTTTCCTACACATTTTTTAGAATTATAGCATAATCCCTTATACAATACCATATATTTTCAGTTAAACAAAGGAGGCAAAGCGGGATTCTGCAAACAGAGTTACCCACAATTCCATAAGACAGCCAGTTATACACATTTCCACGAATGCCGACTACGGCGAAATTTCTTATATTCCTATTTTTTTAGTCAAAATTCCTTGTTGAAACCCTTGCTTTCTTTTTTCATTAAAACTAATGAATTTATTGACAAAACTAATGGTATTAGTTATAATAATACTTATGTTAGTTTAAGGAGGGTACAACATGGCAAGAGCAGGTCTTGATAAAAATATAATTGTCAGAAAAACAGCTCAATTAGCAAATGAAATAGGTGTAGAAAATGTTACATTAAAAATGCTTGCGGACAATTTGAATATTCAGACACCATCTCTATATAATCACATCAAAGGTCTTGAAGATTTGCAAAGAGAGTTAATGATTTATGGCTGGAAGCAAATGGCGGAAGCAATATTAAATGCAGTGGCAGGAGTTAATGGCTATGACGCTTTAGAAGCACTTTGCCATGCGTTTTATAGATATGCAATCCAAAATCCGGGTGTTTTTAATGCTATGCTTTGGTACAACAAATATCAAAATAAAGTAATGCTGGATTCGACAGAAAGGATTTTTTCGATTGTGTATAAAATCACAGCATCATTAAATATACCAAAAGAAACTTGTAATCATTTAATCCGAACTTTTCATGGGTTTTTAGAGGGATTTTCTTTATTGGTTAATAATGCGGCTTTTGGAAATCCAAGTTCATTAGATGATAGTTTTGACTTATCATTGAAAGTATTGATAGCCGGCATTAAGGAATTAGAAACAAATAAATGAGCTGTACTTAGCTGGGAACAAATCGACAAAGGCAGGAAAAAATATGGCGAAAGCGAAGAAAGCAATGATGATTTTATTGACGATTATTATAATTATATTTATTTTACTGCTTGCAATATATATAAATCACAAATTTCACTTAAACAAGGAACAGGAGCTACTTTTACCTATTGGTACAATGGTAGAAATTGACGGGCATGATATGAGTATATATATTGCGGGAAGCGGCGAAAAAACGCTTGTATTTATGTCTGGTGGCGGAACCTGTTCGCCCATATTGGATTTTAAATCTCTTTACTCATTGTTAAGCAATAAATATCGAATTGTAGTTATAGAGAAATTTGGATATGGTTTCAGTGATGTCGTTGACAAAAAAAGAGGTATTGAATCTGTATTAGCAGACACAAGGGCTGCGTTAAAGGTGGTAGGTATTGAAGCACCTTATATCCTTTGTCCTCATTCCATGTCAGGAATTGAAGCATTATATTGGGCACAACAATATCCCGAAGAAGTATCAGCTATCATTGGTCTTGATATGGCAGTCCCTAAGTCGTATCAAGATTATAATATCAATATGACTATGCTTAAATTAAGTCAGTTCGCATCTGCCATTGGAATAACAAGATTGCTGCCGGGTGTTTCAGAAAGTGACGCAATAACAAATGGTATTCTCTCAAATGAGGAAAAAGAAATATATAGAGCAATTTTTTATAATCGAACAGCAACAGTTACAATGCTTAATGAAGTAGAATGTATTAAGGAAAATGCAAGCAAAGTTGAATTGAATGGTATACCACAAGTTCCAATGCTTCTGTTTGTATCGAATGGCGAGGGGACAGGTTGGGATAAAGAAACATGGCGAAATTATCAAAAAGACTATATCGCAAATGTTCCAAATAGTAAAATGGTAGAATTAGACTGTCCACATTATATTCATGATTTTGAATACCAAGTGATAAGTGAACAGATAGTTGAATTTTTGTCATATCCGTAAAAATGTAACACATAAACATTGTTTCCCTTTTGGGAGGAAAGGAGGGGATTTCCATGCCTTGCACAGAAGCATACAAGGAACACATCATGTACACGTTCCACGGCTTTTGCAAAGTCGTTATCCATAATGCAGCTATGTACAACAGCGTTGATGTAACAACCTTTGACGGGTATCTTTTTCGGATTGACTATAATGTGGCAGAAGATGGGTTAAAAACTACTCCCTGCTCTCAATGTGCGTTGGATGCGCTGGCAATAGACGAACCGCTTGAATATGCACGATTGGCGCTTGATGGCAATTTGCAGATGTGGGTAGATGCAGAGGACAGCCTTGATCTGTGGTAATTTTAATTCCCTCGAATTCGGGAGAATTATTTATGAAGCTTCCTGAAGGTTTACAAGAAATATTTAAGCAAGATATCTGTAAAAAAATTATAATTGAATAGCATGAAACTGTGGATCTATGATATGATGAAAAAGTAATTGAACAGAAAGCGTGGATGTGAATTTCCGATGTTAGATGCCCTCTAGTAACAAAGGAGGGTGATTCCCATGAGCACAATAGAAGTCTTGACTTTACTGTTGGTTATTTTTGCGGCTCTGTCTTACATAGACCATCATAATAGCAAAAAGAAATAAGCATCCCAACCGCTCAAAGTGAAGATGCTTAATTTCTTTTAATTTTGTATTTAACTGGGGGCAATCGGATAAAACACATCCGATAACCTTTCTAAGTAGATTATAATGGGAGAGACTTGAAAAATCAAGTCTCTCTTTATTTTTTCTTATAAATTATTGAAATTGAAATTTGTTTATTACGCCTCATTCATTTATCAAATCTTGCTTTTTCTGTTTTGCGCAAATGATGCCTGCCATAACTACCATCGGAATCATACTGATGATACCAATATATACAGGACCCAAAATCGCTTTTTCTGCATATTCTGGTTTTAACAAATATGCAAATACTGTAAATGCATTTATTGCACCATGCATCAGAGACGGCAGCCAAATCGTCTGTGTCTTTTCGTATACATAATCTAACAGAATACCCATCATAACAGTAAAGACACAAAATACAATTGGTCCAAGTACCGGTGCCCCAAGATACTCTTTACCATATTCATAACCTGCAAGAATCATAACTGGCCAGTGCCAAACACCCCAAATCGTACCACCAACGATACGCCCCTTGGTAACACCGAGTTTCTCCTTTAAATAAGGATATAGAACGCCTCTCCAGCCAACTTCTTCTCCCAGTGCCGCAAACATATTGAGAAATGGCGCAACTGTAACTGCCAAGATGGTAGTACTCAGGAAATACATTGGAATCGTTAAGCCTTGTGATTCAAGCTGTTCCAGTGCGCCAGCCTCTTCTAAGAGACTGCGCAAAGTCAAAAATTCAGAATCAAATGCATCTGGAAAAATTGCAAAAAACAAAACACCACCAATGATGCCTAGCAGCGCCGGCATCCAAAGCGCAAAAAATATATACCGAATTTTACCTTTAAGCTGCGGAACCCATCCCATTCCCCGTAATGGTATTCTTGCCATTAGTACACCCATGAAAGGCATATACATAGTAACTGTTAAAAGTAAGGTAAATGCCATTCTATTTCCATTATTCGCAAATACACTTCCCACAATTTCCAAAATCCATGCCAGACCAAAAGCCACCGTCATATATATTGTAAATTGTTTTCTACTCATTTCTATTTTAGACATTCTGTTCCACCTCCTCAGCGCAGGTTTCCACACACCAGCCCTTGTGTCCGCAGCAGCTACAAGTCAATTTACGGAGTGTGGGAGTGTGGTTAGCCCAAAATGCTTCTTTGAAGCGGGGCTTAAAGACCTTGTGGCATTCGGGGCAAATGTAAGCAACATTCCTGAAATAGTATTTACTGACCCAGATTGCCCATGGAACAGCAACTATCACCCAAAGAATAAATGGCCACCATATTCCTGTTGCAGTCCACATTATAATGGAGCCCCATTGCAGGATTCCCATTGGAATGCCGGTTAGCAACATTGTCAAATGAATCTTTCTTAATTTTTGTTTATTTGTCATAATTGTCGCTATGTCACCGATGGATTCAACCGAAAATTGCCCTACGTCCTTCAGCCAACGTCTGATATCTTCAATCATATTCATTTTTTTCTGTCTTTCGGAAAGTTCCTTACGAAGCACCTTTTCCTGCTCTTCCAACAAAATCTGAATCACATTTTCTGGATGTTCATCATTTAATAGCGATTCGATACTACTAATAGGAATACCCGCCTCACGCAAAAAACAGATAATGCGCATACGCTTAAGGTCACCATCGGAATAGAGTCTTCTTCCTCCTTCAGACAATTCACTTGGTACAAGAATATTTCTTGTATCGTAATATTGTACTGTGCGGACTGTCACACCGCAGAGCTTTGCAATTTCTCCTGTTGTGTATTTTGACATAGCTTTCACCTCCTTATGCTGCCCACTTTACATCATTACGCAACGTCATGAGCAATACGTTACGCAAGGTAATTTTTGAGTATTTTAATATTTTATTCAATTTTATCTGCTCCAATCTATTCTCTCTGCGCCTGTGGGACAAACTGTTACTCCCAAACACATTAGCAGTCCTCTCTTGACATATTACCAAATTCCCCTTATAGTATACAAGACATATGAATATACATGCTAGGGGAGTCCTTAAGGGCTGAGATTGCAGAATCCTTCTGCTAACCCTCACTACCTGAACCAGATCATGCTGGCGTAGGGAAGCAATATTTTCCACAGAAAATATCTTTAGTGACCCCTCCAAAAGTAAAAACAAAAGGAGGTTTTTTTATGTCTGATTTATCAAATCTTTTTGCTTATCCCACTACTAACAGTTGGGAGGAAAACGTGTTTCAATTAACCATTCCGGGTATCATAGCCGTCATTGCGGTAATTGGGATTTTGATTGCGCTTGCCCTGTTCTTCTACAAAAAAGATACCGGTTCCACCCAAAAGGCAATTTTAACCAAACAGCTTACATTTTCCGGGGCAGCCATGGCGCTGGGGCTTATCACTTCCGAGCTGCTCCCCACCTTTCGGCTTCCCACGGGAGGCTCAGCCACATTATTCAGTATGCTGTTCATCGTGCTGATTGGCTATCTGTTCGGATTAAAAGCAGGCATTACAAGTGCGCTTGCCTATGGTATGCTTCAATTTGTCATCGACCCGGTTTTTTACTCCATTCCCCAGATGATTGTGGATTATCCCTTGGCATTTGGCGCCCTCGGTCTTGCAGGAATCTTTGCAACTAAAAAGCATGGTTTAATATGGGGATATATTACCGGAGTAATCGGCAGATACATATTTGCTGTTATTTCCGGCGTAATCTTCTTTGCACATTATGCTCCTGAAGGCACTCCTGCTTTGGTATACTCGCTAAGCTACAATGCCACCTATCTGGTGCCGGAGGCAGTCATCACATTAGTCCTGCTGGCACTTCCCCCTGTCTCTAAGGGAATTGGGCAGATTAAAAAAATGGTGGCGGCAGTTTAGACTTTTCTTGGTAAAGTTAGATAAAAGATGTGGGAGACATAGGGGGCTTTGGAATGCGGACGTGAGAGAGGGCAGGGCATAGGATAGTATTCCGGACACGCTCTCGCTCTGCAAAGACGCAGCGGTACTAACGCACCAAAGTACGGTGCGTAAGTGCCGGCGACTTTGCCAAGGTCCGGAAT
>JAMPFB010000037.1 GCA_023664735.1 Robinsoniella sp. | reverse complement strand
AATAAACAAACTCTTTTCTAGTACAGCCTGCCACAAAACAGCAACAGAGGGATGATGCAGAAGGCGGTACATCAAATGCTGTACCGCCTTCTGCTAAATATGGAAAAAAGCTATCTACTTATCTGTCATTTCTTAATCGTCGCTTTTGAACCAACACCCTTTCCCTTTAAAATCTTCTTATAAGAAGCCAGCTTCTTCTTTGGAACCTTAATCGTTGCCTTAGCTGCAATGCCCTTGAAGGCTTTGCTTCCTACCTTCTTGCTGGTTAATTTACTAGTCTTAATGGTAATCTTTTTCAGTTGCTTGCAGCCATAAAATGCCTTGCTTCCTATCTTGCTCACTTTGGAAGGAATCGTAATGCTTGTGAGTTTTGTACATTTATAGAATGCATTGCTTCCTATCTGTGTCAGATTCTTTGATAATGTGACTTTTTTCAGCTTACTGCAGCCATAAAATGCATTATTGCCAATGGTTTTTATATTGCTTCCCATTTTAATGGTTTCAACGGTTTTATTATTTTTAAATGCGCTTGCCGAAATAGCCGTTACCTGATATGCAGCGCCATTTACTGTAATGGTGTCAGGGATGGACACTGTTTTTGCTGCTGCCGTAGTGGAAGTTAGAGAAACTGTTTTTGTGGTAGAATCCGCCTGTGTGACCTTGTAGGTTGCCTTTGATGCGGAATCTGTTACAGAATCCCCCGTCTTTACGGTAGTTCCAATTGTAGGCTCGTCGCTTATAGGAGTATCTCCGCCGCCTCCGGTTTTCGGGATGACTTCTGTCTTCGTCTCAATCTGACAGTCCACACAAGTATATGTTTTAATGCCGTCTTCCGTTGCTGTGGCCGGTTTTGTCACTACCCCTGCATCCCAATTATGGATGTTTCCATAGCTTCCATATGGCTGCCCACATCTGTCACATACTGCCTGTGAACGACAGGTTGCAGCTCCTCCGGTATGCCCCAATGCCGGAACGACTTCCAGATTCGTGGTTTCATCACAAACGCTGCAATGTATGGACTGGCTTCCCGGTCTTGTACAGGTTGCTTCTTTATCAACTGTAGGGGCGTCCTCCCACTGATGTCCCCTCGAGGTTATCGTGCTGCCTTTTTCTCTAATTGTATTGCAGTTTGTACAGATTCTATCTCCGCTATAACCATCCTCTGTACAGGTTGCTTCCACGGCGCCTCTTGTTTCCAGATACTGCTCCTCATGCTGGCAGTCAATGCCGGTAAGCTGAACCGAAACCATTGTTGTTTTATAATTTTCTTTATCATCTCCGTTATAAACAACTATCACAGATACAGTCTGCCGGTCTTCAATTTCTATATCCTTATACTCATCTGCCCACTCCCAGCCATTGCTTAGGAACACGTCAGCCAAAGATCCTATCGGTACTGTCATTTCCGCTTCCGGCGCTCCTGCAGGTATCTCCGCCTTCTCTATAACAAATTCCTTTTGTACGGTTCCTGTATAGTTGGCTGCTCCGGTTATGGTCACCAAAGCCGTTCCTGCATTTTTATTGTCGCTGTAGGAAATTTGATAATCTTCCTCTTTTACCAGATTCCTTCCTCCATCTGCCACTATCACCGTAGGTATAATGGGTCTTCCGGAATAAACGTAAGCTCCGTCTATGGACACGTTCTCTTCTGTAAGGGTCTTTGGTTCAATGGTAAAGGCCAACCTGTTATTTTCCACAATCTTGCCAGCATAGCTATTAATTCCCATAACAATTGCCGCAGGCATCTGATCCTGAGCAGTCTGCTCCGTACAGGCATCAATATTATTTAGGTAGGTTACTGTATAATCCGTCCCTTTCGTCAAGATCTTTGTACCGTCCATTACAACGAGCTCCGGTTCCTTTGGAGAGCCATCATAAGTATAGGAGGCCGGCTCGGCTGCAAAGAAAATCTCAATTTCTGTTGGAACAGGCTCGACATATCCCCCTTCCTCCACCAAACGAATAGACTTTTTCAAAGCCCTTGCCGAGCGGTTGGTCTGTACCTGAGAGGCGGATGAATCTTCATAAACAGCCTTTGCTTCATTCAGGCTGGTTTGCAAGGCTGCCAGCCCTGCACTGTCAGGCCGCTCTGTTATTACCTGTTCTGCTTTGGTTATAAGCAAGCGAAGCTGGGTCTTATCTGTTTCAGCCCTGCCGCTTCCCACCTCACGATCCTGTCTGGTGAATTTACACTCTTTTCCTGAAAAAGAAGTTACCGTAATATCCACGCTGCCTGCAATTGCCGTAATATCTGTCGTCTGTGTGGCTGTGCTCTGAGCGCCATCATTAACTATCACCGAGTAGCCTGTTGTTCCTTCTGGCAGCTCATATACATACCAGCCTTCTGAATCCTTTGTAGTCAGCTTCGTTCCCGGCCATGTTCCTGCCAGCTTAACTTCGCTTGCTCCTTCGCCCTTCCATACATACACGGCGGGGCTGCTCCAGCTATCTGCCTTTATGCGGATAACTGGATTTGTCTTTAAGGATACACATGCACTTATGGCAGCTTCTAAATCTTCTTTTGCGCTTTCATATTCCTCCGGCTCTTTGGCTGACTGAAGCAACGCTTCTGCCTCTGAAATGACTGTCTGCAGATCTTCCACTGCATCTCCATCATAATTTGCCAAATCCCCTTGTGCGCTAGAAAGCCTTTCTCTTGCTTTAGCAAGTGCGCTTTCCAATTCTTTCTTTGCCAAGGCTCCCTTTTCCATTACTGTAATGTTGACATTCTTTGTTGTCTGAGTTTTTCCGTCGCTTGCTGTTAGGGTAAGGGTATAATTGCCCACTACAGGCTTCTCCCACATAAATGCTCCGGTAGATGTATTGAAGGAAGCCCCAGCGGGTACTCCTGTCGCAGTCATTGTCACTGCATCCCCATCTGGGTCTGAAACAGCAGCGGTAAAGGACAGGCTTTCTCCTGCTATAGCCTGAAAGTCTCCCGCAACCTTAATAACCGGCGCTTTATTTTCCGAAACCCTGTTTGCATCAAAAGTGCCCTTTGGCACTGCCACCACTACGGATTTTGCCGGCACTTCCACATTAGAACCGGTTTCCTTTATTTTTTCAAGTCCTGCTGTATTTCCATCCGCTATAATGACCCAGTTATCAGAGCCAGTTAAGTTAACCGTTTTATTGGATGTTGCATTATTGATCAGCACTGCTATCCGATTCCATTCTCCGGGCACGTTATTGGCTTCATAAAATCCAATCAGTCCGGCTTCCTCTTTGCTAATCCATGTCAGATTATTATTGTATGGATTCCAGTTGTCGCCACTCTTCCTTGTAGTGGTGGATGTAAAGCCTGAAAATGCCTTCCGGATGCTAATCATTCCCTGATAATATTTTTGGATTGCAGAATAAGTGCTTACCCGGTTCCAGTCAATTTTATTTACATAATCCGAGGAAGCATAACTATTGTCATCGCCATTTTTGGTTCTTGCAAATTCTTCTCCTGCCTGCATGAATGCGCCGCCTTTGGAAACAAGAATCACGCTTCCCGCCATTTTATTCATTTTTATCAGCTTTTCATCCATGGAAGAATAGTTTTTCCCACTTTTTTCCGTCAGCTTATCCCACAGCGTCAGATTGTCATGTGCCGATGTATAGCTTAAGCTGCAATTGGAGGATTTCGACCAGAAAGGTCTCCACATGCCCCATGTACCGGAGGTATATCCTACCGAACCCATGATTCCTGCAAATACATTGTCAGGCCATTTTTCTCCTACCTCCAGATAATTACCGGAAAAGTAATTGGTCTGCACCAGTCCAATCGTTCCGTCAAATTTATGCTCGCCCTTGATGGCATCCCTAATCTGGTCATTAAAATATCCGATGCCGTCATCCAGTCTGGATTCGTTTGCCTTATGGGCGCTGTTTGCATCATAATTGCCATCACCTGTCCAGCCTTCTCCATATAGGACAATAGTATCTTCGCCAAATTTGTCATCTAATGTTTTCCTAATCTGATTCATGGTGTCCAAGTCATGGACTCCCATCAAATCAAACCGGAAGCCGTCCAGATTATATTCCTCCGCCCAATAGGAAACAGAATCTATCATGAATTTCCGGTACATTGCGCTGTCACTTCTGGTAGCATTACCGCAGCCTGACTGATTATTGTAGGAAAGGTCGCTGTTGATTTTATAATAATAGTCCGGCATGATTTTGTTGAAATTGGAATCCGCCGTATCATAGGTATGGTTATACACCACGTCCATGATTACCTTAATCCCAGCATCATGCAATGCCTGAATCATTTCCTTCATTTCTGTGATACGCACATTGCCGTCATAAGGATTGCTGGAATAGGAACCCTCCGGCACGTTGTAATTTTTCGGGTCATATCCCCAGTTGTAATTGTCTCCTAAGCTGTTAGAAACATTTGTCTCATCCACCGATGCGTAATCATACATGGGAAGAATCTGCACATGGGTAACACCAAGCTCCTTTAAGTAGTTTACGCAGGATGCCACCTTGCCTTCTCCATTTACCGTAGTATCTTCTGTAAATGCCTTGTATTTGCCCCGGTTCTCTGAAGATACGCCTGAGCTTGCATCAATGGAAAAGTCCCTGATATGAATCTCCCATACGATAATATCGCTCAAAAGCGTCTTTTCTCTTTGATAATTTTTATCCCAGTTAGCCGGGTCCGTACTGTCCAAATCCACTACCATTGCCCGCTCCCCATTGACGCCTGCAGCCTTGGCATAAATATCTACCGCCTCATTGGTTTTGCCATTTACCGTCACCTTATAGGTATAGTAGGTATTTACGATATCTCCTGTAATGGTAACGCTCCATACTCCTTTGTCCCCTTTTGTCATTGGTACTTCTTCAATGGCCTTACCGTCATTGCCTTTTTCATACCTGCACAGCACCACAGAGGTTGCTTCCGGCGTCCATACCTTAAAGGTGGTCTTCTCCGGTGTGTAGGTACACCCTAAATCGTTGCCGCTATAAGCATTCTGCGCATCATAATTGCTGTCAAAGGTGCGTTTTGCCCATACCGTCCCTTCTCCTTTTTCCCCATGAACCTCTAAGACAGGCGCCATGTGGAAGGACGTGACGGCAAGTGCACCTGCAAAAAAAACGCTTAATATTCTACTTTTCAGCATCGTTTTCTTCATTTTACTCTCCCTCCCGTAACTATTTCTATTAAAAAAAAAATATATTTCTCTTGAAAGAACAAATGTATTTCTATTAATAAACAAATGTATTTCTATTAGAAAAAGCAAATGCTGCCCATCCGAAAACGGATGGGCAGCCTCTCATCTTTTCGTGTTTTCTTTTTCTTACAGCCCTGCTGCCAAAACACTGCTATTTTTTAATCTTAGCCTTGGAGCTCACTCCTTTTTGCTTTAGAAGCTTCTTGTACGCAGACAGCTTCTTTTTCGGCACTTTAATGGTTGCCTTAGCAGCAATGCCCTTGAATGCCTGACTTCCTACTTTCTTGCTCGTGAGCTTTGTTGTTTTGATTGTGATTTTCTTCAGCTTCTTGCAACCATAAAATGCTTTGCTTCCTACCTTACTTACTTTGGAAGGAATGGTAATGCTTGTAAGCTTTGTGCATTTATAAAATGCCTCATCCCCAATCTGCGTTGTACTATTGGAAAGCGTTACCTTCTTTAGCTTGCTGCAGCCGGAAAATGCGCCTTCTCCAATTGTTTTTACATTGCTTCCCACCTTTACGGTTTCAACTGTCTTATTATTTTTTAATGCACTGTCCGCAATAGATGTTACCTGATAGGTGATTCCTTTTATAACAATAGTACTCGGTATATTCACAGTCTTACCGGAGTCGGAGGATAATATGAACTCTACCTGCTTCACTGTGGAATCTGCTCTGGTGACCTTGTATACTGCCTTTGATGAGGCATCAATGACCGAATCTCCTTTTTGCAGGCCGCCGCCTTGTTGTGTCTTTGGAATCGTTTCTGTCCTTGTTGCCGTCTTACATACGGTACAAGTATAGGTTCTGACTCCATCAGCCGTTTCTGTAGGCGCTTTTGTTACTTTTCCTCCATCCCACTTATGGTCAGTTTTCGCAACAGGCTTTCCCTGTGAAATTATAGTGCCACAATCTTCGCATATCGTGTCGCCTGTATATCCTGCCTGCTGGCAGCTTGCCTCCCTTTTGTTTTGGACAACGACATTGGCATGGTTCGTATTGTCATAAAAACCGTATGCTTCCCCGCACCTTCCGCAAACTGCCTGTGAAGTACAGGTTGCAGTTCCGCCTTCATGCCCCAGTGCCCTGATAACACTGCCTGCCTCTATGGTTTTATGGCATTTCTTACAAATAATATCATTTCGTCCCGGACTGGTACAGGTTGGTGCTACTGCCATTATCGTTTCCCGCTCCGAAACGGGATGGTCACAGGAAATACCTGTAAGGCTTATGGATACAGATGTTGTTTTATAATTCGCCTTGTCATCTCCGTTATAAACGGCGCTGACAGAAACGGTCTCTCCTACATGCAGCTCAATATTTTTGCTGTCAGCCGACCACTCCCAGCCTGCATTTAATGTCAAATCTGCCACAACGCCAGCTGCAGCCGTCATGCTGCTTTCCGGTGCGCCCTTTGGTATTTCCGCCTTCTCTATGGTAAATGTCAGCTTCACATTCACAATTTTCGCAGCATAGCTGCCTTTTCCCGCAACAATAACTCTTGGTGCATTTTGTGAATCCTTGCTTCCCGCATTGATACAGTCATAATAAGAAAGGCTGTAATCCGTTCCTTCTACCAGAGTCTTTGTGCCGTCTTTTACAATTACTGCCGGCTTCTTTTCATTGCCGTCATATACGTAGCTTGGCGTTCCATCTGCAAAGGAAATCGAAAGCTCTGTGGGATTGGGAGAAGCTTCTTTTACTTCGTAATTGGTAATGGTTTTTTCTGCACTCTTGCTGCCGGAATCCTTTACATATACCTTCAAGGTATATTTGCCAGCCGCCTGCGGCGTCCATGTAACGGTATTACCTGTCCGGTAATCCTGTATAGTGGTTTCACTGCCATTTTCCAGTTTTGCTGTAAATTTATACTGCAGCGTTCCTGTTCCGCCTGTTGCAGCCACTGCAAGATTTACCACACTGCCTCTATATGCGCTTCCGCTGACAGGATTTGCCGCAAAGCCTGTAATATTGATATCGTTTCCTACAGGAGTGCCTCCATCACTGTATATATAATCTACTGTGACGTTTTCTGCAATTGTGCCGCTTGCATTTGTTGGCGTTGTCTTTAATGTATAGCCGCTGATAACTGCCGGATAGGTCTGATAGGTTTTTCCTACTATGCCCACCCTGTAGATGGATTTTATGACTTCTCCATTTTCCTTTTTATAATTGATGGTCACTCTTCCGGGTGCGCCGGAAGGAAGCTCCGTCAATGTATTGGCACTCTTATCATAAAGCATATAGCCCTTTGCCGCTAATCCGGTTGCGCCTTCCGGAGTGCTCCTCCATGAACCCTGTGTGAAAATAACACGCATTTCTGTAGTAACATCTTCATTTATATAAGAATAATATTCCGGATCCTCATCCTCTGTCATCGCACTTCCGGGCCATGTCCCTGCAGGCATATCTGGCGGCTCTGATTGAGAATATACATAAATGTTTGGCGGGCTGCTGAAATCACTTTTCTTCACTTTAATGTAAAACATATCGTCCCGTACAGCAGGCTCCGGCCCTCTTTTATAAACAATCGTCTTAGTCAGGGTAGAGTTATCGTCTGTGGAAATACCCGTTAATGTAAGGGTAGTCTCCTCTTCATATGCGGTATCGCCTCCAATGGTAAGCACCTGATTGTTTTCAAAAGGAACCTTCGTTCCGCCATTGATGGAATAGTATGTATTCTCTGCTTTATTTGCCCTTAAGGTAATATCAAATGTATCCGTGGAATAGGTGGTGGCATTGTTCTTTGTCTTTGCATTGACGCTTGCCTTCACGATACCGGAGCCCTGTAACAAAATCACTCCATTATTGTCACAGGTAACGGATACGCTGCCATTGCTCACTTCATATGTATTTCCGGAATAAGCGTCTGTAATGGTTTCTCCATCCTCAAATACCGAGCCCACCGGAATCGTAAAGGTTCCTGCTTTATCAGGCAGAGCAACCACTACCTTGTCCTCATCCTCTTCCTCTAAATGATAGGTTCTGCTGAATGCATAGGGTGAATCAGACAATTTTTCATGCTGTCCTGCTCCTACAGACAAGTGGTTATTTCTAAACTGCCCCACCTTCTGCCAATGCTTTAACACAGAAGCTTTTGAACCGGTTACGCTGTTCCAGTCCATATCGGAACGGAATCTCTGATCCAGATAATCGTTTCCATTAAGGAAGTTCTCCCATTCCAGACCTCTGTTTATTTCATTTCCATAATAAATCTGTACGCCGCCTGGTGATAATAACAGACAGGTTCCAAGATCCATACTTTTGTCATCTGTCGCCTTCCATACTCCCATTGTGGTATCGCTGTCATCATGGGAAGAAATATAGCTTAATACATTATAATCCGGGTCGCTGTTGATATCAGCCGCATAGCTGCTGTATGTACCTTCCATTTTTGTAGGGTCTCCGGACTTATTAAAGGTAAAATTAATCATGGAATCAAAGCCGCCGTATGTAAAATAAGGGCTTTTCCCTTGTCCATGTCCCCAGCATTCCCCTGTCATCCAGAAGTCATCCGTCCATGAGCTGCCTGCCTTGCCCGGATTGTTGCTTCTCCACTCTTTTAATGCTTTATCTGCTTCCGTCTTTAAATCATTCCATGCATCCAAATCCACATGCTTTGCCGTATCACAGCGGAAGCCGTCCACTCCATATTCACGAACCCAGTCCGTAAGCCATTTGATAATATAATAGCGAGGCTTTTTGGGATAGCCGGTTCTTTGAAAGAATGCGTCAAGATCTCCCTGCTCCTTGCTAAGCCTGCCTTCCTGAGTCCATTTTGTCACAAGAAGCGGAGGTGTTGGCACTTCGGATGCGCCTTCTTCTGTAATTACATCCGGAAGTCCGCTCAGGCTCATATGAAAATCATCGCCGCCTGCTGCTGTATAACCCGGATAGGAAGCCCGTACAAAGCCCGGTCCCCACCATTTTGTCCTCCATATATCCGACTGCTGCTCCCAGAAATTTGTAGATTCCGGGTCGCCACCCATTAAGAAGGTAGAGTTTCCGTAGTAATAGTCCCTCCAGTTTCCCTTTAACACTCCGTCAAATCCATAGTCAACTGCATCCTGCATGGTAGTATATCCTACATGGTTCATAACGATATCCATGACCACTCTTATCCCATGCTCATGGCAGCTGTCCACAAAATCCGCAAAATCCTGTTCCGAACCCATATTAGCATCTATCTGGCTAAAGTCTAACGCCCAATATCCATGATAAGAATAATAGGGAAATCCTTGCTTCTGGGGATCCGGATAATCGCTTGCATTATTACTTCTTACGTTGGCTGATGTATAACCATGTATTTGCTCATAGGGCGCTGTAATCCAGATGGCATTTACGCCAAGGTCATTAAAATAGCCTTCCTCCACCTTCTGGGTCAGTCCTTTCAAATCCCCTCCATGCCATGTTGCGGGACTGGTATAGGTATTCAGCCCATCGAGCATTGTGCTTCCGTCCGCCTTCATCCCTCTGCCGTAAGAATGGTCATTGGACCTATCTGCATTCAGAAAACGGTCTGTCAGAACAAAATATACTGTAGCATTATCCCATGAGAATACTTTATCCCTAAGCTCAGCAGAGCCTGTTTTTGCAATCGCCCTTACTTCGGACAGGTCTGTGCCTTCTACTTCTTCCTGTTTCGTCAAGTTATCTGCTTCTTCTGAAACTTCTGCTCCATCATATTCTTCTGATTCCTTGTTTTCTTCCACCTCATACGGAACCTGCGGCTCCTCTTCCGCCCCGGATTGCTCCGGGGCTTCCTCAATATTATCCGTCAAAGCATCCGGCTCTTCAAAAACCGCCTGTGTTTCCAGAGCCTGTGTCCATATGCCGGTAGTAAAAACAAGCACCAGCGCCATGAACAGGGAAAATGCTTTTATTCCTTTTCTTCGCCTCATAATTGCTCCTTCCATTTCCTATTCGCCTTATAGAATCTCGTCCTCTTACTTCTTAATCTTCGCTTTCGAGCCGACTCCCTTTGCCTTTAAGAGCTTTTTGTAAGTTGACAGCTTATTTTTTGGCACCTTAATGGTTGCCTTGGCAGCAATTCCCTTGAATGCCTTGCTTCCAACCTTCTTGCTTGTAAGCTTCGTAGTCTTGATGGTGATTTTCTTCAGTTTCTTACAGCCATAAAATGCTTTGCTTCCAATCTTGCTTACTTTGGAAGGAATCGTAATGCTTGTGAGACTCGTACATTTATAAAATGCCTTGCTTCCAATTGTGGTAGTGTTTGAAGAAAGCGTTACCTTCTTTAGCTTGCTGCAGCCGGAAAATGCACTTTCCCCAATAACCTTCACATTGCTTCCCATTTGTACAGTCTGAATCGTCTTGTTGTTCTTAAATGCATTGTTTGCCACAGACGTTACCTGATAGGTGGTACCCTTTATCACGATTTCATTTGGTACCTTCACTGTTTTTAAGGCTCCTGCCGGTGATATAAACTCTACTGTCTTTCCTGAGGCATCTGTCACCTTATAGGTAGCATTGGAAGCGGTATCTGTTACGGAATCGCCTGCCTTCAGTCCGTCACCTGCTCCATTGCCGCCTGTTCCGTTTCCACCTGTTCCATTACCACCGCCCAGCTTTGGTATCGTCTCTGTCTTCGTTTCTTTACATCCTATACATGTATAGGTTCTGATGCCATCCGCTGTTGCTGTTGGCGCTTTTGTAACTGTTCCTGCATCCCATGTGTGCACATTGCCAAAGCTTCCATAAGGCTGACCGCATCTGTCGCATATTGCCTGAGAGCTGCAGGTTGCTTTTCCGCCTGTATGTCCCAATGCCGGAACGATGCCCTTATCCTTCGTTTCATCACATCTGCTGCAGTGAACAGATCGGCTTCCAGCCACGGTACAGGTTGCAGCTTTATCAATGCGCGGGCTACTCTCCCAGTTATGTCCCAGTGGGGCTATAGATATTCCGTCTTCAAATTTCGTCTGACAGTTGGTACAAATCTTATTTCCACTAAAGCCCTCTGTTGTACAGGTTGCGGCTATATAGCCTTCTGTCTGATGCTTGGAGGTATCCTCATGAGTGCAGTTAACACCAGTAATCTTAACAGATACCATAATCGTATTATAATTATCCCTGTCTTCTTTAGTATATTCAGCAGTTACATAAATTGTCTGCCCCACTTCTATAGGCTTATTTTTATCGGAAGCAGACCATTCCCAGCCGGTTCCCAGATATACGGATGCCACCGTTCCTACCGCTGCCGTCATCTCGCTTTGCGGCGCTCCTTCCGGTATCTCAGCCTTTTCTATCCGAAATTCTTTTTGTACCGTTCCTGTATAATTTGCAAGCCCCCTTACGGTTATTACTGCATTTCCTGCATTTATATTATTGCTATAGGCAATCTCATAATCCGTATCTTTCGTAAGTCGGGCTCCTCCGCTGGTTACTGTTACGGAAGGAGTAACCGGATTGCCGGAATACGTATAGGTTCCGGTTACGGACACATCACTGTCCGTCAATGTCTTTGGCGTAATAGTAAAGGTCAGGTTACCCGTTATTTTTCCGGCATAATTACCAATTCCGGTAACGATTACTGTTGGAGCAGTTGCCTGTGCATTTTCACTGGCGGCATTTATATTATTCATATAACGTACTATATAATCCGTTCCATTTGTCAAAACCGTATCGCCCGCTTTTACAATCACGTTCGGTTTCTTTTCCGTACCATCATAGGTGTAGGTTTCACCTTCATTTGCAAAGGAAACGCTGACATCGCCAACTATAACCGGATCATCTCCCCCTTCATTGGGATCCACTGTCTTAATATAACCGGTGCTGTCATAATAGCCGTTTACCACTGCCTTTAAATCACCTGTCTGAATGCCATCATCGCCTATCTTATCCGTAAAGATAACATTCAAATCCTCTATGGACTTGCCTTCCGGAATCTTAATGCCATATATTCCTGCCTCTTCATTTAAAAGCTGCATTTCCTCACCGGGCCAGCCGTTATTCCACTCTGGAACATCAGTCCAAAAATATGCCTTTACTGTGCTGCGCCATCCCGCAGGCTTCTCAAAATAAACTGCATCCCCGTCCAAAAACGTGAACTTAGGTCCTTTTACATTGATTACTGCCGTTGCTGACTTGCCAAAATATGCTGTCTGAACCGTTATAACAGCAGTTCCCTGCTTTACCCCTGTTACCTTTCCGTTCTGGTCAACGGTTGCAACTGCTGTATTGTCAGATTTCCACGTAAGCGCTGCGTATTTGGGGTCTGCATTGGCTGGAGTTACAGAAGCCGTCAATTGTAA
Source organism: Robinsoniella sp. (assembly GCA_023664735.1). Classification (GTDB taxonomy): domain Bacteria; phylum Bacillota; class Clostridia; order Lachnospirales; family Lachnospiraceae; genus RGIG3040. The sequence continues at coordinate 9,662 of JAMPFB010000037.1, read as the reverse complement.
GGTTTCTTTGACAGTCACATTTGCTGCCTGAGGATATACTGACACCCCTTCCACCCTAACTCCTGATGCTGTTACTGTTACTGTTGCCTCTGCTGACAAATTATTTTTGCCAGTCTTAGCTGTAATGGTTGCGGTTCCTTCATTCATTCCGGTAACCACACCTTTACTGCTTACTGTTGCCACTGCCGTGTTGCTGGAAGACCATTTTACTGTTTTGTTGGTTGCCTCTGCCGGTAAAACGGTTGCGGTAAATGTTGTGGTTCCGCCAATATCCAGACTTGCAGAAGTTTTATCCAAAGTAATGCCGGTTGCTGGTATTGATTCGTTTCCTCCCTGTTCTCTTGGCACTGGTGATTCAGCTGCAACACTATCCGTTCCGCCTGACATAAACTCGCTCTTTCCATCAATCATGCCAAGATATGGCGCCTTACCTGTATCTAATACATATACGCGCAAATCTCCCTGTCCCTTAATGCCGGAGGTAGAAAGCGTTCCACCTGATACATTAACCTCAGAACCTGTAATGGCATCTACGTACCTTCCATTTGGAATCCCTGTAAAGGTTGCATTCTCGGTTATGGCAACCAGAACAAAGCTATCTGTATCTGCATCGGTGTAACGTCTTTTAAAGGACATACCGCCACTACATCCCTCTGTAGAATACTGCCCTTTCCGAAGAGCGGGAATGCAGAGGCGCAGCCTGTTAAGCCTTTGGATATGAAGGGATAATGGATAATTCAAAGATTCTGCCATCTTTCCAGATGCTCCATTATACCTTCCGAAATCCGTTACATTTACACTTCCTTCAATAAGATCCCCAAAATAAGCCCTGCCGGTTTCTGCTAATGGCTTATTAGGTCCCACATCGATTTCCATACCCTTTTGGAATTCCACTTCACTTCCATAATAAATACAAGGAATTCCCCGGAATGTAAACATCAAGCTAAGATTTTCCGCCCAATCTCCGATAGTTCCTGAAAAACGCTTGTTTTCCGGCGCTCCATCCGGCGCATAATCGTGGGAATCCACGTAAGTGACATTAAACGTAGCATCATTATAATATTGATCCTTGCTAACTGCAATTCCAAATGCATCCCTCGCATGTTGGAAGTTCCAATGCATCGGAAAATCAATTACATTTAATCCAGATGCTTTGCTATAATCCGGTGTATGATATTCGTTACCATTTAACTTGGCATTGTTGCTTGTAGGTTCGTTATTCAGACTTCTGTTATCTACAAAATGTTTATCTACAGACGCTCTATTTGTAGCTGCCGCTGCCAAAGTTTCACTGTCATCCCAAGCATAGTCTGCTCTTTCCTTCCATGTATAGAAAGGACAGGAAATACAGGGCATGTCATGATTCCATACATCACGTACACGGGTACAGACCTCGCCGAACATATAGAAATTTCCCTCTCCTGTCGTACCATGCACTTCGTTATATGCCTCATTTAAGGGAGCAATCAATGCATTATTATATGTCAATCTGGATATATGTTTTACCGTATCCACGCGAAATGCATCGACGCCCATTCTAATATATTGGCTGTACGCATCCACCAGATAATGGTATACTTTGGGGTTTTCCGTATTTAAATCAATACAGTCGCCTGCAATATTCTTTACTTGTTCATCATAGCTCTCCCAAGATGACAATCCGCCATCATGATGGTAAATCATCTCCGTATCATAGGTACCATCTCCCAGCATTTTTACTCTGGTCTGAAACTGGTTAGCCGGTGTGATATCTACATAGTTGCCGCCTTCCAGAAGCTGTGCCACCTCATTCCATTTATAAAGATAATTAATCTTCATTGTGGCTTCACAATCCGATAAATCCGCACTATAATCCTTAGAAGCAATTGGCAGCAAAGTGCCCTCGCCCCAGTTACCTGTATGGTTAAATACCACATCCTGAATGATTTTCATCCCTTTTCCATGGACTGCATCAATCAAATCCTGATAATCGCAATCACTGGATTCATACCTTGGATCCACTTTGGAAAAATTGAGGGCATGGTATCCATGATAATCATATCCGCTGGCATTTTCCACCACGGGAGTAATCCAGATTGCGGTAAAGCCTAATGCCTTGATATAATCCAGCTTTTCAATCAGTCCTTTGAAATCTCCCCTCCATGGCGGATCATTCGCATTCAATTGCTGTGCATCCCAGCACTGCACATTGTTGGAAGGGTCACCATCATAAAATCTGGTAGTCATAATAAAATAAATGGTTTCATCACGGAAATCCGTCATACTGCTTCCGGCATTGTAATAGACACCTGAGCTCTTATCCGCATCCGGTATAAGCTGCGGTTCCTCTATAACATCCTCTGCCGTTTCATCCTCAATCGTATCATCTTCCGATATTTCATTTGCATATACCGTACTGCTTTCCGACACGGTTGCTTCTTCTATTTCACCTTCCGCTTCATAATCCGCTGCAGTAGCCTTTACTACGCCTGAAAGGTCATAAGCAGAACCGTTTATCAGCATGGCTGCCGCCAATAAAATACTGAACCATCGCTTGATTGCGTTCTTCTTCATAATGAACCTCCTTTTCATTTCCTTTTTCTCTTTTTCATACCCCAAATATAATATCACTTCCACAACAGGGGAGGGAATCTTCCCTCCCCTGCCGTGGGTTCTTTGTTGTTATTTGTTATTGATTATTTTTTAATTTTAGCTTTAGAGCCAACGCCTCTTGCTCTTAACATCTTCTTGTAAGTAGAAAGCTTTTTCTTTGGAACCTTAATGGTTGCCTTTGCAGCAATTCCTTTAAATGCCTGACTTCCAACCTTACTTTTGCTTAGCTTTGTAGTCTTAATCGTAATCTTCTTTAATTTCTTACAGCCATAGAATGCCTTGCTTCCAATCTTGCTTATTTTGGAAGGAATCGTAATGCTGGTAAGACTTGTGCATTTGTAAAATGCCTTGTTTCCAATTGTTGTTGCATTGGAGGGAAGCGTTACTTTCTTCAGCTTGCTGCAGCCGGAAAATGCATTGGCGCCAATTGCTTTCACAAATTTTCCCATTTTTACGCTCTGAATCGTCTTGTCGTCCTTAAACGCACCGTCCGCAATTGATGTTACCTGATAGCTGGTGCCTTTTACAACTACGCTGTCCGGAATCGTTACAGTTTTGCCTGCACCGGATGGCAATACGTACTCTACCGTCTTTACGGAAGAATTTGCCTGCGTTACTTTATATATTGCCTTTGAAGCGGTATCCATTACCGGATCTCCAACCTTCAGTGTCTCAACTGGTGCAGGAGTAGGATTGTCACCACCGCCACCGCCGTTGCCGCCGGTTTTTGGAATGGTTTCTGTCTTTGTTGTGCCACATACGGTACAAGTATATGTCCTTACTCCATCTGTTGTTGCTGTAGGCGCTTTTGTTACTCTTCCGCTATCCCACTTGTGATCTGTTTTCGCTATAGGCTTTCCGGAGGAAATCTGGGAATTACAATCTCCACATACCGTATCGCCTGTATAGCCTGCCTGCTGGCAGCTTGCTTCTCTTCTGTTTTGAACTACTATGTTTGCATGGTTATTAGCATTAAATTCACCATATTTTGCCTTACATCTATCACAGGTTGCCTGTGAAGAGCAGGTAGCCGTACCGCCTTTATGTCCTAATGCTTGAATAATAGTGCCTGTTTCAATCTTTTTATGACATGTCTTGCAAATAACATCCTGACGACCGTTCTGTGTACAAGTAGCTGCTACGGCTGTTATAGTCTCCCGCTCCGTGCCTATATGGTCACAGGAAATTCCAGTCAGGCTTACCGTCACAGTGGTAATCGTATAATTTGCCTTATCTTCTCCATTATAAACAGCATTTGCCGTTATGGTAGAACCTGTCTGCAGCTCTTTATTCCTATCTGCAGCTGACCATTCCCAGCCTGCATTTAAAGTCACATCTGACACCAAACCGATGCTTGCACTCATTTCACTGTTAGGCGCTCCATCCGGTATTCCCGCCTTTCCTATCGTATATGTCAATATGCGGCTCGCTATCTTTGTTGCATAATCGCCCTGTCCTATAACAATAACCGTAGGCGCATTTTCTGAATCTTTGTCACCTGCATTGATGTAATTGTAATACATCAGGCGGTAGTCCCTATTCTCTACCAAAATCGTCGTGCCCTCTTTTACAACTACAGCAGGTTTCTTTTCCTCACCGTCATAAACATATGTTGCATTCGGATTTGCAAAGGAAACCGTGATTTCTTCCGGTTCTGGATCCGGAATCGGATCCGGAGTTGGATTTGGGTCATCTCCGTTTCCTTCAATCGCATATGCCTTCTGGCTGGATACCGTGCTTCCATTTGAATCCGTAACTGTAACCTTTATCGTATGGTTTCCTATTGACGGTTTCCATGTATAGGTATCCTTTGAAGATTTTGCCTGTACTCTTGTTCCATCTACGAAAAATTCATATGTATAAGATGATTTTCCGCCGCTTGCAATTGCCTTTAATGTTAAACTTGTAGTATTCAACTGCGGTGAGGACCTGTCAGCGCCAAAGTTTACTGTAAGGTCTGTTGTTGGGTCCGGTGTCGGATCTGGTGTTGGATTAGGTGTCGGATCAGAACCTCCTCCTTTTCCAATCCTTGCAAAAGAACAGGTTATATGGTCTTCATCTGATTTTTCAAAGCTGTTGTTTTCCTGTGAACCCGCCGAATCATCTAAATCCGCCTGATCCGTCATAGAAACATCACCCGGCAGACAGTCCATAGCGGACTTGCCCATTGTACCAACAAGCAATACACCTATTCCATTCTGCTTAACATCATTCTTAGTAATTCCAAGTTCATCATATGGAATCGATAATTCATAAAAGAAATCCATGCTCGAACTATCGTGACCTTTTGTATTGAAATCAACCCAAGCCGCCGAATCATTACATACGTCACCCGGAACGCGATTATTGTTCGTTCCATATGCTCCATCGATGCCCATTACTGTCTTACTTAAAATACCTTTGCCATAACCCATCTTAACATTGGAATGAGACGTTGTCGCTCCCGGCCCCAATATTTCAGTAGCATTTAATCCATTACTGTCACCAGCATATACATAGGGACCGTTCCCTCCTTTTGTATTGATAGAGATTAGCCTATTGAATCTATTTTCAATAGTCATTCCGGAATTCCATATAGTACCTCCTGTTAAAGTAACGCCTTTCTTTCCTATAGTATCACTCTTTCCTGTATCTACTGCAATAAAGAACGGGAACTCCGAAGTCTGCCAAAGTATTCCCTGTGAAAGAGGATAGTTATCACTGGAAGCAACTACATCCTGTACATTTGTCATTTCCCACATCAGATAAATATTATTATCATCATAGGCGCCATAAAGTGCATACAAATCAACCGGAAGCTCATACATGGAATTAGGACGGTATACTCTCGGATCATCATTTGCTGCACCCTGAGCAATCAGCATGGAGCTGTTCCAGTCTGATAAATCACCATCTACGCTAATAGTCTTTTCAACTCCCACTCCCGCTTTGTTTGTGGAATACTGGGATGCCAATGTACCGGATGCTCCGGAACGCACTGCCTCCTCTGAATTGCTGGAAGCTGCTTTTGGTATGCTGTTTACTGTTTCATTTGCAACATTTCCGCTGAATTTCTTGTTGTATGTAAAGGTTTTGTTTACTGTCTTTGAATTGTTTTTAGCAGTTACTTTTACCGTTACTTCCTCATCTGCAATTTTGCCCTGTCCGATTACTACCTTTGTGCTGTTGGTAAATGTCTTAGTAGGTCCGTCATCCACGGAGTAGGTAGCTGATGTGGCATTTTTTGCAGTTAATGTAATCGTGGTTGTTTCTGTATCAAAGGTTGTACCGTCCGCTAAAGAAGAGGTTACATCCAAATCACTGCTTGTTGTCTGCTCATATACATAAGTAACTGTAATAGTGGCAGATGTATATTTTCCGCTTGCATTGGACGGTGTCTGTTTTAGTGTATAGCCTGTAACCGAAGCTGCCGTGGTCGTGTAGCTTGTTCCCACATCGCCTTCTATGGTTCTGTCAGTTGCAATTGAATTTCCCTGTGTATCCACATATTTTACTATGACTTTTCCTTTTGTTGTTACAGGTGTGTATACCTTCCAGCTTCCATCCTTATAGAGATAGGAACCGTCTGTTTCAAATAAAAATCCTTGTACCCCATCCGCTGGATCTCTATGAGCATCATCGCTATAGAATATTACCCTTGGTTTTGTTATATTTTCCGGTATTTCATAAACATAATATCCTGTAGCAGAATCCTTCGTCATCGCTACGCCCGGCCAACCATTAGTGATGTTTCCCGTAGCAGAATCATATGCATAACATTTTACCGATTCAGGCCATCCTGAAGGCAGTGAAAGATATGCTTTATTTACTACTTTATCCACCTTGGTGAAGGTGTAGGTCTTTGTTTCGGTTTGGGTGCCATCCGTAGCTGTAAGTGTAATGGTAACACTATCGCCAAATGCCATGTCGCTTCCTATTGTAATATCTTTGGAAGTGGTATAGGTCTGTGCAGTTCCATTGCCTATCTGGTATGTACCGCTTGTAGCATTTTTTAAACCGATTGTAAGTGTCAGAGTATCGTTAAAGTTTCCGCCTTCTTTGGAGATGGTAGGCAGTGGAGTCTTTGCAACGGATTGTGCATTGTAAAAGACCGCTATACCTGTATCTCCAACACGTCCGGACATCGAAGTTGCTGTAACCGTCCATGTACTTCCGGAAATCTGATCTGTATAAGTGCCCGGCTTTACAGTTCCGCCACCATTTGCTACTGTAACATCTCTGTTGCTGCCGTTTCCCAAAACTACAGTGGCGCCACTTTCACGGCATACAGCGCCTACGTTATTATTTGTATCAGCTACATAATATTCTTTTTCACCTACTGTTGCATTATGAAGGTGATTTACTTCAGCTACCTCTTTACTCGTGAAATGAGTATCGCCTTTAGCTCCTACTAAAATTTCTGCTTTTTTCTTTTTGAATGGTCTTGAAAAATACAGAGCTGTCGCTTTACCTTGTGAAGCAAGCAGGGCATAGGTACGGTCAATCTGATTCTCAGTATCATATGCTGTTTGTTTTCCGTATTCTCCATCATTGGAATAGGTATCATGACTTTCTGCCCAATAAACCAGTTTATTTTTAGCAATGCCTCTCTCCGAATAATTGCCTATAGTGCTTGGTATTCTCCCACCCTTAATCGACTCCAGTATCTGATCCCCATATTCATCATCCGTAACAGACATATAGGTAGTATATTCTTTCATCAAATCATCATTATTTCCCCGGTTATTAAATGGACCCTTTAAAATTTCGCCATAATGCCAAAGACCTTTTCCGGTTACTGACGGCCAAAAGTTGCAGCTTTCACTTGGAAGCCCGATATGCTTTGCAGCATCCCACCGGATACCATCTACGCCTACGCTCTTTAATTCATCTATATATGCTGACACGATCCTTTGTACTTCAGAATGCTCTGAATTCAAATCATACATACCAATCTGACGTTGGTGAAACTGGCTCCGCGCACCATTCTCATAATCGATGCTACCCTGTTCATGATGCCAGTAATCGGAATGGTTACTTCTTGACAGATTGCTATCTACATCATAGCCTTCGCCTCTCAAGTGATTGGCAACAACATCAACAATAACTTTAATCCCATACTTATGAGCTTCTGTACACAAAGCTTGCAATTCCGCTTTAGTACCGATAGGATTTGACGCTATGCTAAAGCCTTGGGGCTGATACATCATATACCATCTCATGTCACCGCCATCATTCCTCTGTGCCGGTGAAGTCTGAATAGCCGAAAAGCCCGCTTCTGCAATATTAGGCAGTTCTGCCTTGATGTCATTGTACTTCCAGTCAAAACAGTGCAGTATAACACCATCCTGAATTTCATCACAAAGTCCATAATCCGCTGCGCCCGCACTAGGCACATCTTCTTCTGTTCCTTCGCCCAGCAGATCCTCCTCTGCTGCCTCATCCGAATACGCAGCAGCATCATTTATGTCCTCGTCCACATAAATCAAACCGCTTTCGGATACTGTTGCTGACTCATCATCTACCGCTGCTGCATTTACTACAGCCGGAAAATCATAAGCAGCGCTGCTAAATACCATAATTGCTGCCAAAAATGCACTTAGCCATCGTTTCATTGCTCTTTTCTTCATAAAATACCTCCTATTTCTGCACATCTGGTAACCCCCACGAAACATAAAATTTCATAGAATGTTCCCTAATATTACCAATGTAACTGTATTAACAATAGTATATTTTTTGTACAAGGTCAATACTTCTGGTAAAATTGTGAATTTTTTGTGAAAAACTCACATTTTTGGCTTCCATTTTTTATCTATTTTCCCATATGTTTAATATTTTAATTCGATTGTTTTTGTTACTTTTTGTTAGAAAAAGGGGAATTGGGGAATGAGATTGTAAAAGAATGGTAACATTTTGCAACAGTTCAGCCCACAGGCTCAGGATTTGACACTTCCCCTATATCAGATAAACACATATCCAATATAGCCAAAAAGGAAATCGAAAAATCCGATTCCCTTAACTAATTTTGTATTGCTAAAGATACTTCCTTATTATCAATTTTTTCCACAAATCTCATAGGTCTTGCCATTGCAACCGCAATCATATAACATGCAGCACCTTTATGCCTAATTTGATTAGAATAAGATTTACAAATTTCTGCAAAATCTGGTGCTATTGAGCAAAAAGCAATAGCACATGCCACAACACCTATCCATTGATTGAGCAAGGACCATATCACAAAAAATGACATTTCATTAGTTTTCCTCTTGAAAAACATATCAGTCTCTTGCTGTATTGTAATATGTACCGCCTCTTTATTCCCAATTTATAGCATCATGTGAAATCGTTCCATATTCATATATAGCATCACTTGGAAGATCAATAAAATCATTCCAGTAAACACACGTCCGACTTTCGTCAAGCTGTACTTGTTCAAAAAGTCCATGAATATTTCTTAAGTCTTCATACCCTTTTATATTCTCTATATCTTTTCCAACATCATACAAGCAATCCCGCCCATCATCAAATATAACACGTAACATATAATTTTTAAGTGGTTTAACACTTTTGATTCTTGGTATCATAAAAATAATCTCCCAAATTATAAAGGTGGCAACTTCCTTAAATTTTGACTATCCCACATTTCAAGCAATTCATTTTGATTGTTTTCCATCCACTCTTTTACAAGTTCCTGTGCTTTCTTGGGAAGATCACCTTCAGTCATTTGCATAGTTTTTAAATCAAAAATTCCTATATATTCACCATATAAAGCATGTATATGACTCGGTTCGTGTTCTTTTGGTTTAAAGAACATTTTTACAACAATTCCATAGAATCTACTTATCTCAGGCATTTCATTACTCCTCCGACTTGCTTTTATCAATGTCAAAATTTATTACTTCTGGAACATCAACTATTAATACTCTTGCATAAACTTAGTGGCACAATGAAGTTTACTACCAAGTATAACATCTAAAAATTGATGCATTTATTATATCAAATTCCCCGACTATTTCAAGCTGTAAATCCGATTTTCGTAACAGTTCAGCCTTTTCTAGTAAAGATGGATAAACGGATGCGGCATAGGGGCT
>JAMPFB010000036.1 GCA_023664735.1 Robinsoniella sp. | reverse complement strand
TTTATGCCACCGGCACTCACCGCACCCTCTTAAGCGGAGACAAAAAGCAGACCATCACCATGGCAGACGGCTTATACTTCAACATCTTAGAGCTGCAAAATTACAGCGAGGACGGAGTTTATTCCGAAAAGGCTTTGCTAAAGTCCCAATTAATCCGCAACGGCTGCAGGCTCACATACGGGGACATGCAGGGAAGCTATGGATATACATTAGAACAGGATGAAGTCGTGGAAGAAGATTTCATCCTGATAGATGATACTTTAGACTTAAACGGTCATACCATGACGATAAAAGGGAATTTGATTCAGGCAGGCGGAGAAATCCATATAAATGGTGGCAGGTTGGTGATAGAAGGAGATTACCGCCAACAGGACGTGCAGAATTCAGCAGAAAATCAGGAAAAAAGCTTTGGAATTAGCAGTGGTTTACTGCATATGGATAAGAAAACCGATTATGTGCTGGTAAAGGGAAGCATGTACATACAGACTACTGCCAATACATCCGGAAAGCTTACAGCCGGAGTGCTGGAAATCAAGGGGAATTTCATACAGAAAAAGACATCAGCTCTTTTGAACTTCAACCCATCCGGCAGCCATGTACTTCTTCTCTCAGGGGAAGGAAAACAAACGGTTAGCATGGAATACAGCGCCCTAGGAAGCTCCCATATAGAAAATTTGGAAATAGAAAATGCCAGCATAGAAGGAGTTACTTTTGAGAACACCCCATATGTGGCAGGGAAGATAAAAGACCAAAGGGGACAGGAGCATAGCGGAAAGATTGGAATAGGTGGAACGACTGTCTTTCTAAATGGATATTTTGGTGGAAGCGTATGCGCTATGCAGCAGCTTACTGTAAAAGACGGAGAAGAGCTTGAGATTTTGGGGGATATGGAAAGCAACCATGGAATCTCCATTTATGGGAGCCTGACGATAAGGGGGAGCATGAAAGTAGGCATGGTCTGGAATGCAGGAGAGATAGCCATGGAATGCGGAAGCCTGAAGGTAGGGAAGGACCTGACGGCAGGAGGAGGCTATTACAGCCACGGAATCCGCATGACCCATGAAGCAGACCATGTCCTTGTAGAAGGAGACTTTCTGTATTTTCCGCAGTGCAGCGAGGCGCTGTCTTCCGGAATTCTGGAGCTAAAAGGAAATGCGGACATCCAAAGCAATTTTTATGCCACCGGCACCCACCGCACCCTCTTAAGCGGAGACAAAAAGCAGACCATCACCATGGCAGACGGCTTATACTTTAACATCTTAGAGCTGCAAAACTATAGCGAAGACGGTGTTTATTCCGAAAAAGCCTTGCAGAAGTCCAGCCTGATTCGCAACGGCTGCAGGCTTACTTACGGAGATACAGAAGGAATCTATGGCTTTACGCTCAAGGAAGATTATATAGCGGAAGGCGATTTTGTATTGCTGGAAGATACCATGGATTTAAACGGCAACACTCTGATTGTAAGAGGGGATTTCATTCAGGCAGGCGGAGAAGTGCTGATAAATGGCGGAACCCTGATTGTGGAAGGCGATTATAGGCAGCAGACAAGAAAAATAAAAAATGAAATGTATTACTATGAAGCCAGCAGCGGTTTCCTGACTATGGAGAAAGATTCTGATTTTGTGCAGATTACGGGCGATTTTATTATGCAGCCGGCAGCAGGCATAGAGGGACACTATAAAAAAGGTATTATTCAGGTAAAAGGGGACGTCAGACAGATAGGAAGCAGCAGCTTTTTTGCAGAGCCTTCCCATACCCTCTGCTTAAATGGCGAAAATACCCAGAAGCTTATTATGCAGACAGCGCCGGTTTTGGGAAGCCTGACGGTTGAAAACACAAGCAGAATGGGCGTGGTGCTGAACTCTGACGTTACTGTGAAGGGCACCATTACAGATACGGACAGTCAGTTATCCGGCAGCGGAAATCTGGTAATTGCCAGCGTAAAGCAGTTAGCAGGAGATAACTGCGGTGGAAATATAAGACTGACAGGAGAGAATATATTAGAAGAGGATTTGAACATAGAAGGCAGCCTGACTGTAGATGGAACCCTGAAACTGGGTGTTTGCCAGCTTCATGCTTCAGCTTGTACGGTAAATGGAGCGGTTTATGTGGAAAATGGCACCTTGCAGCTATCCTCCTACCTGAACGTAAATGAACAGGGATATTTTGTCATGCAGGAAGCAGGCGGCTGTGCCTTTGTAAACGGTAATGTAAGCTTTGCCAGCAGATATTCCCATAATGGGCTTTTGACCGGAGGCACTTTAGAAGTAAGGGGGGATTTTACCCAAAAAACAACAGCTAACTTTATAGCAACGGACAGCCATACCACTGTACTTGCTAAAAAGCTTACCACCACCGGAAGAGCCAAAATTCAAACAGTCAGCTTCAGCCATCCGGGAGCAGCAAGATTTCACAGGCTGGTATTAAAGAAAAATGTCAGCACAGGTTATATTTTCCACAATCCGCCGGAAACAATAGCGGACGAAGTAGTCTATGAAACAACGGATGAGCTTCCCCCTTCTTCAGTAGGGCAGATTTCTATTGGAAATGTAACCGAGACAAGTATTACCATTACCTATGAAGAAGCTGTGGATGATACCGGCGTGGCAGGGTATGAAATCTACAGGAATGGCAGAAAGGTAGCAGTAACAGGAGCCCTTTCCTATACGGACACAGGTTTGTCTCCTGACACGGCATATGTATATACAGTATATGCCTTTGATGAGGATAAAAATGTAAGCGAAGCATCAAATGCGGTGGAAGCAGTTACCCTGACAGACGACCGGGCGCCGGAACAGGTAAAGGGACTTTCCATAGTAAGCAGTACAGGTTCCTCCATTACTCTTTCATGGAAGGCGGCAGCCGATAATGTAAAAACCACTCATTATTCCCTGTATCGAAATGGTGAGTTAGTTGATGCTAACATAGAATCCACTACTTATAAAGATACAGGATTAAAAGAAAATACACTTTATATTTACACCATAACTGCCTCGGATAAAGCAGGGAACGTTTCCGAAATAAGTCAGGAAGTCCATGGTGCGGTAAGTATGCCCAAAATCATTTACGTGTCGCCAAAGGATTATGAAACTATCGGCGGAAAGACAGTTTCCTTGATGGCAAGATTTTCCTCCGCAGGAAACAGCAAGGGCAATCAAGTCACCATAGAATATTTTGATGAGGATAAGGACATATGGAAAGCCATTACCCCTACCCCGTTAGGACAAAAGGTCTATGACAGCAGCCAGTATTATGTTTCCTATACATGGGACATTTCCGGATTTACAGAAGATAAAGAAATAGATGTCCGCTTCGTATTGACGGATCAGGATGGAAACAGCAGGGAAAAATTAGTGACCTATTCCTTGGATAAGACCCCGCCAAAGGCGCCTGAGAATCTGGAAATTCAGGATAGTAATGGAGTGCTAACCCTTACATGGGACAGAAGCAAAAGCGCCGACCTTGCCGGAACCCTTTTAAGAAGGCAGCGGGAAGACGGTGAATTTGAAATCATTGCAGATTTGACTGATGCAGGTGTGGAATGGTATACGGACAAGGAAGTGGAAACAGGGGTATCCTATACTTATACATTGCAGTCATACGATCAGTTCGGGCAGAAGGGCGCCCTGTCAAGGGCTGTTACCGGAATCCCTTCCAGAGATGACGCAGCGCCCACCATAAAGGAAATGCTTCCGGCATCACAGGCGATTGCAGATGAAGTGGCGATTCAGGTGGAAGCAAAGGACAACCGCAGCGTAGATACGATTTCCCTCTATGGAAAATACCAGCAGGAAGAGGAATGGAAGCTGCTTGTGGAGCAGAAAGCCGTAAATAACCGCATAGCCTATAGGCTTGATACTTCCAAATATGAGGAAGGCAGCTATCAGGTCAAGGCAGCCGCAAGGGACGTAGCCGGAAACGAAAGCGAAAATCCCTGTATTCGCACTTATGTAATAGACCATACCGGAATTGCCAGAATACAATTAAAAAGCCATACGGTAGGCAGCACATCAGCGCAGATTACTTGGGAAGATGTGGAGGAAGAGGATTTTGGATGGTTCCGTGTAGAAAAACTGGAAAACGGAGGCTTTGTAACTGTAGAAGATATTGCAGACCGGCTGGGCTGCACCATTACCGGATTAAACCCGGAAACTGCCTATACCATCCGGGTAGTAGGATATGATTATCTGGGAAACAGGGGGGAAGAATCAGAGGAGCTTACCTTTACTACACAGTCAGATGTTACGGGACCGGAAATTCTTGCCGTATTCCCTGCATCCTCTTATTACAGAGACAGAATATCCCTGCAAGTAAAGGCAAAGGACAATCATGGGCTGGATGGGGCAGTTATTTCCTATTCCTATGATGGAGAAGCTTATGAAACAATAGCAGAGCTTTTGGCAGAGGGCGATAAGAAAGAATATACCTTCTGCTATGACTGGGATATCTCTGCCCTTTTGGAAGGAGAAATTCATGTTAAATTTGAAGTCTATGACAAAGCTGGAAACCACAACCTGCTGACAGAAGAAAATCAGGATGTAGTAAATACCTATACGATAGACAGAACTCCGCCTGCCCGGATAGAAAACCTGAAAGCAGAAGGAGGAGAGGGTTATGCAAGGCTTACATGGAACCTCAATGGGGAAAAGGACTTAAAGGGGTACCGGATTTATCGTGCCGAGGAAGAAGGCGGAATGTTCCGTGTACTTGCGCCGCTGTCCACTACGAGGGATTATGTTGATAGTCAGGTGGAAGAAGGAAAAACCTATATGTATAAGGTTGCTGCGGTAGACATTGCCGGAAATGAAGGTGATGCCTCAAAAGAGGCAGCAGCCACCATAAAGAGGGATGAAGAAGCTCCGGTAGTGACCGGAATCTCTCCGGATGCCCATACGCTGCTGGGCGAAAGCGCTTCGCTGGAAGTAATAGCAACTGATAATAGCCAGCTATCCTCTATTACATTGGAATATAGGCAGAAGGATTCAAATGATATATGGCATACTATTGAGACGGAAAGTGCAAAAGCAAGGCTGGATTATAAAAAAATAGGCTGGGATGGAAAAGGGCTTTTAGAAGATACCGTATATGAAGTTCGCGCAAGTGCAATGGATAAAAATGGGAATACAAGTGAATACGTGACTACGGAATATACATTTGACCTGACAGCGCCCGAAAAGCCGGAGTTAAAAGCAGAAAGCGGAAGCTTCTTGATTCGCTTAAGCTACACGGAAAATACAGAAGGGGACTTTGATAAATACTGTATTTACAGAAAAGCTTTGGGAGAAAAGGATTTTGTATGCATTCAGACATTGAAGCAGCCGGAATATGAAGACACTCAGGTGGAAACTAATCAGATTTATTACTACAAGGTAAGGGCATATGATGCTAGTGGAAATTACAGTGAGTCCAAAGTGGTGAACAGTTATGCTAATGAGGTAGATACCATGGCTCCCATTGCCAGTCTGCCGGAAAACATCGTGACCATTAACGGACTGCAGACCCTGTTTGACGGGACTGCCTCCACCGATAACGTAAGGGTGGTAAAATATTTCTGGAATATGGGAGATGGCACAAAAAAGACTGGCTCCAAAATCAAACATACTTATGAAGAGCCGGGAACCTATCAGGTCACGCTTACAGTCAGAGATAATGCCGGAAATGAAAACAGCGCTATCTGTACAGTATTCGTAAAAAACAGGGACAAAAACGGGATTTCTTCCCTGCTTGTGCAGGATAGCAATGGCGCCGGGATTCCTTATGCCTATGTGTACGTAAAAACCGGGGAAGAAGAACAGCTTCACTTGCGAACCGACGGGCTTGGCAGGGTGGATATCTGCACCCGGGCAGGAGTCTATGAATACTGTGCCTTTGCCGAGGGGTATCTGCCAAAGGACAGTACTATTTACATAAGCAATCAGGAGAAAAAGGAAGAGACCATTATACTTTCTTCCGGTGAAGTAGTAACTGGTGAAATGAATGTGCACCGGATGGAGTTAGAGGAAATGATTGAGGCGGGCGTGGACTTTTCAAAGCCGGAAAACTATCATACCTATGTATTTTCCGTGGAACTGACGTTTGCCTCTACTCCAATCCCTATTATGGTGGAATATGCAGGGCCTCTTGACGGAAACGGATATTCAACCGTATTGAATCAGGACGAAAGTTCAGGCGGGGATTATCATAAGTCAAACAGGAAAATTAACGTACATGGCAAGTTTGTCATTCCAGAGGACGAGGGAGATGGAGAAGAAATTTTACCTGTATTCCTGTGCTTTTCAACGGTTCAAAGCGTTACATGGCTAAAGGAGATGTATAACGTAGAGCTTGCCGTATTCAACAATGCAAACCCAAGGTTCCCCATTGAAAATGCTTCGGCAGCGCTGGAGCTTCCAAAGGGAGTTTCCTTGGCGCAACTGAAATCAGGACAGAATCTGATAAAGCATATGGAACGAATTGAAGGAGGACAGGCTGGAACCGCCAGCTGGGTGGTAAAAGGGGATGAACCGGGAGAATATGAGCTGGAAGCCTCTTTCCATGGCACCTTAAGTCCTTTTCAGGCTCCCATTGATGCAAGGTTTCAGGGAAAATATGGATTTGAAGTGGAGGGAGGCAAAGGCATCCATATTATTGTCATGCCTCAGGATGCCTGCTATACAGGCGAAAGATATTACATACAGTATAAAATTGTAAACGAGTCAGGAAGGAATTTTTACAACCTTTCAACTACAATTGGGGAATATCAGACACAAGACCATGTGGAGGAAATCATAGTAAAAGACCGGGAAACCAATGCGGTGCTGAGCGTAAGCCGCTCAGGAGGAAAAACCTACCATATGCCGGATACCAATAAGTGCAAGGTGATGCCTGTTACTTATGACGGAGATGTAATAAAAGTGGGGGTATTGGAGCCGGGAGAAGAAATATACGGCACCTATATGTCTGCAGACACTGCCGGAAGAAAAGGATATAGTTATTATTTCAAGCTGGTTGATGCATTTGCCAAAAGTCTGGAAGGCAGCAATCTGGGTGTTAAAGTAACCATTGAACCCATTTCAAGCCATATAAGCAAATATATTGTTTATGTGGGAAGGAAAGCTTATACCGATGATACGGATATTTATGGTGACCCTGTGGACGTGACTACAGGAGCCTTTTTGCAGACCATAGATGGGCTTTCCATGGCAGAAGACGGAACTATCCCATTTTCCATAGAATATAACTCCATGCTGGCAGAAACAGCAGGAGAAGCTGGAAACGGCATGAGCCATAACTATGAGCAGTGGATAGAAAACAAGGGGAATACGATTACCTATCACAGCTCCCCCTATGCCCATGTGGACTTCATAAGTGAGGAAGCCCTTAAAAATACTACTTACGGACGTCTGGTAAACGGGGACGTAATGCTGGATCAGGAAAAAGAATATACCGGAACCTTCCTTTCCATGAGCACAGCCATGGAAGAATATAAGCTGGTGCGGAATGAAGACAAAAGCTATATACTGACCTCCCCCATTGGAGAGGCTCTCTGCTTTGACAAGGAAGGAAAGCTGGTACAGATTAAAAAAGACGAAAAGAGGATTCTGGATATATCCAGAAGGGAAAGCGACCTTATTGTGACGGACCGGCTTAGCGGTAAGTCTGTTTGCCTTACCTATAATGAGCAGGGGCTTATCAGCCGGGTGACGGATGCCGTGGGAAGGACGCAGCAGCTTGCCTATGATGATAGCAGGAACCTGATTTCTGTCATAAACCCTGCCGGCATGGAATCCCGTTACCGCTATGACGACAGCCATCATCTGACAGAGGCAGTAAATGAAAACGGCGTGATCTATCTGAAAAATACCTATGACAAAGAAGGAAGGGTTACCAGCCAGTGGCAGCCCGACAGCGGGCAAAAGTCCACCTTTGCTTATGAGGATGATGAGGAATCCGGCGGCACCCACATCACCATTACGGACCATCGGGGGGAGACCCAGACTGTTACCACCAATGAAAAAGGACAGAAAACTGCATGGACAGACCAGAATGGGAACCAAAGCACCTATCTTTATGATTATAAGGGGAATCTGCTGACAGAAACCGGAGCGGATGGAAACAGCAGCATGTACCGTTACGATGAAAACGGCAACATGACCTATTTTATCGACTGCCTTGGGAACACAACCCAGATGACCTATGACGAAAAAGGGAACTTAAAGAGCATAGACGGCGCAAAAGGAGACAATGCCTCCTATACGTATGATGCCTGCCATAACATAACCAAATACGTGGACTACAAAGGAATGGTAACCCAATACGAATACGATGAGAAGAACCAGTTAATAAAAGAGACTGTAGAAGGGCTGGGAAGCAGGAGCTACACATACAAAAAAGGAAACATGACTTCCTATACGGATTATAAGGGGAACAAGACCAGCCTGTCCTATGACAGCTTCGGAAATATCATAGAAAGCAGGGATCCGCTTGGAAACACTACCCATTATACATATGATGGTCTGGGAAGGCAGGTAAGCGTGGAGCTGCCGTCAGGCATGACCATAGCCTATGCCTATGATAATTGTGGAAACCTGTTGGAAGAAACAAGGACGGACCGGACAGGCAAACAGAAATCCCAGACAACCACCTATGGATATGACCGGATGGGAAGGAAAATCCGGGAGACCAATGCAGCCGGAGGTACTACGGAATATGATTATGACGGAGAAGGAAACATAACAGAAATCCGCTATCCGGACGGCACAAGGGAAAGGAACGGCTATGATGGAGCCGGGAACCTTATCAGCCATGAGGATCAGACGGGAGTGCTGACAGAATACCAT
The DNA here is from genome assembly GCA_023664735.1 of Robinsoniella sp. Taxonomy (GTDB): domain Bacteria; phylum Bacillota; class Clostridia; order Lachnospirales; family Lachnospiraceae; genus RGIG3040. Next base: position 13,519 of record JAMPFB010000036.1, on the reverse strand, counting down.
TATGATGCCGCAAACCGCATGATAAGCGAAGAGACGGAGGGAAGCATTACCCGGTATGACTACTATCCCAATGGAAAGCTTAGGAAAAAGACCCTTGCAGACGGCCAGACTATGGAATACACTTATGACAGCAACTGGAACCTGATCCAAGAAACGAAGAATGGGAAGCATACTACCAATTACAAGGTGGACGTGGCGGGAAATATCCAGCAGCTAAAGGATGCCCTGGGAAATACCACTACTTATGAGTTTAACCGCTTCGGAAGGATGACTGCAGAGACTGACCCAAAAGGGAACACTACCCGTTACGCTTATGATGCCAATGGCAATTGCACAGAAAAGACCAACGCCCTAGGCACCACCACCAGCATGGAGTATGACGGGCTGAACCGTCTGACAGTGGTGACAGTGCATACAAAGGAAAAAGGAGACATTAAAGTCTCTTATGAATATAATGCCGATGGTCAGGCAACCGCCATTACCAATGAGAACGGAAAGACCAGCCGTATTTCCTATGATGCTTATGGGAATGCGGAGCAGGTAACGGATTATTACGGGAATACCATTACAAAAAATACATATGATTCCATGAACCGCTTAAAAGAGACCATGGATATGGCAGGTGGCAGGACAGCCTACGAATACGACGGGGCAGGAAGGATCCTGTCCATGGCGGAGGCAGTGGCTGGCGGAGGAACTGCAGCTACCAGATACAAATATACAAGGGGTATGCTTGCCACCGTTACCGATAAGGAAGAAAAGGAAAGCAGCTATGCCTATGACGGGAAAGGGAACATAAAAGCCGTGACGGACCCCAACGGGTGGACTACATCCTATGCCCGTGACAGCCTTGGCAGGGTGACACAGGTAACGAATGCCCTGTCCCAGAAGGCAGCCTCCTATTCCTACAATGGGGAAGGGCTGCTAAAGGAAGAAGAGAATGCCAGAAACCAGAAGAAGACCTATGCTTATGACAGCCTTGGCCGCATTACAAAGACAAAAGACGAGGAGGGCACCATCCGCTATACCTATGATGCCAACGGCAATCTGGAGACAGTGACGGATAAAAAAGGAACTATCCGCCGTACCTATGACGAGCTGAACCGTGTCAAGACCTACACGGACTACAAGGGTGACACCATCACCTATAGCTATGACGAGATGGGGAACCGGATCAGCCTGACCTATCCGGGCGGGGAGATCGTCCGCTATGCCTATGACAAGTGCGGGAACCTGACGGACGTGACGGACCCATCCGGCAGGAAGACCCACTATGAATACGATGACAACGGAAGGCTCATAAAGACCGCCCGTCCTGACGGAAGCGGGGAATGCTACGAATACGATCTGGCAGGAAGAGTCACCAGTGCTAAAGACCGTTCCGGAGACCGGGTGCTGCACAGCTACCATTATACCTATGACCTGCAGGGGAACATCACAAAGATAACCGAAAGCGGAAATGCAGGGAATGGAAGCACAGAAGCAGGAAGTGCAGGGGACGGAAGCATAGAAGCAGGAAATAAAGCTGTAGAAAACAAAGCTGCAGGAAGCGGCATGGCATCCGGCGATATCAGCGCACTCACCAGCGCCAGCATGACCTATACAAAAGACAACCGTCTGGATACCTACAACGGGCAGAAGGTAACCTACGATCTGGACGGCAACATGACTTACGGCCCATTAAATGGGGTGATGACAAGCTTTGAATATGACTGCCGCAACCGTCTCATAAAGGCTGGGGACACCACCTATGAATACGACGCAGAGGACACCCGGATAGCGGTACAGACTAAAGACAGGCGGGAAGAGTATGCGGTGGACAAGAACGCCACATACTCGCAGGTGCTGTCCATTACGGGATATGGGAAGAACCTGCTTGGGCAGTATACGAAAGAGACGGATTATACGGTCTATACCTATGGGATAGGATTGATTAGTCAGGAGAGCAGAAAGAAAGGAGAGGGAGAAGGAAATACAGAGGCAGGGAAGAATGCCAGTGTAGCAGGAAAAGGCGGTACAGTAGGAGACAGCCAGCCGTCTGGCGAGACGTCAGACGGAACAGGCGGTGCAGCGCCCCATACAGCCGGCATAGTTTATTACCTGTACCATTATAATCAGGTGGGGAGCACCACCCAGATTACGGACGGAGAAGGGAACCTTGTCTACAGCTATGCCTACAGCCCCTATGGGGAGAGGATGGGCACTTATGATGGGAATGGAAACCGGATTTCAGACAATACCCCGATACGCTTCCTGTATAACGGGCAGGCAGGAGTGGAGACTGACGGGAACGGCTTGTATTATATGCGTGCAAGATATTACAATACGGATATCAAGCGCTTCATAAATCGTGACATCCTAGACGGAACCATAGACAACGGGCAGAGCCTGAACAAATACAGCTATGTGCAGGGCAACCCCGTGACCCTGACAGACCCATTCGGGCTGTGCCCGGTGGGAGGGAGCCTGAATGAGTACCTGAAGATGTTAGGGCATACTGCCTTAGACCTGCTGGGCTTCGTGCCGGTAGTGGGCTTCGTGGCAGACCTTGCCAATGCCTACTGGTACTACAGGGAAGGGAACACCTTCGAGATGGCTGCCAGTCTTATAGCCGCAGTCCCCGGGATTGGGGATGCCATTGGAACAGTGGTCAAAGGAGCTGGGATTCTTGTAAAGTGCGAGAAGCTGGCGAAAGCCGGGAAAGTAGTGAGTGCAACCTGCCGGATGATTGGGGCGGTAGCCCAGACCGGAGTGAACATGATCAACTTTGACCGGGCATTCCAAAGCGTGAGACAGGAATACCGGGAGACGGGGCATGTGTCGTTCTTAAATGGGGCAAATGCTGTGCTTAGCGGACTTGGAGTCGTAGGCGGGATTACACAGAGTGTGAACAGCATCCAGAGCTTTAACGGAATGAGGAAAAGTCTGAAGAATTTTAATAATATGGGGAGTTGTTTGAGTAGCAAAAATGACTTGGGAATGGGTAATTCTTATGACGGTGTTAAACAAGCTTCAAGATACTTAAAATCACAAGGAGTTCCAAGAGGATATAGAAAGAAAATATTGGAATCATTTGAGAGGGAGACTATAAAACTGCAAATTGCTGGAGATAGAACATATGGATTAAGGTTTTATGGTGGCAATGCCGATATTGAGGGAAGATATTTATTTGAAACATTTTCTCCATTAATTAACAGACAAAATTTGGCATTACCGTATGAATGGAACAGTATGCAAGGTATTCAACAGTTTCAAGTGAAAAATGGAACAATGATGATTACAGGGAATGCGGCAGCTCAAATTAGTTTTGGTAGCCAATATATTGGTGGTGCAAAGCAATGGTATATTAATAATTTGGAGGATTTGATAAAATGTCAGTAGAAGAAAAATTTAATACAAAAAATAATGAGTTACAACAGAAAATTATATTAGAGATAGAAAAAGTAAAGAGTAGACAAAGTAAGAAAAATATGTTGCAGTTACAAACAATTTTGAGAGAACTTAAAGATAGTAGTGATGCAAAAAACATGGCTTTAAGTTACCCAAGAATTATAATTGATTCTTGGGATTATACAGATCAATTAGGTGTTGAACTGATTGAATTGGCGGAGCTATATAAAAAAATTTGATATAATGCTCATCGTATATAGTTATAAAGTTTAAACCATATGGATAATTATATAAATATTGTGGACAAAAATGCTAATGTATGTAAAGCACCGTTTGCAGCTATGCCTCCAGCCCCAGCGGGGAGTAGATGGGTACCTATGATGGGAATGAAAACCGGATTTCAGACGATACTCCGATACGCTTCCTGTATAATGGGCAGGCAGGAGTAGAGACTGATGGAAATGGTCTGTATTACATGCGTGCAAGATATTACAATACGGATATCAAGCGCTTCATAAACCGTGACATCCTAGACGGAACAATAGGCAACGGGCAGAGCCTGAACAAATACAGCTATGTGCAGGGCAACCCCGTGACCCTGACAGACCCATTCGGGCTGTGCCCGGTGGGAGGGAGCCTGAATGAGTACCTGAAGATGTTAGGGCATACTGCCTTAGACCTGCTGGGCTTCGTGCCGGTGGTAGGCTTCGTGGCAGACCTTGCCAATGCCTATTGGTACTACAGGGAAGGGAACACCTTCGAGATGGCCGCCAGCATAGTAGCCGCCATACCGGGCTTGGGGGATGCAGTGGGAGGCATCATCAAGGGAGCCGGGTTCGTTGCCAAGTGTGAGAGGACGATAAAGGTAGGGAAGGCAGTGAGCGCCACCTGCCGGATGGTGGGAGCCGTCGCCCAGACCGGAGTGAATGCAATCAACTTTGACAGGGCATTCCGGAGCGTAAGGCAGGAATACCGTGAGACCGGGCATGTATCGTTCCTGAATGGGGCGAATGCGGCATTGAGTGCATTAGGAGTTGTAGGCGGGGTTGCGCAGAGTGTGAACAGCATCCGGAGCTTTAACAGGATGAGGGGCAGTATAGGAATTAGGAGCGGCTCAGGAGTACGATATAGGAAAGGGGAACCTGTTGAAGCAACTAAAAAGACATTAGATATGGCATTAGATCCTGAAACATATGCGAATGCAATTGCCAAAAAATACGGAATTAATTTGAGAGGTTCAGGTCAAGACATCACTATTAAGTATAATTCTAACATACAGAGGGGAACGTATGGGAGAACAGTAGCTGATAACCCAACTGTAATAGAATTTGGATCAGATGCTTTGATGAGCGAGACGGAATTAGCGAATACAATAGCGCATGAATTGAATCATGCACGCAATTTTCTACGAGGTGGCAGTGCGCCTGAGCTACCAGCATACAATTCAGGTAATTCTTTGGCTGAATATATATTAGGAGTTAGATAAATGTGGAGAGATGATGATTACAAAATAATGAATATATTAGACAATATAGAAATAAAGGGGGGCGAATGTTTTCCAGTGAAGTGCCCCATTTGTGGAAAGAAAGAAGGGCATTTATATTTTCACAGATACGAAATAGATGGAGATAGAGGAGGGGTGTGGACATGGTGCAGTGCATGCCGCCATAGCGCACATGCAAGTTTTAAATTACCAAAATGGTGGAAAAATTTGGAAGTTATAAGTTTTGATAAGTTAACAAGTTTTCCTAATTATTTAGAAGAAAATAAAGTTTCTATTGATAAATGGATTAATGAATTACTATCCTTAAATAGAGAGATAGAATAAGTATGTTATGAATTTTGATAATTAAATATATGTATTGAAGGGGTTTTGCAGGATTTACAGACAACGGGCAGAGCTTGAACAAATACAGCTACTTTCTATTTGGGCGCAGGTAATAAGGCATTGACAGAAGAATTTGCAAGAACAAATGGTAAGATGATATTAGAGACAACATTAGGTGGAACTTATTTGGATAGTTTAAAATTGTTTAATGTAGACAGTCCATTGACAAAAGGGGAAACAACGAATGTTTGGACAAGGTTGTCTGCTAGATATGCACAGAATGCCAGTGGAAATACATATGGCTTTGTTAATGGCTCATGATCCGGGAGTATATTTAATACAGTGGAGTATCCAGAGTTGTTGAAGAATCCAAATGTAACGAATATATTTACAAAATTTATGAATTAGCGGAGAATAGATATGAATAACAGAAAAGCGTATAGTATAAATGTTCCTCATTTTTATTGTTTAGAGTATTGTGAGGCTGATAAGAAAATGATTGTTGAAATTGATTTTCGTGAAGATTATTTTTATTTGACCCCTCAATTAATTACTCATTGGGAGCCGCCTTATGAGAAGATTAGAATTGAAACTGAGGAAAAGAAAAGAATATTATTAAATATTAGAGAATTTTTATTAACAAAAACGAAAAATATTATTGTGAAATGCGAAGAAAGTAGGCAGGTATTACTACTTTTATCTTTTAGCCTAATTGGAGTGGGTTAGGGATAATATTCAGTTTACAGTCCATACGAATGGTGTATGAGTATCAATAATAAAGAAGAGAGCTTGAATGAGCATCTAAAAATGTTAGGGTATATTGCTCTGGATTTGCTGGGCTTCGTGGCAGACCTTGCCAATGCCTACTGGTATTACAGGGAAGGGAACACCTTCGAGATGGCCGCCAGCATAGTAGCCGCCATACCGGGCTTGGGGGATGCAGTGGGAGGCATCATCAAGGGAGCCGGGTTCGTTGCCAAGTGTGAGAGGACGATAAAGGTAGGGAAGGCAGTGAGCGCCACCTGCCGGATGGTGGGAGCCGTCGCCCAGACCGGAGTGAATGCAATCAACTTTGACAGGGCATTCCGGAGCGTAAGGCAGGAATACCGTGAGACCGGGCATGTATCGTTCCTGAATGGGGCGAATGCGGCATTGAGTGCATTAGGAGTTGTAGGCGGGGTTGCGCAGAGTGTGAACAGCATCCGGAGCTTTAACAGGATGAGGGGCAGCTTGAGCAGCAAGGCAAAGATATATTCTGTTGGAGATGCTACATTTATGGATGCTGGTGATGCTTTTGCAGATTATATCAGTCATAGGGCAGATGTGGATGCTAATGGATATTATGATGTTGTTGCACATGGAACCCCAAATGGAATACAAATTACTCATAATGGACAGCATATGATAGTAGATCATAGAACAGCTGCACGCTTAATTAAAAATTCAGATGGTTATAACGGTCAAGCGATTAGATTGTTATCTTGTAATACAGGTTCCTTAGATAATGGATTTGCACAAAATTTAGCTAACAAACTTAACGTTGAGGTTTATGCACCAACAAATTATTTATGGACAATGGCAAATGGTAATTATTTTGTTGCTGGAATGAATAATTCAAGATTGCCAGACATGAATGATATTGGGACTTTTAAATTATTTATGCCCGGAGGAAATCATTAAATGGTATGTGAGAAATGTAAGAAAAAAATGAATTGGAATATTGAAGGTGCTATACAGGGATGGAAATGTCCTGTTTGCGGGTGGGATATAATTACAACATACATTGATGAGATAAATGTTGATGAGACGGAATACAGCCTTTATCTTAATAATAAATCTCAAATTGATAAAGAAAAAATAAAGTTTATAGCAAAAACGGCTGGTGTTAGTTTTTTTATTGCCAAGCAAATGCTCGAGAAAAAGGAAGTCTGTATATTAAAAGCAAAAGCACCTGAAATTAAGGCAATAATTGCTAAATTACAAGAGTTAAATATTGAATTTAATGTGAGTCCTATGTTTAAGTATTAGCAAAAGTTTAATATACCGTATAATTGCGGAATATCTTTGATAGTATCATAGACAATTGCTAGAACTTAAACAAGTATAGCGGCATTATGGGCTTGGGTGATGCGGTAGGAGGCATCATCAAGGGAGCCGGTTTCGTTGCCAAGTGTGAGAGGACGATAAAGGTAGGCAAAGCAGTGAGCGCCACCTGCCGGATGGTGGGAGCCGTCGCCCAGACGGGAGTGAATGCAATCAACTTTGACAGGGCATTCCGAAGCGTAAGGCAGGAATACCGGGAGACGGGGCATGTGTCGTTTTTGAATGGGGCGAATGCGGCATTGAGTGCATTAGGAGTTGTAGGCGGGGTTGCGCAGAGTGTGAACAGCATCCGGAGCTTTAACAGGATGAGGAGCAGCTTGAGCAGCAAGGCAAGCCTGAGCAGCGGATCAAGCCAGCCGTATGCCAATATAGCAGACGGGGTATGCTTCGTAGCCGGAACACAGGTAAAGACGGAAGCGGGCAGGAAAGCCATTGAAGCGATTGAAGCCGGGGACTTGGTATATGCCAAAGATACGGAAAGCGGAGAAGAAGGCTATAAGGAAGTAGTCCGTGTATTCAAGAAGGAGACAAAAGAGCTGCTCCACTTGTGGATAGGAGATACGGAGATTGACACCACTCCGAACCACCCATTCTGGATAGAAGGATATGGATTCAGGGAAGCAGGGGAATTGCAGGAAGGCGATAAGGTGCTGAATGCGGATGGAGAAGTGTTAACCGTTGCTCGTGTGGAGCTTGAGATACTGGAAGAGCCGGTCAGGGTGTATAACTTTGAAGTGGCGGACTGGCATACATATTATGTATCGGATGAGGAAGTGTTGGTGCATAATACTTGTGCGGTGGGTGGTAGTAGAACTGGTATGGCTAGTCCTTATGATTTGACACCAACACATTCACAAACGTTAAGTAAGAAAAATATGAATAAATTGATTGAGGATATTAAGGATAATGGTATAAATGAAACTATAAAATATATCGAATATAATAGCCAAAAATATATAGTAGATGGTCATCATAGATTAATTGCTGCAAAGAGACTAGGATTGAAAGAAGTACCAATTGAAAAAGTAGAATTGCCTTATGCAGGATATAAGACGGTTGAAGATTTGCTATGGCTTGATTAAGGAGGATTAAAATGGCATTGTGGCAATTTGATTGTTATATAATACCAAGAGAGAATTGTGTAGCAGAAAATAATTCTAGTGACGAAGATATATTGTCTTGGAAAAAGAGGAAAATATCTTCAGTTAAAATCAATTTTTTAGAAAAACAAGCAAGTTGGATAGACGATATAGTTCAATATGGAAAGGAGAATGAAACGTGTATTCAATTTTTATACGAAGATGAGTTATTGGAAGAAATAAATTGTAGATTTGATTTGCGTTCATTAACAAAAAAAATGCTTGAGAAAATATTGGATTATGTGCAAAAAATAAAGGGAATGATTTTTTATGAGGGTAAAACTTATTATCCAGATATGGATGAAATAGTAGAATTAATGAAAAAGTCTAATGCAAATAAGTTTTGTCAAAATCCAAAAAATTATTTTGAAGAGTTTTCTGATAATGAATTAGTATAGAAAATGTCACCAAAGAATTTATCTTGATAGAACAAAAATATTTGAAGTATCCTATCTGAAATATGCAGATATTATAAAGAGAATTGAGAAGACGTTTGTAATAAACGGTGGAACATTGCATTGGTTCAATATAGGAAATAGATTTCAGCCTTCTTCGGCTTTTAAGACACAGTATATTGGAAATAATAGGCTGTGGTATCATATGCCTGATAAAATAACCCCGGACATACTGCATTATGTGCTTTTTGAAGATGTTGTGAATTTTTCGGCGGCATACAGCCCCTTCTGTAAAAGGGAAGTATGCCGCCGATTGCTGTCTGCAGTCGTCCTTACTAATTGAAATCAAACCAAAATAAGCATAAATTAAAATAAACAGTATATAACAGTTGACAACAGTTCTATACTGTTATATACTGTTTATAAACAGAGGAGGAAGAGTATGAAAATAATAGTGAACAATTCATCCATGGTTCCCATTTATGAGCAAATCATAGACCAAATGAAGGCAATGATAATAAATGGTGAGTTACACGAAAATGACATACTTCCATCTGTCCGTTCCTTGTCGAAGGATTTGAAAATAAGCGCCCTGACTGTAAAGAAAGCATATGACAACTTAGAGGAAGAGGGATTTACCGTGACAGTTCACGGAAAGGGGACTTATGTAGCAGCTGCTAATAAAGAGCTGATGATAGAGGAACAAAAAAAAGAAGTCGAAGCCGATTTTGAAATGGCCATTCAAAAGGGCAGAAGATACGGGTTGAGCGAGGAAGAAATAAGAGAATTATTTGAGCTTGTTTTGGAGGAATAGTTTATGTTAAAAATTGAGAACCTACAAAAGAACTATGACAGATTTCATCTGGACTGCTCGTTGGAAGTCATGCCGGGCTGTATCACGGGTCTGATTGGTCAGAATGGAGCTGGAAAAAGCACAACTTTTAAAGCAGCTCTGGGCCTGATTTCTGCAGATGGAGGAACCATTCAGATTTTTGGGAAGGATGTTAGGGAATTAAGCAAAAAGGATAGGGAAAAAATAGGAGTGGTTCTGTCGGATTCAGGATTCAGCGGTTATCTTTCCATTAAAGATATTGTTCCCATTATGGAAAATATGTACGCTGGCTTTGAAAAAGCATATTTCCTAGAGCAATGTGAGCATTTTGGACTGCCTTTGAATAAGAAGATAAAGGAGTTTTCCACCGGAATGAAGGCAAAGCTGAAAACCCTTGCAGCCATTACCCACGGGGCAGCATTGTTAATACTGGATGAGCCTACCGCCGGTCTGGATGTAGTCGCAAGAGATGAACTTTTGCAGCTATTAAGGGAGTATATGGAAAGGGATGAACAAAATTCCATATTGATCAGCTCCCATATTTCTACTGATTTGGAAGGGCTGTGTGATGATTTGTATATGATTCATGAAGGGCATATGATTCTGCATGAAGATACGGACGTCCTGCTTAGCGACTATGCAGTTCTAAAAGTAAAGGAGGAGCAGCTTGCCAGACTGGATAAACAGTATGTGCTGAAGGCAAAAAAAGAAACGTTTGGTTACAGTTGCCTAACTAATCAAAAGCAGTTTTATATGGATAATTATCCGGAAGTGACAATTGAAAAGGGAAGCATTGACGAATTGATTATGATAATGATTAGAGGGATGGAATTATGAAAGGCTTGTTGGTAAAGGATTTAAAATTGATGTCTGAGCAAAAGAGATTGGTAGTTCTTGTATTTCTTATTGCATGTATGCTTGCAAGAACGAATAGTACGGCATTTATAGTTAACTATTTGGCGATTTTCTGTTCCATGCTGGCTATCAGTACGATAAGCTATGATGAGTTTGACAACGGAAATGCGTTTTTGTTTACGCTGCCTATTACCAGAAGAGAATATGTGAGAGAAAAATATATATTTGGAGTAGCTGTCAGTGCTGTTGTATGTTTTCTTGCAACTTTAGTAATTGTAGGATATCAAAATATGGTTATGGAGGGTTATAACTGGAGGGAAGAGATGATTGCTTCCGTTGTAGGCAATTTAATATCCGGTTGTCTATTTTCCTTTCTGATACCCCTGCAATTAAAATTCGGTTCGGAAAAAGGAAGGCTGGTTCTGGTGGGGATTTCCGGTATCATAGGAATCGTCTGCCTTGGGATAGCGGTGGCAGCAAAAGAAATGAATATGGATGTGGATATAGAAGAACTTTCCCGCTGGCTGAATGCTGTCCATCCGGGAGTACTGGTAGCGAGCCTTCTCATGGCTGCATTGGCGCTGCTGTTGATATCCTACTTGATTAGCGTGAGAGTTATGGAGAAGAAGGAATTTTAGTGTATGAATAGCCTTTCGTGAATTATGATATATAATCAAAGCAATCGGCTCCTTAGATAATTTAATAAATACTTGCATATGAGAAACCAAAGTGATATCATAATGATATCAAAAAGAAAGAAGGGATTACATATGGAAGAAAAAATTATGAAAGGCAAGAAAAACGGTATGCTGGTTCTGCTGCTTTCCATTATTATATATGCAGCAGCAATTGCAGGGGCGATAAAAGGAGCTATGATAGCAGAGGATGGCGGAAGTCCTGTACTTGCTATAGTCAGCATGGTTTTCCTTTGTATTACATGGCTATTCTGGCCGGGACTTAAGATTTTGAGGCCTCAGGAGGCGCTGGTGCTTACATTATTTGGCAAGTATGTAGGCACATTGAAGGAGCCGGGATTTTATTTTGTAAATCCCTTCTGCTCTGCAGTGAATCCGGCAGCAAAGACCAAGCTGAACCAAAGCGGCGATGTAAATAATGGCAGAAACGGAAGAAATGAGGCGGAATCTGCAGAATCTGCCTCAAGGAAAATCTCACTAAAGATTATGACTTTAAATAATAACAGACAAAAAATCAATGACTGTCTGGGAAATCCGGTAGAAATAGGAATTGCAGTTACATGGCGCATAACGGATACTGCCAAGGCTGTGTTCAACGTGGATAACTATAAGGAATTTCTTTCCCTTCAATGTGACAGTGCATTGAGAAATATTGTGCGCATTTACCCTTATGATGTTGCGCCAAATGTGGATACAACCGGGGATGGCATTGCAGACGAAGGAAGCCTTCGGGGTTCCAGCGACACAGTAGCCGAAAGAATCCGTGACGAAATACAAAAGAGAGTAAACGAAGCAGGGATTAAAGTGGTGGAAGCGCGCATTACTTATCTTGCATATGCTCCTGAAATTGCGGCAGTCATGCTGCAGCGCCAGCAGGCATCAGCCATTATTGACGCCAGAAAGATGATTGTGGATGGAGCCGTAGGCATGGTGGAAATGGCATTGGAGCGCTTAAGTGAAAATGAGGTAGTAACACTGGATGAGGAACGCAAGGCTGCAATGGTATCCAATCTTCTGGTGGTGCTTTGTGGAAATCACGATGCACAGCCGGTTGTGAATTCAGGAAGCCTTTACTAACCGGATATGGCAGATAATACAAAGAAGCAGGTGCCGCTCCGACTTTCTCCAAAGCTCTATGATGCCATTGCAGCCTGGGCGGAAGATGATTTTCGCTCTGTAAACGGGCAGATTGAATATCTCCTGTCAGAATGCGTCAGGCAAAGGAAGAAAAATGGAAAATATGTTTCGGACGAGATAGATGTTCCGCCGGAACTGGATATTCACTGATAGAATGATTTATACCATATGCAGGGATGTAATTATTTGCATATTTCCGTACACTTGCCCTGCAGGGTGCATATGATAAAAGAAAAAGAGTTGCATGATTATGACCTGTTCTAACAAATTCAGTATTGTGACAAATAATTATCTTGCACGATATTATGATATACTTGATGAAATGATTCAGGGCATGGAAAGCGCCCGGTTGTGTGACAGCATTTCACACAACTTTATAGTACAAATGATTCCCCATCACAAAGCAGCAATTGAAATGTCCCACAATCTTTTGAAGTATACTACATTTATACCTTTACAGAATATTGCATTGGGAATTATAGAGGAGCAGACAAAAAGCATTGCTGATATGGAAGCGGCTTTACGTCGCTGCAGCCAGCATAAAAATACCAGACAGGAGCTTTGTCTCTATTCGGACTGCTATCAATCTATTACGAAAACCATGTTTACGGACATGAGAAATGCCTGCTCCAAAAATGACATCAATGCAAACTTCATGCGGGAAATGATTCCCCATCACAGAGGTGCCGTTCAAATGTCCGAAAATGCCCTGCGTTATCCTATTTGTCCTCAGCTTGTTTCCATACTAGAGGCTATTATTTCATCTCAGAAAAAGGGCATACGGGAGATGGAGAAGCTACTTTGCTGTCTGCAAAGGGAAGCATGAGATGATAAGTAGAAATTATAGAAACAGAAGATTATTATAGTAGGTGTGGATGAACGGACGCAACAGCGGGATGAGAGTGGATTGGCTTCTGTGTTTTTGATGGCGATTTTCCTAAACAGCCTTGGGAAGAAAGTGGATGCCGAACGGGTCGTCATATAGCGCCCTCCATGGCGCAATATGACTAAAATTGCCGTCCATGGCAATTTTCCCCTAGGTGTCGAAAAGGCTGTTAAGGAAAATCGCCATCAAAAACAAGGAAGCCAATCCACTCTCATCCCTCTGTTGCTGTTTTGTGGCAGGCTGTACTAGAAAAGAGTTT
>JAMPFB010000035.1 GCA_023664735.1 Robinsoniella sp. | reverse complement strand
ACTGTTGCGTTTTTATAGAGCGAAAGCGTGGCGACGTAGAAAACATGCTCTGCATGAACCCCGCTCTGGCGCCTGTGGACTGAATTGTTACGGTGAAAAGGTGGAAATACGGGTATCGGTGCGAAACTTTGTGGAATTTTTGTTAAGAGAAGGAGATATTGACAATCGCCGTACAGGTGGCAGTGAGGAAGCAATGCAGGAAGGCAGCAGAATACACCGGATGCTGCAAAGGCGTATGGGTGCAGAATATAGGGCGGAGGTGCCTTTGGCACATGAAATAGACTGCGGAGAGTATACTGTGCGCATAGAAGGCAGGGCGGATGGTATCATAGAAGCCAATCCGGTTGTCATAGATGAAATCAAGGCTACCTACAAGGAACTGAAAAAGCTTACAAAGCCTGTGCCTGTTCATTTGGCTCAGGTAAAATGTTATGCTTATATGTATGAATGTGAAAGGCGGAAGCGGAGAGCATTTGACGAGAAAAATGTATTTTGCCAAAATGAAGAAATTGGTGGAAACAGTGAAATTGGAGAAATCAGCGAAGCTGATGGAATTAGTGAAGCTAGTGGAACCAGTGAAGCCGATGGAATCAGCGAAACTACTGGAATCAGTAAAACTAGTGGAATCAGCGAAACTGCTGGAAATAGTGAAATCAGTAAAAAGCTGATTCCTTCTAAAAGGGAATCAATTGTCAGCACTATAGGGGTGAGGATGACCTACTGCAATATCGACACCGAGGAAATTAAGTATTTTCATGAGAACTTCACCTTTCATGAGCTGGAAAACTGGTTTCTTACCTTATTTGAAGAATATAAGAAGTGGGCAGACTTTTCCTATAAATGGAAGAAAAAAAGAACGGAATCTGCAAAGGCAGTGCCCTTTCCTTTTCCCTATAGAGAAGGACAGAAGGAGCTTGTCACTTATGTTTATCAGACTATTTGCCATAAGAAAAAGCTGTTTTTGCAGGCGCCTACAGGAGTGGGAAAGACCATATCCACCCTTTATCCGGGAGTAAAGGCAGTGGGGGAGGGAAAGGCAGACAGAATCTTTTATTTGACGGCAAAGACCATTACAAGGACAGTAGCAGAAAATGCCCTGAATCTGCTTAGACAAAAGGGACTTTTCTACAAGTCGGTAGTCATTACGGCAAAAGAAAAAATATGCTTTCTGGAAGAAACAAACTGTAATCCGGAAGGCTGTCCTTATGCAAAGGGGCATTTTGACCGGATTAATGAAGCGATTTATGACCTGCTTACCCATAAGGACAGCTTTACCAGAGAGACTATAGAAGAATATGCCATAAAATATCAGGTGTGTCCTTTTGAAATGGGGCTGGATATGAGCCTGTTTGCGGATGCGGTAATCTGTGACTATAATTATCTTTTTGATCCATATGTGTATTTAAAACGTTTTTTTACAGAGGGAATCAAGGGAGAATATTTGTTTTTTATAGATGAAGCACATAATCTGGTAGAGCGTGGCAGGGAAATGTATAGCGCTGTTTTGGTAAAGGAGCGTTTTCTGGAAATGAAGAAACTGGTAAAGCCATATGATACCAAAATGGAGAAACGTCTGGAAAAGTGCAATAAAGAACTTCTGTTATTGAAAAAGCAGTGTGAGGATATGGTGATTTTAGAAGGATTTGATGGCCTTGTATTGGCTTTGAATCGTCTCTTAGCTGCCATGAATACTTATTTGGAGGATCATGATGACAGCCCTATCAGAAAGGAAGTTTTGGACTTTTATTTTGAAATATCCAGATTTTTACAGGTATATGAGAAATTAGATGATGACTATGTCACCTATAGCCAGATGTTAGATAACGGTGAATTTTTAATCAAGGAATTTTGTGTAAACCCTGCAAGGCAGCTTAAGGAATGTATGGACAGAGGAATCAGCAGCACCTTGTTTTCCGCTACCTTTTTGCCTATTCAATATTATAAAAGCCTTTTGGGAGGAGAGGGGACCGACTATGAGATATATGCAAAATCCACCTTTGACAACCGGAAAAGGAAGCTTTTGATTGGCAGTCAGGTAACTAGCAAATATACAAGGCGGGGGCTGATGGAATATTATAATATTGCTCATTATATTCATGAAATCATTCAAGGGAAAACTGGGAATTATATGGTATTTTTTCCTTCCCATGCCTTTTTGGAAGAAGTATATAAGGCTTATCAGACACACTTTTTCAATCCGGAAAAGGTGGAATGTCTTTTACAGAGGGATTACATGAGCGAAACGGATAGGGAATGGTTCCTTGACAGATTCCAGAAGACAAGCTCAATGAAAACAGATGTTATTGGAAATCAGTCCATGGAAGAAAAGCAGCTATTGGAGCAAATTCTAAAAGAGAACATTCAAATGGAAATCGAAACAGAGGAAGAAAAGACCATATTAGGCTTTTGTGTGTTAGGAGGAATTTTCAGCGAGGGAATCGACTTAAAAAATGATAGCTTGATAGGAGCCATTATTGTGGGCACAGGTCTTCCACAGGTATGCCATGAGCGGGAAATCCTAAAATCCTATTTTGGTGCGCAGGGAAAAAATGGCTTTGATTATGCCTATGCCTATCCGGGAATGAACAAAGTCCAGCAAGCTGCCGGAAGAGTCATCCGGACTTCAGAAGACGTGGGAATCGTGGCGCTTTTAGATGAAAGATTTCTGCAAAGGCAGAATTTAAGGCTTTTTCCAAGGGAATGGAAGGAATATCAGGTGGTATCTATTGAAGAAGCTTTAGGAGAGGTAAGCAGGTTTTGGGGGGAGGTGGAAAATGAAGGGGAGGAGTAGGTGTTGTTGGAATGTGGTATGAAATTTTGTAATAGTTGGGGTGATAAAAAACAGTGGCTAATCGGACGCAACAGCGGGATGAGAGTGGATTGGCTTCTGTGTTTTTGATGGCGCTTTTCCTAAACAGCCTTGGGTGGTTTTTGGATGCCGGACGGGTCGTCATATAGCGCCCTCCATGGCGCGATATGACTAAAATTGCCGTCCGTGGCAATTTTCCCCTGTGCATTGAAAAGGCTGTTAAGGAAAAGCGCCATCAAAAACAAGGAAGCCAATCCACTCTCATCCCGCTGTTGCTGTTTTTTGGTAGGCTGTACTTTTAAAAACGGAGCATGTCCAACAGACTATCTTATGCCCTGCCTGCTTCCACGTCCCTCAGCCAATACCTCTACATTATTTTTCCACTCCCTTTCCGAAACATCTCAATCTCCCTCTTATAAGGCGCAACCAGCTTTTCGGCATTATCCGGATCGGGAATATAAGGCGTTTCCAGAATCTTAGGAACCTTTTCAAAATCCTTGTGGTGTACGATATAGTTTAAAGCTTCAAATCCGATATATCCTTGCCCGATATTGGCATGTCTGTCCTTTCGGGCATTGAGGGGATTTTTGCTGTCGTTGATGTGGAAAACAGCAATCTGGTCTTTTCCGATAAGATTGTCCAGATTGTGGATAACTCCGTCAAAATCCTGTCTGATGTCATAGCCTGCATCATGTGTATGGCAGGTGTCAAAACAAATCCTCAGCTTTTCGTTATAAGTGACCCCATCATATATGCTTGCCAGTTCTTCAAAAGAAGAGCCGATTTCAGAGCCCTTTCCTGCCATGGTTTCAAGGGCAATCATACAGTTGGTATCTTTGGTGAGAACCTGATTGATGCCCTTGATGATTTGCTTGATTCCTGCCTTGGCGCCTGCACCCACATGGGCGCCCGGATGCAAGATCAAAAGGCTGCTTCCCATGGCGGAAGCTCTGGAAAGCTCCAACTCCAGAAACTCCACTGCCAGCGTAAAGGTTTCCGGCTTTATGGTGTTTGCCAGATTGATGATATAGGGAGCATGTACTACAAACTCTTCAATGCCATGTTCCTTTCTATAGGCAGTACCAGCTTCTATATTTAGCTGGGAAATGTCCTTTCTTCTGGTGTTCTGCGGAGCGCCGGTATAAACCATAAAAGTGTTTGCCTGATAGGATATGGCTTCCTTTACAGAATTTAAAAACATATCTTTTCCGCTCATTCCTACATGAGAACCGATTTTTAACATCATTTGTCTCCTTTCTGTCTGCTTATTCTTGCTTTGTAGATTAGCTTGTAAGGTTGTTTCATAAAGTTATTTTATATAGCGCAGCCATATTGTTTTAGGCTGCAAAAGTTCTAAGGGCATGGATTGCCATTTGAGTATATATGAAAAACGATAGTTATGGAAAGGGTTAAATGTTGCAGACTATGCCCGTAACAGTTCAGCCACAGGCACATAAAAAGGGTCATACAGAGCATGTTTTCTACGTCGCCACGCTTTCGCTCTATAAAAACGCAGCAGTGCTAAGCTCGAAAATACCTCGCTAAGCGCTGGCGTTTTTATAAGGGCTCCTTTAGAAAACATGCTCTGTATGACCCTTTTTCTGTGCCTGTGGCTAAACTGTTACCTATGCCCTGCCATATTCAACGTCCTTTTAATCCAATCCACTGACCTATTTTCGCAAAAAAATAATTGTCGAATCAGAAAGAATTTGCAAGAAAGTTCACATAAATCAAAAACAGGAGGCTAATTATGGAACCAAGACTAAAGTACCAATAGCAATTGCTATTATTTTAAATGACAAGCATGTCTGCAAGTTTTGCAGTCAGAATTTGGAAAAATGACACAAAGGTTAAAATGTGGATAACTATGTGGAAATTGGGGATTTCTTTTTCAAAAGTACTTTTTATGGAACAATGCAAGAAATATTTCATGGCTTGACCTGCAAGACAACTTTCATTTTTGAGGGCGGATGGATAAATTTTATGTCAACTGGATTTTTGAATATAGTTGTGCTATAATCACAAAGGCATAAATAAGATATGACATAATAGACTAAATAATGACAGAAAAAGGAGAACAACATATGTGGGCTTATGAAAGTGTTTTTTATCAAATTTATCCGCTGGGCTTTTGCGGAGCGCCTTATGAAAATGATGGAGTTTCAGAGCATCGTATTTTAAAAGTAAATGACTGGATTCCTCATATAAAAAAGCTGGGCGCCAATGCTATTTATTTTTCCCCGGTTTTTGAATCGGATACTCATGGGTATAATACGAGGGATTATAAAAAGATTGATGTGCGGCTTGGAACCAATGAAGATTTCAAACAGGTTTGTGAAAATCTACATAAGGAAGGGATTAAAGTAGTATTGGATGGAGTATTCAATCATGTTGGAAGAGGGTTTTGGGCATTTCAGGATGTACTGAAAAATAGAGAAGCTTCTCCCTATGTAAGCTGGTTTCACAGAATTGACTTTTCAGGCAATTCCGGTTACAATGACGGACTTTGGTATGAGGGCTGGGAAGGCAACTATGATTTGGTAAAATTGAACCTTCGCAATGAAGATGTGATAAATCATATATTTGAATGTATAAGCGGCTGGTTAGAGGAATTTGATATTGATGGCCTAAGACTGGACGTGGCTTATTGTCTGGACCATGATTTTGTGCGTAGGTTAAGAAGCTTTTGCGATAGTAAGAAAGAAGATTTCTTTTTGCTTGGAGAAATGCTTCACGGTGATTACAATCAAATGGTAAATGAAGGAATGCTTCATTCTTCCACTAATTATGAGTGCTATAAAGGATTATATTCCAGCTTTAACAGCATGAATATGTTTGAAATCAATCATTCCCTGCTTAGGCAGTTTGGCCCGGAAAACTGGACTTTATACAAGGGAAAACACCTGTTATCGTTTGTGGATAACCATGATGTCAGCAGAATTGCCAGCATCCTTACGAATGAAAAGCATCTTCCTCTTATTTATGCCATGGCTTTTGGAATGCCGGGAATCCCCTGTGTTTATTATGGAAGTGAATGGGGAGCAAAAGGCAATAAGAGTCAGGGAGACCCGGCACTGCGTGTTTCCTTTGAAAAACCGGAATGGAATGAGCTGACAGATTTTATTGCAAGACTTGCAGAGATTAAGAAGCAAAGTGAAGCTTTGAATTACGGAGATTTTAGATCCATTGTGCTTACCAACCACCAATGTATCTTTGAAAGAAAGACAGAGAAGGAAAGGGTGCTTGTGGCAATCAATGCTTCAGATACTACATATACCGCTCATTTTGATGCAGGCTGTGGACAGGCGGAGGAGCTGATTACAGGCAGAATGCATGATTTTGGCGGAGGAAGTGAGTTAGAACCTTATAGTGCATGTTTTTGGAAAATGGAACGTTAGTCAGTTTGGCTGAAATGACAGGCAGAAAAGCTTAGAGATTCATTTTAAATGGATTTCTGGGCTTTTTTTTCAGGTATTTCGCTTTATAGAGAGGCTGGAAATTTAAATGAAGCAGCGACATAAAAAATTCATAATTCGTACATGGAAAATATGTAGCTATTTACTAGAAATCATATAAAATTTATGATATACTAAAAACTAAGCAAATGGGCAATGTTTTTCAAAAGGGAAAAGCTTGCCTGAAAAGGAAAGACTTTAGAATGGAATGGGGAAAATATCATGCAAGAAGAAATCAAGAACGGAAATGAGATAGCAAGAAAAGCGGCAGCAGAAGCAGCGAGAAGAGCGGCTCTGGCGGCTGCAGGCTTAGCGGGGGCTCAGTCAGCAGAAGCGGCAGTAAAGCAAAGCACGGAGGCAAATGCAAGAAAAGGGGCAATTGAAAATGCGTTAAAAATTGCGGAGGATATAGCAAGCCAAACAGCAAGAGTAGTAGTAAATACTTCTGTAATGGTAAAAGATCCGGCAAAGCGGTCCAATATAGAGGCTACTGTATGCAAGGCAGCGGCGGAGGCGGCAAAAAAGGCAGTAGACGAAAATCTAAAAAGAATTGCGGATGAAAGCGCAAAAAAGATTGAAGAGGTTCGTGCAAACAGCGGTGAGGTTATAGCAAAGGCAAGAGAAGAGGCTTCTAAGAGGGCAGAAGCAGAATCTTCATCTTTTGTGGAAGCAGCAGTAAGAAAAGCAGAAGAGGAATCCAAAGCTTTTATAGAAGCAGCTATAAAGAAAGCAGAAGAAGAAGCTAAAGAAATCGTCGAGGCAGCCAGAAAGAAAGCACAGGGCGATATTCAGGTAAAGAAGGACGAGGCTGCTAAAAAGGCAGAAGAGGATGCTAAGAAATCCATAGAAGAAAATGTGAAAAAGGTAGAAAAGGATTCCATGAAAGAAATGGAGGAATCGGCAAAGAAGTTAGCAGAGTCCTCCGGCAAGGCAGCAGCTCAGCAGGCAGTTCAAAAAATAGAAGAGGAAAACAGGCGCCGTGAAGCGGAAGAGCGTGCCAAGAAGGAAGCAGAAGAAAAAGCAAGACGTGAAGCGGAAGAAAGAGCTGCAGCAGAGCGGAGGGCGGCAGAAGAAAGAGCCGCAGCAGAGCGAAAGGCAGAGGAAGAAAGAGCAGCAGCAGAACGGCGTGAAGCGGAAGAAAGGGCAGCAGCAGAGCGGAGAGAAGCCGAAGAAAGGGCAAGGCGTGAAGCGGAAGAGAGAGCAGCAGCAGAGCGAAGAGAAGCGGAAGAGAGAGCAAGACGTGAAGCCGAAGAAAATGCAGCAGCAGCGGAAAGAGAGGCAGCAGAGCGAAAGGCAGCAGCAGAGGCTGCATTTAGGCGGATAGAAGAAGAAACTGACAGAAAGAATGCAGAGGAAAGAGCCAGAAGAGAAGCAGAAGAGGCAGCAAGGAGACAGGCAGAGCAAAGTGCCGCTGCCCATACAGCACAGGCAGCAGCACAAGGCATCTCCTTTGATGAGTTTGAAAGGGCAGCCATTAAGCTTAAGATTTTATTGGACAATGGCATTATCAGTCAGGAAGAGTTTGATTTAGAAAAGCAAAAGCTGGTTGCAAATATGCGTTTCTAAAGGGAAAATAAGAAGTTACCAATGAAGGATTGGTAGCTTCTTTTTCCGTAAAGTGGCAGAAGAAAAGGAGCCGGATTATGTGGAGGAAAAAACAGAAGGCTTTAGGGGCAGCGGCTCTTTTGTTGTTTTTTGCGTTATTCTTTCTAGTGTTTGTGAGAAATAGTGAAAAACAAACAGAGATTTATGAAAGAGCAGACGTTCTTATGGGAACTAGTTTTCATGGAACTGTCTATGGAGGAAAGCGAGACGTGCTCCCGGATTTGGCAAAAGAATTAAAAAGTCTGGAAACGGAACAGATTTCATGGCGGGAAGAAACCTCAGAAATAGCAAAAATCAATTTTTCAGGCGGCAAGAAGCCATATGAAAACATAAGCCCGGAGTTTTCCGGTTATTTGGCGGACGTGCTGGACATTGCAGAGAGAAGCAATGGTGCACTAGACCCCACCATTGGGAATATTTCCAGACTGTGGGATTTTAAAGGCCCTAACGAGAGACTGCCGGAAAAAGCGGAAATAGAAGCATTTTTAATAAAAACAGGCTATGAAAAGCTTCAGATAAGTGAAAATAGCATTTTTCTCCCGGAAGGAATAAGTCTTGACTTAGGCGCTGTGGGAAAAGGAATTGGAGCAGACAGGGCGGCGGATTTTATAAAAGCTCAGGAAGGAATAGAAGGAGCAGTCATTGCTCTTGGCGGCAGCGTTGCCCTGATTGGCAGCAAGCCGGATTTGACCCCGTGGAATCTGGCAATTGCAAATCCAAGAGGGGAAAAAGGAGAAAT
Organism: Robinsoniella sp.; assembly: GCA_023664735.1. Lineage (GTDB taxonomy): Bacteria > Bacillota > Clostridia > Lachnospirales > Lachnospiraceae > RGIG3040. The sequence continues at coordinate 15,456 of JAMPFB010000035.1, read as the reverse complement.
ATTGGGAATATTAAAGCTTTCAGGGGGACAGTTCGTGTCTACATCTGGAGATTATGAAAAATATTTTGTGGTGGATAAAAAGCGGTATCATCATATTTTAAATCCAAAAACAGGTTATCCGGCAGAAAGCGGATTGATTTCCGTTACAGTAATCTGTGATAGCGGACTGAAAAGCGATGGTCTTTCCACTGCCTGCTTTGTGTTAGGGCTTGAAAAGGGCATGGAGCTTTTAAAGGAGTATGGTGCAGAAGGGGTTTTTGTGGACGAAGAAGGAAATGTGTATCTTACAGAAGCGCTTAAGGACTGCTTTACTTTAAAAGACAATAGCTACAGAATGATAAAATAAGAAAGAAGTGGAAAGGCGGCAGCAGGATGAAGGAAAAAAGGGCATTGATAGGAGTAAGCATATTTTTATGCCTTGTGTTTGCAGGCTCGCTGCTGTTTCTTATAAGTATGGGCAGGGACAAGGGCAGGGAAAACAGCTATGCCTATATTTATCAGGATGGCGTTCTGGTAAAAACAGTAGCCTTAGATGAGGAAGGTTCTTTTTTCATAGAGGGTAAGGATGGAGCATACAATAAAATTCAGGTAAAGGATGGCGCCATAGGTATAACAGAGGCAAGCTGCCCTGATTTCTTGTGCGGGCGGATGGGGTACATAAGCAAAGGACCTGTTCCCATTACCTGCCTGCCAAACAGACTGGTGATTGAAGTGGGAAATGGAAGAAAAGCCGTGGAAGCAGAGAATTTGGACGGAGTGGTTTATTAAATGAAAACGAAGAAAATAGTAACTCTTGGAATGTTTACGGCAGTTGCGCTTACCATTTTTGTGGTGGAATCGTATTTTCCGCCAATTGTTCCTATTCCCGGCATAAAAATGGGACTTGCCAATGTGGTAACTATGTTGTTGCTTTTTTTGTATCATGAAAAGGACAGTTTTACCGTTCTGCTTCTTCGGATTATTCTAGGCAGTATCTTTACAGGACAGGCAGTCAGCTTTATTTACAGTCTGTTTGGCGGAATAGCCTGTTTTTTTATTATGGCGCTGCTTTACAGGATTTTTCGGGGGAAATATAGTATACTGGTAAGCATGACGGGAGCTGTTTTTCATAATCTGGGCCAGATAGCAGCAGCTATGCTTTTGCTTAGAAGCTATAGTGTGTTGTTTTACCTGCCAATCCTTATGCTAAGCGCCCTGATTACCGGGTTTTTTACGGGCTGTGTGGCGCTTGGGCTTTCAAGAAGGCTGAAAAAGCTGGGGTATGGTAAAATGGCGGAGAAAGACAATAGTTAAGAGGATAAAAAGGTGTGTATATTATGGAAAGAGAAAATCAACAATATATCAAAATGACAGAAACGAAAATTCCCAAGCTGATTATTTCGCTGGCAATTCCTACTATTATAAGTATGCTGATTACTTCCGTTTATAACATGGCGGATACTTTTTTTGTTTCTAGGCTGGGAGCCAGCGCCTCCGGCGCTATTGGAATCGTATTTTCCCTGATGGCGATTATTCAGGCAGTGGGCTTTACGTTAGGAATGGGTTCAGGAAGTACGATTTCCAGACTTCTGGGACAGCAAAAGAAAGAAGAGGCAGAAGCCATTGCTTCCAGCGGCTTTCTTGCCTCCATAGTGTTTGGCGGGCTTTTGTTAGTGGAGGGGCTGTATTATTTGGAAAAGCTGATGAGTCTTCTTGGCTCCACGGATACCATACTGCCTTATGCTTGTGAATATGGCAGATACATACTGTTAGCAGCGCCTATTATGTCAGCTTCCTTTGTGCTGAATAATCTTCTCAGGGCGGAAGGCAAGGCAGGGCTTGCCATGTTCGGTATTACAACAGGAGGGATTTTAAATATTATTTTAGACCCGATTTTTATTTTTGGTTTAAAGCTTGGAATATCAGGCGCAGCAATTGCAACTGCACTGAGCCAGTGCGTAAGCTTTGGCATTTTATTAAGCCATTATCTGCGAAAAAAGACGATACTAAAGCTTCATATAAAAAATGCATCCAGAAAGCCGGAAACTTATTTTATGATTATAAAAAACGGGCTTCCATCTTTTTGCAGACAGGGACTTGCCAGTGTTTCCACCGTGGCATTAAATATCAATGCGGCCGTATATGGTGATGCGGCAGTGGCTGCCATGTCCATTGTAGGAAAGATATTTATGATGATTTTTTCCATGGTAATCGGCTTTGGGCAGGGTTATCAGCCGGTAGTGGGCTACAATTACGGAGCAAAAAAATATGACAGGGTAAAAGAGGCCTTCTTTTTTACATTAAAGGTAGGAATCGGAATCATGGCGTCTCTGGGATTATTAGGCTTTCTGCTGGCAAAGACAGTGATGAGATGGTTTATTGCAGACCCGGAGGTCATTTCCATTGGAGTCAGGGCATTTCGGGCGCAGTGCATGGTAATGCCCCTGATGCCTCTTGGGGTAGTATGCAATATGACATTCCAATCCATAGGAAAGGCATGGACAGCAACTTTTCTTTCTTCTACCAGACAGGGAATCTTTTTTCTTCCGTTTATTATTACCTTTCCGAAAATAATGGGGATGACGGGAGTGGAAATCACCCAGCCGGCGGCAGATTTATGCAATTTCTTCTGCTGTCTGCCCTTTGCCATCCTTTTTCTAAAAAATCTGTACAAGGAGAGGAGAAAGAAAGCAGATGAGCCAGCAGATTCTGATTGTGGATGATGAAAAAGAAATAGCCGATTTAGTAGAAGTATATTTGAAAAATGAGGGATATGAGGTACATAAGTTTTATACAGGAAAGGAAGCCCTTGCCTGTGTGGAGCATACAGCTTTCGATATGGCAATTCTGGATGTGATGCTGCCTGATATAGATGGTTTTCGGATTTGCCAGAAAATCAGGGAAAATTATTTTTTTCCCATTATCATGCTGACAGCAAAGGTAGAAGATATGGACAAGATTATGGGGCTTACGATTGGGGCGGACGATTACATTACCAAGCCCTTTAATCCATTGGAGCTTGTGGCAAGAGTGAAGACCCAGCTTAGAAGATACCGCAGCTATAACCAAAAGGAGCAGGAGCTGCCAGAGGCTTCCATGGAATATGACATTAGGGGACTTATTATCAATAAGGATACACATAAATGCAGCCTGTATGGTAAGACTTTGGCTCTTACGCCTATTGAATTTTCCATTTTGTGGTATTTGTGCGAGAATCGGGGAAGAGTCGTACCCTCGGAGGAGCTGTTTGAAGCTGTATGGGGAGAAAGATTCTTAGACAATAATAATACGGTAATGGCTCATATCGGGCGGCTTCGGGAAAAAATGAAAGAGCCTGCAAGAAACCCGAAATTCATCAAGACCGTATGGGGAGTGGGGTATCAGATTGAATAAGGATAGCAATCATTTTAAGAGAAAACTGGTATGGAGGCTGATTGCCGGATTTTTTGCGGAAATAAGCATTTATACAGTATTTATCATTTTCTTGTACTTTTTTGTAGTTATAACAAAAGGCTTCTGGATTTGGAGCGGAGACGAATGGATTTATCCGCTGCTAAACTGGCTGGATGACAGATTTGAATTGTTTCTCCTGTTATTGTTGGCAGCCGGCTATCTTACTATTCTGATTCGTTGTATTATGAAGCCGGCGGTCTATTTGGAACAGGTTGTAGGCGCAGTAGAGCAGATTTATAATGAAAAGGAAGATTTGGTACAGCTTCCTTCCAATTTAAGAGAGGTGGAGCAGCAAATGAACCATATTAAGCTGAATGTGGCAGAATCCAAACGGGCGGCAAAGGAAGCGGAACAGCGGAAAAACGATTTGGTGGTGTATCTTGCCCATGATTTAAAGACACCTTTGACTTCTGTGATTGGTTACCTGACCCTTCTTCGGGATGAAGGTGAGATTTCTCCTGCTTTAAGGGAAAAATATCTGTCTATTTCTTTGGATAAGGCAGAAAGGCTGGAGGACTTAATCAATGAATTTTTTGAAATAACAAGGTTCAGCCTGACATCCCTTACGTTAGAGCTTGGCAGGGTAAATCTTACCCGTATGCTGGAGCAGCTTGTGTATGAATTTAAGCCTATGTTTGACGAAAAAGGCCTTGAATGTAAGTTAAATGTGCCAAAGGATTTTATGATGCGCATGGACGTGGCAAAAATGCAGAGGGTGCTTGATAATCTTTTAAAGAATGCGGTAAATTACAGCTTTGAAGGGGGCACCATTGAAATAGAAGCGGTTCCTTCTGAAAAGGAAATTACTTTGACGGTACAAAATCATGGAAATACTATTCCGAAAGAAAAGCTGGAACGGATTTTTGAACAGTTCTACCGTCTGGATACTGCCCGTACCTCAAAAAGCGGAGGCGCCGGGCTGGGGCTTGCCATTGCCAAAGAGATTGTGGAGCTGCATGGAGGGAGGATTACGGCATTTAGTGAGGATGAGGTGATTCGGTTTCAGGTGGTGGTGCCTGTTTTGTGAGAGGGGTGAATTGTTGGCATTTTAGCGTGAGTAATGATATTTTGATGGATAACCTGCATTTGATTGATGAGGATGATTATTTGATTAGAGCTGCTATATTAGCTTTTTATCGTGATCCGGAAAAATGGGTTACAGGTTCCTATATCAAAATTGGTTACTTTGGGAATTCCGATTCTGATTTGAAATATCAAGATGAGATACATGGTTCTCTGATTGAGCAGGTAGATGTTACGGTAGATTTGGTTTATACAAAATATTTGAAGGCACTGATTGATTATGATGGTATTCAAAGAATGGAGCAGTTTATGTTTCATAAGGATGCATTTCGAGAGATTCTGTTGAATGCAATTGTTCATAAGGATTATAGTAGCTGTAATCCAATACAAATTAGTGTATATGAAGATAAGATTTATATATGGAATGATGGGGAAATGCCAGAGAATCTGGATTCTACAGAAAAGCTTTTCAAGAAGCATTCTTCAAAACCATATAATCCGAAACTAGCTAATGTGTTCTTCAAGTGTGGAATGATTGAGGCATGGGGACGAGGATTTGATAAAATTAAGGAAGCGTGTGCAAAATATGATGGTTCTTTGCCAGAATATGAAATCAATGAAGGTGGTATTATGGTTTTGTGCAAGGCATGTAATAAATATATGGAATTGTTATCCGGAAAACGGAATAATAATCCGTTCATAGAAAATGAGCGAATAATGAGCGAATTCATGAATGGAAAAATGAAAGAACCGATTCAGAAGATTGTAGAGTACCTAAAAAGTAACAATGAAATTACGACCGCAAAAGGAAAGGAAATTACAGGAAAATCAGAGGCTCAGGTTCGAAGATATTTAAAAAATTTGTGTGATATTGGATTCATTGCCAGCATGCAAACGACTAAAGGGAATGTTTATAAGAAAGTTTAATTAATTCGCTCATTTTAAATGAGCGAATTAATGATGGATAATTGATACCATGTTGAATGTAAGCAGAAGGATGAAATAAGCATTCACAGAATGATAAAAAGGATATGATTTTTTCAAACTTTTTAAATCCTTCAAATAAGGGTAATCTTTTGCATAAAATTTTCCCAAACCTTACAAAACCATAAGAAATTCATAAGAATTTCGTCACAAAAATGTGAGAACTTCATAAGGAAAAGCGAAAAAACAGCTTTTTGATTTTTGGTATGCTGATACAGAAATCAAAGGGCTGTTTTTTATTGAAACTGTATTAGGAAACCGCCTGAAAAATACTAATAGCAGGAGGAAATGAAAATTGAACATCATAAACATAGCAGTAATTTTCGGAGGCTGTTCCAGTGAATATCCGGTATCCTTACAATCCGCACATGCCATCCTAAGCAATTTAGACAGGAGCAAATACCAAGTATATCCCATTGGAATTACAAAAGAAGGAAGATGGTTCCACTATAAAGGAGACTATGATGGGATTTTAAAGGACATCTGGCATGAGCAAACAGAAAACTGTATTCCGGCAATTCTGTCACCGGATAAGGCTCATCATGGCATCCTGCAAATGCAGTCAGGCAAAGCGGTTATCATTCCTGTGGATGCTATATTTCCGGTATTACATGGAAAAAACGGAGAAGACGGCACCATGCAGGGCTTGATTGAGCTTTCCGGCATTCCTCTGATTGGCTGTGGCACCCTTTCCTCGGCGCTTTGTATGGATAAAGAACGTGCACACAGACTGGCGGCTGCTCATGGGATTGCGGTGCCAAAGGCTGTAGTTCTGGAAAAAGGACAGTGGGAAAAGAAACAAAAACTGCGGCAAGAAACAGAAATCGGGGCAGAAAACTACATAATGAACCAAGTGGAAGCCTTGGGATTTCCTTTGTTCGTAAAGCCTCTTCGGGCAGGCTCTTCCTTTGGCATTACAAAGGTTAGCAAAAAGCAACAGCTTTCAGCCTCTATAGAGCAGGCTTTTCAATATGACAGCATTGTCATTGTTGAGGAAAATATAGACGGATTTGAAGTAGGCTGTGCCATTTTGGGAAATGAAGAGCTGATTGTGGGCAGGGTGGATGAAATTGAATTGAGTCAGGGCTTTTTTGACTATACAGAAAAATACACGTTAAAAAGCTCGAAAATCCACATGCCTGCAAGAATCGACGAAGAAGCCGAAGAACAAATAAAAAAGACGGCTAAAACCATTTATAAGGCGCTAGGCTGTCAAGGCTTTGCCAGAGTGGATATGTTTGTTACAAAGGCAGGGGAAATCGTCTTTAATGAGGTCAATACCATTCCGGGCTTTACCTCCCACAGCCGTTTCCCCAATATGATGAAAGGAATCGGCATGTCCTTTGGGGAAATACTGGATAAAGTGATAGAGCTGGGGGTGACCCAATGAGAAGTATTTTATTGCAGTATGAAGACATTTTTTTCGGCGATTTAATTTTAGTAAATGAAGAGCATCCGCTTTTCCAGAGAACTTTCTCTTGTTCCCAGAGTCTGCCTCAGGAAGCAGCTCTCGCTCCCCTGACACAAAATCATGTCCCGTCCTTCATGGCTGTAGATGACAAATATCCGGATATACTGCTTCAGAAAAAAGCTGCAACAGTGTTGTCCCACATGATACAGGATATTGACGGCAGGGGGGAAATCGTTCCTGTCAGCGGTTATCGTTCCGGAAGGGAGCAGACCAGAATTTGGGAGGATTCCATAAAAGAAAACGGAGAGGAGTTTACGAGAAAATACGTTGCCTTTCCGGGACACAGTGAACACCAGACCGGACTTGCCATTGACCTTGGAATAAAGAAAGAGGAAATTGATTTTATTTGCCCGGACTTTCCCTATGAAGGAATATGTCAAAGATTTAGGCAGATAGCGCCGGAATATGGGTTTGTTGAACGCTATGAACAGGGAAAGGAATCCATTACCAAAATAGCTCACGAGCCATGGCATTTTCGCTATGTGGGATATCCCCACTCCAAAATCATGAAGGAACAGGGAACTTCCTTAGAGGAATATATTGAAATGTTAAAAGAATTTCCTATGGAAGAAGCCCACTATTTTTATGAAAAGGAGAAGAAAAGACAGGCAGAAGTATTTTTCGTGCCTCTTCCCAAAAAGAAAAAGGCGATGCTTTCCATACCGGAAGAATGTCTGTATCAGATTTCCGGCAATAACGTGGACGGCTGTATCGTTACCATTTGGAGGAATGAACATGCTTAAAACAGAGGCTTTTAAAAAAAGAAAAGAAAATGTGCAAAAAGAATATGGTGGACTGGATGATTTTCGGGTAATAGCAGCATTTCTTGTAGTGGCGATTCATACATCGCCGTTACTTGCCTATACGGAAACCGGAGATTTTTTTCTCACAAGGATATTAGCAAGGGTTGCGGTTCCTTTCTTCTTTATGATAAGCGGCTTTTTTGTATTAAAGGGGGAAAATACAGGCAGGGCAGTAAGGAGATTTATGAAAAAAACAGCAATTCTTTATGGAATTTCCATACTGCTATACATGCCCCTTAATTTATATAACCATTATTTTCAAATGGAAGATTTTTTTATAAATTTTATTAAGGATATTTTCTTTGACGGTACTTTTTATCATCTTTGGTATCTTCCGGCAGCCATAGAGGGGATAGCCATTGCTTACCTTTTGCTGAAAAAGCTAGGAGATAAGGGGGCTTTTTCCATTTCTCTGGTTCTTTATGCTGTGGGACTGTTAGGGGACAGTTATTTTGGGCTGATAAAGGATATTCCGGTTTTGCAAGCTCTGTATGAAGGAATTTTTTCCATATCTGCATATACCAGAAATGGTATTTTTTTTGCACCGGCATTTTTTGTGATGGGAAGCATTTGGGCAGGAAAGCTATGTGCAGAGGAAGGAAAGAGGCGGCAGATATCCCTTGTGCTGCCGGCAGCAGGACTGGCAGAATGCTTTCTTGCAATGACGGTGGAAGGAATGCTTTTACACCGTTTTTCTATCCAGCGACATGATAGCATGTATATAATGCTGATTCCTACCATGTATTTTCTGTTCTGGCTTTTGACGGCTTTTTTCCAAAAAGGAAATCCTCTGCTTCGCAAGATGGCAATGCTTATTTATATCATCCATCCTTATATGATTGTGGTTACTAGAATGGGAGCAAAAGCGCTGCATATGGAAAAATGGTTCATAGAAAACAGTTTGCTTCATTATCTTGCGGTTTCCGTGGAATCCCTTTTGTGTGCACTGCTGCTTTTGTGCTTATGGAAAAGCCGGAAGGGAAGAATGGATAAAAATAAATGGATGGAAGTGAATGAATTAAAAAAAGGAGGGACAAAAGAGGAAGGAGCAAGAAGGGAAACAAACAGTGAAAAAAGCATAAGGGGCACAGAACGGGCATGGGTGGAAATCAATCTTTCCAATTTAAAGCATAATGCAAGAGAGCTTTGGGCAATCATGCCCGGACAATGTGAGCTGATGGCAGTGGTAAAGGCAAATGCTTACGGTCATGGTGCTAACCTGATAGCGGGCTGCCTGCAGAAAGAAGGGGTCAGGCAGTTTGCAGTGGCTTCCTTAGAAGAAGGAATTACTTTAAGGAAGCATGGCATTATAGGAGAAATACTGGTTTTGGGTTATACGGATATAAAAAGAAGCAGGCTGCTGAAAAAGTACAGGCTTGTGCAGACCGTAATTGATTATGAGTATGCAAAGGAGCTGAATGCCTGCAGGCTCCATTTGCCGGTTCATATAAAAATTGATACGGGAATGCACAGGCTTGGAATTGACAGCCGACATGTGGAGCAGGCTGCGGAAATTTTTAAGCTGAATTACTTAAAGGTAACCGGAATTTATACGCATTTATGTGTGGCGGACAGCCTTGAAAAAGAGGATGTAGAATATACGGAAAACCAAATCAGGCGATTCTATGAGCTGTTGGATGTGTTAAAGGTAAAGGAGCATCCGGACGTTAAGGTACATCTGCAAAGCAGCTATGGTCTTTTGAACTATCCGGGGCTGCCCTGCCACCTTGCCAGAATGGGAATTGCCTTGTATGGGGTGAAAAGCTCTTTGGGGGATGTGACGAGGCAAAAGCCTAAGCTGCTTCCGGTGCTGTCCCTAAAGGCAAGAGTAGGACTGATTCGGGAAATTGAAGCAGGAGAAACAGTCAGCTACGGAAGGACCTTTACGGCAGAAAGGCACAGCCGCATTGCCATACTGCCTATCGGATATGGGGACGGGCTTCCAAGGAATCTTTCCTGTGGGAAGGGAAGTGTGCTGATTGGCGGGAAAAGACTGCCTATCGTGGGACTAATCTGCATGGACCAGCTTGCAGTGGACATTACCGGAGAAGACGGAATAAAAGCCGGGGACGAAGCAATCCTTATAGGCAGGGACGGATTGGAAGAGATTTCGGCAGAAGAGCTTGCAGGGTTGGCGGATACTATTACAAATGAACTGCTTTCCAGATTGGGCGCCCGATTAAAAAGGGTGCCCGTTTTTTAGATTTTGTGATATACTTGTCTTTGGAAAAAATGGGAAAGCAAGAGGAAATGGGACAGATGCAGCTTAGGGAATACATAAAACAGAATAAGATATTGATGGATGGCGCCTTTGGAACCTATTTTGCAGGAATTTCAGGAGAAGACATGCTTCCGGAGGCGGCAAATGCTACCAGACCGGAGCTTGTAAAAAAGATTCATAAGGAATATATAGAAGCAGGAGCGGTAATGATACGTACCAATACCTTTGCAGCCAACAGGGAAGCTTTGCACTGCACAAAGGAGGAGCTGCTTAAAAACATAAAAAGCGCCTGCCGGATTGCAAAAGAAGCAGCAGGGGAAGCGGAGCATACTGTATTTGTGGCAGGCGATATAGGTCCGGTTCCGGAAAGAGCGGAAATAACGGGAGAGACGGCTTTTTTGGAGTATAAAAGCATTTGCGATGCCATGATTTCAGAGGGCGTGGATGCGCTGGTATTTGAAACCTTTCCGGATTATGAGCCAATCAGGGCTGTCATAGAAGCGGTCAGAAAAGAACATGATATCTTTATACTGGTGCAGTTTTGTGTCAATCAATATGGCTATACCAATAGTGGCATTAGCATAAAGCGTATATTCAAGGAGCTTTCCAATGATAAGGAAATAGACGGGATAGGGCTTAATTGCGGCGTGGGTCCGGGGCATCTGTATCGGATTATCAGCGAGCTTGACATAAGGACAGATAAATATATTTCGGTGCTTCCAAATGCCAGTTATCCAAAGCTGATTAAGGACAGGATGGTATTTCTGGAAAACCGAGATTATTTTGCAGACAGGCTTTTCAAGCTTGCGGATATGGGAGCGGATTTTATTGGAGGCTGCTGCGGTACTTCTCCGGAATACATAAAGAGGCTGGCGGAAAAGGTCAATCTGAAAAAGTCCGTTTCGGCTCCTTCTTTGTTTGGAAAAAAAGAGGGGGAGGAAAAGAAGCCTGCTGGAAGGGTAGAGCCAAAGCATGCTTTCTATGAAGGGGCAGCAAAGGAGGAAAAGCTGATTGCCGTGGAGCTGGCGCCGCCTTTTCAGGCAGATGATGAAAAGATATTAGATGCTGCTAACTATTTAAAGGCACACAGAACCCATACAGTTACCTTTCCAGACTCCCCTTCCGGCAGAACAAGGGCGGACTCGGTTTTAATCGGGGTAAAGGTCATGGAAAAGACGGGAATCTGTCCTATGCCTCATATTTGCTGTAGAGATAAAAATTCCATTGCCATCCGTTCCCAGCTGCTTGGAGCTTATATGAACGGAATACGGAATCTGCTGGTGGTAACGGGAGACCCCATTCCACAGATTATGCGCAGGGAAATAAAAAGCGTATATAATTTTGATTCCGTAGGGCTGATGCGGATTATTCAGGAAATGAATGAAGAGGAATTTGCAAAAGACCCTATGGTATATGGAGGCGCCATTAACTATAACCGCCCCAATATGGATGTGGAAATAGGAAGGATGAAAAAGAAAATGGAAGCAGGAGCCAGCTTCTTCTTGACTCAGCCCCTGTTTACAAAATCCGATGCAGACAGGCTTTTGGAAATGAGCAGACAGGCTCCAGCCAGAATCCTTTGTGGCATTATGCCTCTTGTCAGCAGGAAGAATGCGTTGTTTATGAAAAATGAAATGGCTGGCATTTCCGTGACGGAGGAAACCATTAAGCGGTATAAAGAGGATATGACAAGAGAGGAAGGCGAAGCGGTGGGAATTTCCATTGCAAGGGAAGTGATGGAATATACAAAGGAGTTTGTGGCAGGCTACTATTTTTCCATTCCGTTTAACCGGGTTTATCTTTTGGATCAAATTTTGAAATGATTATATAAGATTTAAGAGAAAGGATGTTTTTTAGCATGAAAAAAGAAAAAAGCCCGGTGTGGAAGGCGGCAAAAGCAGCTTTTCCCCATACTATTCCGATTTTTGCCGGATTCTGGTTTTTGGGGCTGACCTATGGGATTTATATGAATGTATCCGGTTTTGGTTTCTGGTATCCGATGCTTATGAGCCTGACTATTTTTGCAGGCTCCATAGAATTTGTTACGGTGAATATGCTCCTTGGAGCATTTAATCCCCTGCAGGCATTTGCCATGACGCTGATGATTAATGCAAGACATTTGTTTTATGGGATTTCCATGCTGGACAAGTATAAGGGAATGGGATGGAAGAAATTTTATCTGATTTTCGGAATGTGCGATGAAAGCTTTTCCATCAATTATACGGCGGAGGTTCCAAAGGATGTAGACAGAGGGTGGTTTATGTTTTTTGTAACCCTGTTCAATCATTTTTACTGGTTTTCCGGCTCCACCCTTGGAGGGATTTTTGGTTCTCTGATTCATTTTAATACGGAGGGGCTTGAATTTGTGATGACGGCAATGTTTGTGGTGATTTTTATGGAGCAGTGGCTGAAGGATAAAAAGCATACAAGCGCCCTTTTGGGACTGGGGCTTTCCCTTCTTTGCCTGCTTGCCTTTGGAGCAGAGCAGTTTATCATTCCGGCAATGCTTGCCATTCTGTTAGCCCTTACCCTGCTTCGGGGCATGATTGAGAAAGGCGGTGAAAGTGCATGAGCATAACAGAACAGATTATAACGATTCTTATGGTGGTTTTTGGCACCATGGTTACCAGATTCCTGCCGTTTCTTGTGTTTCCCTCCGGAAAGCCTACGCCAAAGTATATTCAGTATTTGGGAAAGGTGCTTCCGGCAGCAGTGTTTGGGCTGCTGGTGGTGTATTGCCTGAAGGGTGTAAGCCTATTTGGAGGAAGCCATGGGATTCCGGAGCTGATTTCGATTTTACTTGTGGTTTTCCTGCATCTTTGGAGAAGGCAGATGCTGCTTTCCATAGCAGGAGGGACGATTTGCTATATGCTGCTTGTGCAGCTTGTATTTTAATAGCAGAAAGGAGCATAAGTATGAAATATACTATTTTGATTGTAGAAGATGATGCCGATATCAGCAAATTGCTGACTCAAATCATGGAAATGGCAGGATATAAAACAAAGCAGGCATTTTCCGGAACAGAAGCAAAGCTGCTATTGGAAAAAGAGATGCCGGACTTGATTTTATTAGACCTTATGATTCCGGGAATGACAGGAGATAAGCTTTTGTATGAAATCAGGGAAAACAAAAGCTGCAATGTTCCGATATTGATTCTCTCGGCAAAGAGTTCTTTGGAGGATAAAGTCACATTGCTGAATATGGGAGCCGACGATTATATTACAAAGCCCTTTGAACCGGAGGAGGTGCTTGCAAGAATCCGGGCAGCGCTTAGGCATACAGGCAAGACGGCGGATAATGGGCAGGTCTTGTCCCATAAAAAAATGAAGCTCTATCCGGAATCAAGAAAGGTAATCGTAAATCAAATGGAGCTTGTATTAACGGCATATGAATATGAGCTTCTTCATCTTCTCATTCAGACTCCTGAAAAAGTATATTCCAGAGAAAATCTATATGAACTGGTATGGAAGGGCGGATATTATGGTGAAAATAATACGGTCAATGTCCATGTAAGCAATTTAAGGAAGAAGATAAAAGAAGCAGATCCAACGGAGGAATATATCCAGACTGTATATGGAATTGGATTTAAGCTTGGATAGAATCTTTATGACTTCTTTAAAAGTTCTTTATGACTTATTAAAAAGGAAAAGGATATGATGTGTTTGTCAATAAAAAATTTCAGGAGGAAAAAGGAAGATGAATGAACATATCATAGAGACAAAACAGGTGACAAAGACCTATGGTACAATCCTTGCATTAGATCATGTTGACATCCATGTGAAAAAAGGGAGCATTTACGGGCTGATTGGAGATAATGGCGCTGGAAAATCCACTCTTTTAAAATTGCTGGCAGGGCATGTGTTTGCCACATCAGGGGAAATCTATCTGTTTGGCAGGTGCAAAGAAAAAGAGCTGGAGCGAAGCCGCAGACAGATTGGTGTAAGTATTGAAGAGCCGGGATTTTTCCCGAATATGACTGTGGAAAAGATGCTGGAATATTACCGTATTCAAAAAGGAATTCCGGGAAAGGGAAGAGTAGAAGAAATTCTGAAGCTGACGGGCATATGGGATAAACGAAGGAGCAAATGTAAAAATCTGTCTCTTGGACAAAAGCAAAGATTAGGACTTTCCATTGCTATGATGGGAGAACCACAGATTTTAATATTGGATGAACCGATTAACGGCTTGGATCCCAGCGGTATCATAGAACTTAGGAAATTGTTCCATCGTTTGAATGAAGAGAAGAATATTACAATTCTGCTTTCCAGCCACATTTTATCAGAATTGCAGCAAACAGCGGATACATTTGGATTTTTAAGCAAGGGGCAGCTAATGGAAGAAATCTCCGCAGAAAAATTATATGAAAAGTGTACGGACTATTTAAATATCAAGGTTTCAAGCCCGGAGGAATATGCTGCGCTGTTAGAACGCAATTTTCCGGAAGAAGCCTATAAGGTGCTTCCTGATAAAAGTATTCAGATTATCGGTCCCAAAAAGGAGCCGGAAGCGTACAGCCGCCTTGCGGTAGAACATCATCTTGCTATTAGTGGATTGGAAAAGACGCATGCTTCGTTAGAAGATTATTACATGAACTTGCAAAAGGGAGGACAGAAAATATGTTAAACTATATAAAAAGCGAATGCTACAGAGTCGTAAATAGCACGTGGATTTATATAACAGCGGGAGTCCTTTCCGGGCTTGTCCTGCTTGCAAACCTGATTTTATATTTGTTTCTGCACAATACAACAGACTTTCATTATGGAACAATCTCATATTCCTTTTCCAATATTGTTGCACAACCAATGATATATTGTTACATGGCATTTATCATTGCGGCAATTCTCTATGAAGGAGAAAAACGATATGGCAGTAAGAAAAACAGCATTGCTTATGGAATTTCCCGAACAAAAATTTTTACAGGCAAGTGTGTTGTCAGCCTGCTTACTTCCCTTGCAATCTTATTTGTTGTCATGGCTGTTTATATTGGCAGTGCAATGGCATTGTTAGAACACAAAGGTTCTGTAGAAGTAAGCGATATGCTGATGGAAATGCTGGCAGTATCTTTGATTGCAGTTTCAGCCTTGATTTTAAGCATCATTGTTCTGGAATATTTTGATAAAAGCATTGTGGGCATCCTATTATGGCTTTTTATATTCAGTATCATACCAAAAGCACTTTTTTATATAGGAATTAAGGTAGATTCCCTTATGAAGATTGCCCTATGGCTGCCGGAAAATTTTTTTACAACAGAAATGACTGTTAACATGAGCCAATGCATAGTCATATGGGATACACCGGAGGGAATGGCAAAATGTCTGATTTCCGGTTTGGCAGGAATTGTGATTTTCAGTATAGCAGGGGTAGTTATATTGCGAAAAAAAGAAATTTAAAAGTTGTAACAGTTCAGCCTACAGGCGTAGAGTGGGTTTCTCGCAGAGCATGTTTTCTGAAGGAGCCCTTATAAAAATGCCAGCGCTTAGCGAGGTATTTTCGAGCTTAGCACTGTTGCGTTTTTATAGAGC
>JAMPFB010000034.1 GCA_023664735.1 Robinsoniella sp. | reverse complement strand
ACAGTACCGCTGCGTCTTTGCAGAGCGAGAGCGTGTCCGGAAGACTATCCTATGCCCTGCCCTCTCCCACGTCCGTCCTCCAAAGCCCCTCTCCCACATCCGTTTATCCATCTTTACTAGAAAAAGCTGAACTGTTACCCTCCATCCTTCTTTTCCTGAAAAATAAGTTCCCAATCCCTCATTTCTTTGCTATAATATACCACTAGAAAGCAATACTATAATCATAAATCACAATATCGGACAAGCGATGTGAAAGGAGAAGGATGAATGGCGATTTTAGTAACAGGCGGTGCCGGCTTTATCGGAAGCCATACTGTGGTAGAATTACAAAATGCAGGTTATGAGGTAGTTGTTGTTGACAATTTATCAAATTCCAGCGAGAAATCTTTAAAAAGAGTGGAAGAGATTACAGGAAAGCCGGTAAAATTTTATAAAGCGGATATTTTAGATAAGCAAGCCATAGAGGAAGTGTTCCAAAAGGAATCCATTGATTCCTGTATTCACTTTGCAGGATTGAAGGCAGTAGGCGAATCTGTGCAAAAGCCATGGGAATACTATCATAATAATATTACAGGAACTCTGCTTTTGCTGGATGTAATGAGAAAGCATCATGTAAAAAACATTGTGTTTTCTTCCTCCGCTACAGTGTATGGAGCCCCGGAAGTGGTTCCGGTTACAGAGGAGTGTCCAAAGGGCGAAATCACCAATCCCTATGGGCAGACTAAGTCAATGCTGGAGCAGATGCTTACGGATATTTACAAGGCGGACAATGAATGGAACGTAATCCTGCTTCGTTATTTCAATCCTATTGGAGCACACAAAAGCGGTAAGATTGGAGAAAATCCAAATGGCATCCCCAATAATCTGATGCCCTATATTACTCAGGTAGCGGTAGGAAAGCTGGAAAAGCTGGGGGTATTTGGGGACGATTATGACACTCCGGACGGAACAGGGGTAAGAGATTACATTCATGTGGTGGACCTTGCAAAAGGTCATGTAAAGGCTATTGAGAAAATAAAAGAGAATCCGGGACTGAAAATTTACAATTTAGGAACCGGAATTGGATACAGCGTGTTAGATATCGTGAAAAATTTTGAAGAGGCTACCGGAATTGCCATTCCTTATGAAATCCAGCCAAGACGTGCCGGAGATATCGCAACCAATTATGCAGATGCTTCTCTTGCCAAGAAAGAGCTTGGGTGGGCTGCTGAAAACGGCATAAAGGAAATGTGTCAGGATGCATGGAGATGGCAAAGCCAGAATCCGAATGGATTTGAGGAATAAAAATCAAACTGAACTGTTATGCAGGATTATAATAGCACCTTTTGAACCTTGGCAGCAGATTTATGGTTCAAAAGGTGTTTTATGGTATAAAAGTTAAAATTTGTAAAAAAAAGAATTGAGGTGAAATGTTAGTTACCATATAATAATAGATGTTTAGGGGAAGGAGGATGAAGCATGATATTAAAAATAGCGGTTTGTGATGATGACAAGGGGATGCTTTCCGTTATTTCAAGTCAGCTTGACAGAATCTTTTTAGAAAAAGAAATTGAGGTAAAGCTAGAGACCTTTTCAGAGGGAAAAGCATTGCTGGAACGATATAAAAAAATGCCTTTTCATGCAGTATTTCTGGATATTTCCATGCCGGACGTGGATGGTTTTCAGGCAGCGGCGGAATTAAAAGCGCAAAATAAGGAAGTTATCATCATTTTTGTAACATCTATGGATGATTTGGTTTATGAAAGCTTTGACTATCAGCCGTTTCATTTTATCCGAAAGGGGAAAAGCGAAAGCCTGAATAAACAGCTTGCGCATGTAGTGGAAAAGCTGATTGTGTATAAGAAAAGCTATGACAAGCTGGAAATAACAGTGCCATACGGAAATACGGAAGAAATTGCAATCAGCAGCATTGTCATTATTCAAAGCGAGAAAAATTATCTGGAATATGAATTGTCGGATGGAAGAAGCCTGAGGGTAAGGGAGAGCCTGAATGCAGCAGAGGAAAAGCTGAAGGGATATCAATTTATCCGAATCAGTAACAGGGCATTAGTCAATTTAAGCTATGTAGGAAAGATACGGGAGAAGGAAGGGGAAGTGGTCTTAAAGGGCGGATATGCCTATTCCATAAGCAGGAATCACAAGAAAAGCGTAATCAATGCCTTTATGAAATATTTAAGGAGTATGAAATAATGGAATGGATTTGGACTTGTTATGAAAATCTGATAAATATAATTCAGGCTTTTATTCTGATAAACTGTATCACTGAAATATATGGAGTGAAATATTGGAAGAATAAACCTATTATCACAAAAGTAATTGGTACATTCGTTTATACGACTATGCTCGTTTTATCAAACTATATAGTTGGCTTTGAGGGAATGGGAATAATAGGATTTGGTCTTTTAATAGGAATTTATGGCATTTTCCTGTTAGAAGGAAAATGGTATGTAATGCTTCCTATTGCTATGCTGGAAGCGTTGGTCATGGTTTTTGTATCTACAATCGTTATTCTTCTGACTTGTCTGGTAACGGGCATAGACGGAGCTAAGCTGGCATATGCAATCTGCCCGGAACGTTTTTTTGCCCTGATTCTCACACAGGTTCTGTTGGCAGCAGGCTTAAAGGCAATTGCAGATATTATAAAAAAGAAATGGAATCCTTTAAATAGAAACGAAGGAAAAATTTTTGCGCTTATCTTTTTTCTTTCAGTGCTTGCATTTTTCTGCATAACCCAGACGGTTATGTCTCAGGAAATGAAGGAGATGAACGAAATCAGGCTTTTGTGTGCCTGTGGTGCATTGATAGCTCTAAATGTCATCTGCCTTCAAATGTTAAATGACTTAGCAAGGAAAAGAAGGATAGAAACAGAAAATCTATTGCTGAAAGGGCAGGCTGAATTTCAAAAAAAGTATGCAAAAGCGGTAAAGCAGCAGTATGATGAAATGAAAAGGCTGAGACATGATATGAGGCAGCATTATAGCGTTTTGGAAAATCTGCTGGTGCAGGAAAAGTATGGATTGATGGAGGAATATCTGCTGAAGTCCATTGAAACTATAGAAAACAGGGAAAATCTTATTTACATAGAGAATGAATATGTCAATGCCATATTGAATCGAAAAATCAGCCATGCAAGAGAACAAAAGATAGACGTCAGAATAAATCTGCCAGAGAGATTTTCCGGAGTGGACGAAATGGATTTGTGCAATCTTTTGGGAACGCTGATGGATAATGCGGAAGAGGCATGTGAGAAAGTAGCCCACAAGAAAATCATTGAACTGACTATGGAGCAGGATGCAGATAAGGTTTTTATTGAGATGAAAAATTCCATAAACCAACCTGTGCTGATGAGGAATAAGGAGCTTAGCACCAGCAAAAGTGATAAAAGCACTCACGGATATGGCATGAAAACCGTTAAGAAAATTATAAAAAAATATGAAGGACATATGGATATTTGGGAAGAAAAGGGGAAATTTTGTATGAATCTTATACTATATTTCGGAAAATAATACCAAACTTCCCTAAAAATTACCAAACTTCCCAGAAACCTTGCATAAAAAGTGAAAATGGTATAGCATGAATATAGCACCAATTGATATACATATATCAGTTGGGCACTGTTCCATGGGGCTGAAACATAGAATCATGAAAGCTGTTTAGTCTTTCTTCCGCCATAAACTTCCGGTTTCAGCCCTTATTTTTATGAAAGAGGAAGTAGGGCATGATAAAAGAAACAGCCAAATTTCTCTTAAAGCACTTTCATATAGCTGCAAGGGTAAGCGAAGAGCAGTTGGAAATCTGTCAATATGGCATGGAAATGATACTGGCAACCTCGCTCAATATAGGGTCTGTGCTTCTGATAGGGCTCTTGGGCAATGGATGGCTGGAAAGCATTGTATTTCTGGCAGGCTTTTCCTTATTAAGAAAGCAGACAGGCGGCTATCATGCAGGAAGCTATTTTACATGCAATCTTTCTTTGGTGCTGTGTTATGGCATACTGCTATGGTTATATCATGCTACAGTAAAGGATTTAAACTGGATAAGCATGGCGGTTATCTTTTTTTTACATTTTCTGGTATGGTATTTTTTTATGCCTGTTGAAAATGAAAACAAGCCTTTAACTGTTTCGCAAAGGAAACAGGCAAAAAAATATGGGTTTTATTTATCTGTTTTTTATGCCATGTTATCCGGCTTGTGCTTTTTGTTAGAATTTCGGATGGGACTTATGTTGACTTATACGGTATTGCTGGTTGATGTGCTTGCCCTTATTTCTCAAGCAAAAAGGAGGGCATGATAGCATGCAGAAAAAGAATCAAATAGGAAAATTTATTGTTGATGTAACTACTAAGGTTGCAGCAGCAAGCGCAGGGGAGGCTTCCCTTTGGTATATGCATCAGCCAAAGGAGCCGGAAGCGTTGAAGAAGTATGTAGAACAAAAGAGAAAATAGAAATTGAAAAGTACTGGATGATGAGGAAAAGAAGTGTGAACGTGGTCCAGTGCTGCAAGAGACACAGAAGATTCTCTGATGCCCATTGGATTGTGGGCATTGGAGAGTTTTTTTGTAACGCAATAATAATGAAAGGGTGAAGGATATGAAAAAGAAAAAAGGAAGTAGAAAGATTGTGGCAGTTGTTTTGACGGGAGTTTTCGTGTTTTTGATTATGATAAGGGCAGAGGCATATAGTAGCAGCATTGCATTTAATGGAGGGACGATGTCCTATACATGTACGGTTGCAGGAACGTTAGGGAAAAGCAAGACAAGTTCAGCAGTTGCCAGTACCGGTTACGATGTAGCTGGTTACATACAAACGATTGGAGCATTTGGATATGATAGTGGCAGCTCTGCAATATCAAGTGGATATCAGGAGAGTGTGGCAACAGCAAGTACTGTTACTAGTACAAAAACCGGAGTTACAAGCTATAAAGCAGTGCATTCTATTTTGGATAGTAGTCGTTCCGTATTGAAAACTGTGAAAAAGACGATACAGTGAAAGTGAATGCCATTTTATATGGAGGGTATATGAAAATAAGAGTATTATTAAATAGTATATTTTTAATTTTCTTTGTAGTATGTCTGTCAGGCTGCGCAGTTCAGGAAACAGTTAAACTTCGTGATGAAAATAAAGAAGGAATTTTTCAAAGTGAAAGTCTTGATATAGACTGGAAAATGGAGAGAGGCAAAGATTCCGTGAATATCGGTGTGGGTTTGATTGCTGCTGGAAGTGGGAAAACAGTACTACATACAGAAGCTGTAGAAAAAAATGATTATTCTGTATATAAGCAAAAAATATGTATAATAGATGGAAAAGAAAATCACATGGAAGAAGTTCCTTATGCATTTGGAGATGATAGGTGCATATTGCTTGCAGTGGACGAAAATGGGCTGATTACCATGCTCTTAAAAGATAAAAAAGATGATGCTTCTGCTACATATACGCTAACCAGAATAGATGATAATGGAAATAAAATAAATAGCATAGATATATCACAACAGATGGAAGCCGTGATAGGAATGGATCTTCTTTTCAAAATGGTGCCTGACAAGGCGGGCAATGTGTATTTTCTGGGAGGGACGCTTAAGGGCTATTGCTTCAATGAAGAAGATAATAAGATAGTAGAAATTGATGAAAACATACAAATACTTGATATGGCAAAAAACAAAGATGGAGAAATGATATTTGCGGTTTATGATAAAGACTTGAATATAGTAATAAAAACAGGAAATCCCATTGATGGAAGGTTAAATGACATAGTCAGGCTACCGAATGAAGATGGACAAAACATTTCAGAGTTGTTTCAAAGCAATGTGTATGATTTTTGTTATGGAAACAAAAAAGCTATTTATGGCTATGCCGGAAAAGAGAAAAAGTTCTATAAAATTCTGGACTTTGAAAAGTCCAATATTAATAGTGAAAAACTATCACAAGTATGTGAAATATCAGCTCATACATTTATTGGAAGCAGTACAGATACAAAAAGCACAGACAGGTTGTCGGAAGCTGTTGTGCTTTCAGAAGCAGCAGGGCAGGAGGAACGAATGACGCTTAAAATGGGAGGAATAGATTTTCCACCCATAATTAAAACGGCAGTTTCAAAATATAATCAAACGAATCAGGAATTTCGAATTGATATGCTTGATTACAGCAGTTATGAAAACCCTGAAGCCAAAATCAATGCGGAAATCATGGCAGGACAAGGGTTTGATTTATTATGTCTAAATGGTTTGTGTGTAGAAGATTATACGGAAAAAAGCCTATTGGAAGACTTATATGCGTATATGGAAAGTGACCAGATTATTGCAAAAACGGATTTTATAGAACAGGTGCTAAAAGTTATGGAGCATAATGGAAAGCTGTATTATATGACTCCGGGATTTGGCATTTCTACAGCTGTAGGAAGGGCTTCCTTATTAAAAGAAGGCGGCAGCATGGGATTTCAAAAAGTGGAAGAGATAGTGTCAGAGCAGACAGAAGAGAGAGGGATACGTGTATTTTATAAGGAGACAAAAGAAGGAATGCTGCGCCATCTGTGTAGGGAAATTGATAGAAATTTTGGAGTCATGTCTCACGAAGAGTTAAAAAAATGGCTTGAGGCTGTCAAGCAGCTTCCGACAGGAACGGAAGAAACAAGTCTTTTGGAAGCGGTAAAAAATAAAGAGTTTATATTGATAACAGATGTTTGTCTGGAATTTAATGATATATTGCTTTATGAAAGAATGTTTGGAGAAGAAGCTGTATTTATAGGATATCCATTTCAGGGAGGAAACGGAAATGAATTAAGCAGTATGGGAATGAATATGGGTATCTGCAGTGGCAGTACCCATAAGGAAGCCGCATGGGAATTTATAAAGATACTGTTAAGTGAAGAGTTTCAATATTACGTTTGCTATCCAAATTGTTTTCCTGTTAGAAAGGACTGTATGGAAAGAGTTATCAGGATGGTATCGGCTACAGAGGAATATACAGATCAGGATGGAAATAATGTTAGACCGTATCGCTGTGAAATGACTTATGATGATGTGGAAGTAGTTATAGAAGCCATGAATGAGGAAGAGAAAAATAAATTTTGGGATTTAGTAAATTCTATAAAATACGAGGAGACATGGAATAGGAATATTTGGAGCATAGTAAATGAGGAAGCAGATAAATATTTTTTGGGGGAAAAGTCTTTAGAGAAAGTAGTGGACAGCATGGAAGAGAGGCTAAAATTGTATTTTGAAGAAATGAATTAATGTACAAGAGGAATATGGTATGATGATCGGAATCTGTAGTGGAAAGACGGAATATGCACAAAGGATAGAAGCAATATGCAGCGAATATTTTAAAGGAAAATCCACAAATGTAGAAATCATAAAATTTCATTCTGGAGAGGAAGTCTTAAAATGTAAACAGGATCCAGATATATTATTGTTAGAGGTAGAACTGCCACATATATCCGGTATTGAGGTGAAAAACCGCTTGGAAAAGGAAAGCAGAAGCATCAGCATTATTTTTATGGCAACTCAGGAAAAAGAAATAAGAAAGGCATTTGGCATATATGTCTGCGGTTTCTTATTAGAAGAGGATAAGAAGGAGGATATGTTGATTCTTTTTGATACAATCCTAAGAGAAAATGCAAGGCAGAAACTAATTTGCATTTGTAAAGATAAATATGTAACATCCAAAGAAATATTACATATTGAAGCAGATGGAGCGTATACGAAGGTTTATTTGAAAAATGAAACTCATACGATAAGAAAGTCGTTAAAGGATTGGGAAGCTGTCTTGCCTAAGTTTACATTTGCCAGATGCTCCAGAAGCCATATTGTAAATCTGGAAGGCATAAATTTGTTAAAAGAGTACAGAATCAGCCTGCAGGATGGGACAGTCTTAAATATTAGCAGGCGGATGAAGCAATCCTTTAAAGAGCGCCTAAAAGAATACTTGAAAAGCGTTTGGTAATGTTTACCGCTTGCAACAAAAAAATACCGCTTATAACAAAAAACTTGATTTTGTGTTTGAATCAATTTATAATTAAATTACATTAATGTATGAACTATCGGAAATTGCATGCAATTGTACAAAGGAAAGGAGAAATAATGATGAAGAAAAAGTTAATAAAAACAGCGGTGCTTGTAAGCGTGATGTCGATGATGATTGGAGGAACTGTATTTGCGACTTCCAGTAAGATGGTAACGAAATCTGATTCTTCTACGAAACTAAGCGAAGCTGCTGTTGCAAGTAGTTCGGGTGCAGGAGGAAGTTATGAATTTAAACCTAACACAAACAAGACACTGACTGGTGCCATTAGAAAATATAATGCTCAAGGCTATAAAGGAGATGTGGTAGCATCTAATAAGTATTCAGCGAGAGCAACTGGTACCTTTAATCAGGAGGGGTATTATAGCTATAGGGTATATTTAAGTGCGGGATATGGTTATGGAGTAGTAACCGTTCAATAATAAAGGAGGCAGGTGCGGTCGTTTCAGGCCGCACCAATGAAAAGAGCATGATAAAATGTAATCTAAAGCTTCTGCGTAAAAGTAAAATATTCCTATTAAGTTTCGTGTTTTTAAGCATTTTCTTAATGATAGATTTTATAAAAGTGTTTTACTTATCGACAGTGGTTAAGAGCGCTATGTATTCCAGTGATATAGCATATCATATGCTGCAGGAAAATGCGCTTTTGGTATGTTATTTTATCCCGATTATCTTATTCATGTCACTATACATATTTAATTCTAATAAATTAGAGCATATGGAAGAAATCGTATGTTCTATAGACCAAAGCAGGGAACTTCGGGCAAAGAGATGGGCATTGTTCATCTGGAATCTGGCAATTACGGGAATGATTCTTCTTATTAATGTGGCAGCCTTTTTTCAAAGCCATTTTAAGAATGATATAGAGTTTCTCAGGCAGATAATTATATATATTCTGGTAAACTATCTGGCAGTAGGGATGGTGATGATACTGGCAGCAGAAAGTATTTCCCTTGTGCCAAAAGTAAAATATCAGATTCTTTTGGCTGTTTTTGTCACGGTTTTGCTTGGTGGTTATTATAAGGAGCACCTTTATTACCAGATTGCAGACAAAGAATTGTTCTATAAGCTATATGCGCCATTTCAGATTATTACTCCCGGAGGCGGGGAATGGGCAATACAGCAGCACATTGGCCTGCCAATACAAATGCATCAAATAGGAGTCATTCTGTTTTGGGGCATGCTGTTTGGCATGATTGCGGCCATTACGTTGAAAAGGAAAAAGAAATGCCTGACGGGAATATTTCTTTTGGCAGTTCTTATGTTGTTGCTGCCCTATGAAGAACTAGGACAGTCATATTATCGGGGTGGAGGTACATGGTACCCGGTATATCATTATTATGATTACAATGGTAATGGAGAACGGATAGTGGAAGAAAAGGAAGAGCAGCCTGAATTTGCAGTAACGGATTATGAGATAAAATTTACTGTTTTCACTTGTCTGAGTGCAAAAGTAACCATGCATATACGGGAGAAGGATTTAAAGCAATACAGATTTACACTGTATCATCCTTACCGGATTATGGAAGTGCGCAGTCAGGAGGGAGAAAGGCTTGCCTTTGAAAGAGATGGGGATTATCTGACAGTCTATCCTCCGGAGGGGAAGCCATTGGAGCAGATAAAGATTTCTTATTATGGAAATGGAAAAGAATTATATAGCCAGATGGAGGGCATTAATCTGATTCCCGGAACCTGTTTTTATCCAGTGCCGGGATTTCAAAAGGTATACGGAGAAGATGAATATGGATACGGTTATGCTTTCTATCCTTCTTACTTGCAGGAAAAAGCTCATTTTCAAGTAAAGGTAAGTACACCGCACAGGGTTTATTCTACCTTGAGGGAAAACGAGAGAAACAGCTTTGAAGGAGAAGGTGATACTTTTGGACTGTTTGCCGGATTATTGGAAAAAACCATAGTTGGTGATACTATGTTCATTCATCCAAGGTTGGAACGGCTGGAAATGGGTGGCTTTTCCTCTTATGATGATGTGGTGGAATATGCAGGGCTAATTTATGAAGCATCAGAGCAGGAAGCATTTTCTCTATCTGGCAAAACAATAATTGTGATTCCAAATCCCACATCCATACAGTGCCCGATGGCTCATGATAATTACTTACTGTTTTCTGATAGTGTAAGAACCTATGATATGGACTATTTAAAGGAAAAACTGGAGGCAAAATGAAAAAGTCATACATAGTAAGAAAAACAGGTATCTTTCTTGCAGCATGTTTCATTGCATTGGCAGTATTTTGGGGCATAAAAGCCATATGGGGAGCAGGGCAGCAGAGGACATTGAAAAATCAGGAAGCAGGAGTTACCCTGATTGAGTCTGAGAATCTGCAGTCGGCCAAGCGGCTGTGTGTCATAAATGAAAAGGCGGTAGTTTATACATATCCGGTCTATGAGCAGTATTTTGGAAGCTTTTGCTATATTGATAAAGAAGGAAATGTAAAAAGCGCCCCTTATAAGCTGGAGAAATTTGAAAGGGTACTGGACTTATGCGCTGGCAGGCAGGGCAGCCTTCTTGTGCTACTTTCTAAGGCAACGAATATTTATATGAAGGAATTTGATTCTGCCGGTAATTGTAATTATATATGGAGTCTTTCGGAAAGCATTGGAGATAAGCAGATAGAATCTGTGCGTATGGATGAAACAGGCGATCTTTATGTGCTTTTAGCGGAAGAAGGAGAGAAATGTATATATGTATATAGCAGTCAGGGAAAGCTGAAGGAGCAGATAAGCGGGCTGATGTCTGTGGGATGTTTAAGAAATATACGAAATGGAGGGATTGCTTATATTTATATGGAGGAAGATGCTTCAGGAAGCGGCACGCAGTTTGCTGTGCAGACTTTTTTAGAAGCAAAGGCAGATAAGAAATACATTCTTCCCATAAAGAGCATAGGGGATTTTGAGTCGATTCAGGATGGTGGTGCCTATGATTTGTACTATTATGATGCCAATTATTTATTATATGGCTATGATTTAGAGAAAAAGCAAGGCACAGCTCTTGTAAATTTGTATGAGGCAGGACTTTCTATCAATGAAATCAATCGATTTGGAGTGACAGAAAATCTGGACATTTTTGTGTCGGCGGATGCTTCGGACAAGGAAGGAAATTATGTGGGAAATGACTTATATTATGTGAAGCCGGGAGCAACGAAAAGCCAGCGAGAGGAACTTCTGCTTGCTGTGATTTATCCGGATGGGCTTATGATGGAAACTGTGGAAGAATTTAATGGAAGTAATCAGGAGTATTATATAAGGATTGAGGATTATTCACAATTTGAAGAACCAAAAAAGCAAATGGTTCTGGATATGATGTCAGGAAAGAATCCGGATATTATTTATCTTTCAGATATAAATCTGTATCAACTGATAAACCGGCAGATGCTAGAGGATCTTACCCCGTATCTGGAGAGCAGTCCGATAAAGGAAAAATTGGATAGCAACATTATCAATTTGCTTTCCGAAGAAGGCAGGCTGTATCAGATATGCGTAAATTATACAATTGATGGAATTATTGCAGCAAAAGGAACCTTAGCAGATGAGAAAATGCTGTTGGATGATGTAAAGAAAATGGGGGAAGAAGAGGAAAAGTTTATTATTGATATCAGCAAGGAAGAATTGTTGGAAAAAATCGTGGCAAACAATTTCCATAAGTTGATAGATTATAAGGCAAAGAACTGTCAGTTTGATACAGAGCAGTTTATATCCATGCTGGAATGTGCAGATGCTCTGGCAGACAAACGGCTTGAATATATGGATAGTTATGAGGTCCTTGGGTTTGTTTTGGAAGGAATTGAAACCGGCAAGGCAGTAGGAACAAGATGGGACAACAGCTCCTATGATATATGTAATTATCAATTATTTTCTAAGTTATTTCAAAGTGAAATTACGGTTGTTCCATATCCAGTTGTGGAAGAAAGCAATGTGGGCTTTTTGGCAGGACGGAGCTATGGCATCTGCAGCTTGTCGGAGCATAAGGAGGCTGCATGGAGCTTTCTGGAGAGGCAATTAGAAAAAGAAAAGCAGTTAAGAGATGCAGGCGGGGGACAGATTCCCATAAATCTGGAAGCACTGGAGGAATATATAAAAAGGCAGACTGCGGTTGACGGATATATGGATGATATGCAGCGGTTTATAGAGCCAGTGGAACAGGAGATTACCTTTTCTGATATGACTATCTCATTAAAACCTGCTTCTACGGAAGAAGCTTTACGGTTTCGGGAGTTGATTGACTCCATAGACCATCAGTCCATAGGGGATGAAATGATTTTTAATATCATAAGGGAAGAAGCAGAAGCTTACTTTGACGGAGAAAAAAGCTCACAAGAGGCTGCAACAGTAATTCAGAACAGAGTCAGTACGTATTTGCAGGAGTAAAAGGGAGACAACTGTTTATGTGGATAAAGAGAGGATGGAAGATATACCGTTTAAAGCGGAAACAGATGGGAATGATTTATTATTTTCCCATTGTAATAGCACTGTTTGCCATGCCTGCTGGATTTTTGTGTTTTCTTCGTCCCAAAGCAGGAATTTATACAAGAGAAACGTATCAAAAGCTGCTTGATATAACCCAGACAGTTATCCCGTTTTTATCTGTATTCTGGCTTTTATTTCAGTTAGAAGAATGGCTGGAGAAGAGAAAGCGGGAATTGTATGATTCCATATATAAAAGACCAATCCGGATAGGGGTTTTTTACTCCCTCTATTTTAATTTACTACTGCTACCATCCTATTTGCTTTATCATTATTATTTGCAGGGATATTTTTATGAATATTTCCGAATTTTGTGTGTCTGTGCTTTTTTTCAAGGGGCAGTATTGCTTTTATTGTATATAACAAGAAGTAAAATAATAACAGTTCTTGCTGTATTTCTTTATACGGTGTTTAGCACTGGCGCTGGAAAGAACGGTTGTTTTTCATATGTAGTAGAATTGCCAAAAAATCGTTTTAGGGATTATTTTCATAGTGGAATTTTTTTGATTATGGGGATTGGGCTGTTTGGAATGACCGTTTTGTTAAGTAAAAAGACGAAGTAACAGGAGAAAAATTATGGGAATTGTGTTAGAAGACGTATGTAAGTCCTTTAAAAAGAAGGAAATTCTGCACCATATAACTTTGAAACTGGATAGTGGAATTTATGGACTGCTAGGACCAAACGGAGCGGGAAAAACTACGCTGATGCGTTGTATCGTGGGATTGCATAAGGTGAATTCCGGTAAGATATGCATGGATGAAGAGATGAAAAAAAGAGGAATTGGCTATCTTCCACAAAGCTTTGGCCTTCATGGGAATTTGACTGTATATGAAAATCTGGAGTATTTGGCAGCGCTGAAAAAACTGCCGGATAAGAGGCTTGCAGAACATATTTTAAATTGCATTGAGACGGTAAATCTGATGGAGCAGAAGGACATGAAATGTAAAAAGCTGTCCGGCGGAATGCTCAGAAGGCTTGGAATTGCGCAGGCGCTTTTAGGGGAGCCGGGAATCATTATATTGGATGAGCCTACAGCGGGGCTGGATCCGGAAGAACGTCTTAGGATAAAACAGCTTATGCGTCAGGTGGGGAAAAGGAGTCTGCTGTTAATTTCAACTCATATTGTAGAAGATATGGAAAGCCTTTGTGATCGGGTTATCATAATGAATCAGGGAAGCATTTTGAAGCAGGGCAGCCAGCAGGAAATTTTAAAATATGCAGAACATAAGGTATATACGATTCCGGTAGAGGAAGAAGAACATATTGCGGGAGAATATTCTTTATTGAAATCCTTTCAAAAGGAAGGAAAGGAATATTATCGAATTGTATGTGAAAGGGAGCAGAATATGGAATGGGAGAAGGAAGTGACATTAGAGGATGCGTATATGTGTTTGGTGGAGCAATGACAGAGAAAGAAATAAAAAATACAGCTTTCTTGCAGTCAGCTTCCTTGGAGTGGCAGTTTTTTACATCATTCCATTTTTCTGCCTTATTTATTATTCCTTCGTGGATAATCCGGTTCGGGGAAGCTTTGCAGGCTTTGAAAATTACATAGCGATTTTACAGAATCAGGCATTTTTAAAGGCGCTGAAAAATACGGCGGTTTTTTCTGCCCTATCGGTTCCATCGGCGGTTGTCCTTTCCTTGCTGATGGCGATTGTGCTTGAAAAAAATATTCCCGGAAAAAGTCTGTTTCGTACCATATTCTTAAGCCCCTTAATGGTTCCTAGCGCTTCCATTATGTTAGTATGGCAGGTTTTGTTTTGCTATAATGGAACGATAAATAGATTTTTAAAGAATTTGGGACAGGGAAACATAGATTTTTTAAAATCAGACTATGGACTTTTCGTAGTGCTTCTTTTGTTCTTATGGAAAAACTTAGGCTATTATATGATTATTTACATGGCAGCTTTGAATGAGATTCCAGCGGAATTGCTGGAGGCTGCTAGAATGGATGGAGGAAGTGGGTTTCAGAGCTTTTGGTATATTAAGCTTCCCTATCTGTCGCCTTCCATTGTATTTGTAAGCCTTATGGCAATGGTAGGCTCCTTTAAAATATTCAAGGAGGTATATTTATTGGCAGGCGCCCATCCAAACGATTCCCTGTATTTATTGCAGCATTTTATGAACAATACCTTTTTGGCATTTGATTATCAGAAGCTTGCAACAGCCGCAATCCTTATGTGCATTGGGCTGACGCTGATTATCAGCCTGTTGTTCTTTTTGGAAAACAGGGTTGGAAGGAATCTGGAAGGATAGATGCAACGAGAGTAGGAACATGAACAGAAATAAGAAGAAACATAATTTCATACAAAGAGCGGTGCTTTTTATAATAGTGGCATTGTTTGCCACTTCCTTTGCCATGCCCATTTTGTTAACCATAACCAATTCTTTTATGAAGGAGGAAGAAGTGCTCATTCATTATGGAAATGTATATGGAAGCACCAGCGAGGAAACGGGATATGTTTCAAAAGAAGTGGATTTAAAGCTGATTCCGGACATTGTGAGTATCAGGCAGTATGAAACGGTTTTGCTTTTAAGTCCGGAGTATCTGTTAAAGTTTTGGAATTCGGTTATTCTCACGGTGCCTATTGTCATATTCCAGATTGCGGTATCTTTGGCGGCAGCATATGGCTTTACAAGAGTCCGCAGTAAAAGAAAAGAAGTTTTGTTTTTCGTATATACTTTGCTTATGATGATGCCCTTTCAGGTAAGCCTTGTGCCCAATTATCTGGTGGCAGGAAAGCTTGGGATTTTAAATACCTATTGGGCAATTATCCTGCCGGGTATTTTTTCCACGTTCAGCACTTACTTACTGACTAAATTCATGAGAAGGATTCCAGTATCGCTGATTGAGGCAGCAAGGCTGGATGGAGCGGGAGAATGGAGTGTTTTTACAAAAATCTGCATTCCTTTATGTAAAAGCGCAATTGTATCGGTGGCGATTCTGTTGTTTATCGATTATTGGAATATGGTGGAGCAGCCTCTTATCATGCTACCGGAAGAGGAGGCATATCCGCTTTCGGTATATCTTTCCACGATCAATACAGGTGAAATTACTTTAGCCTTTGCAGTTTCAGTCATTTATATGGTACCTGCCATATTTGTTATCTTGTATGGGGAAGATTATCTGATAGACGGGATTTCCTGTTATGGGGGAGTCAAATAAAAAGCGGATAAAATGATATGGATATGGGAGAAAAAAATGGAAGAACGGGATAATACAAGAAAAAAATATATACGGAATCTGGCAGTAGTGTTCTTTACCGCCTTATTTATACTTACATTTTGTTCCAATACGATTATGAACCTTGCTTTGCCTCAGGTAACTGTCACAAGGTTAAAAAGCGGAACGATTTACAACAAGGTGCGTGGAAGCGGAAAAGTGGAAGCAGTGCATCATTATGAAGTAAAAGCGGACCGGGAGAAAAAGATTGCTTATATGTCGGTTTCTGAAGGAGATACTGTTTCTCAAAATCAGGTGTTGTTTCTGTATGAGGATGGAAAAAATCAAGAGCTTGAGGCGGAAAAAGAGACGTTAAGCAGTCTGCAGCTGGAATATCAGAAATCCCTTTTGGAAATGGGGAATGAATATGGAACCTCTAATCTTGTCATTCAAAGTGCAAGGGATGAATTGCTGGCGGCAATGGAAAAAAAGGAGCAGGCATCAGCAGCACAGGGGGAAATAGCAAGCTTAAAGCAGAGCATACAGCAGAAATCAGAAGAGACAAAAAAGCTGGAAGATGCTGCAAAGAAGGCACAGGAAAAGCTGGAGAATGCAGGCATAAAGGAAGATAGCGCAGCTATAGAGCAGGAAATACAGGCAATGGAAAGAGAGCTGGAAGGACTAAATATCGCCCTTGGAGATTTACAAGCAGATTTGCAGTCTGCCATAGAAAGCGGAAACGGACAGGAAGAAACAAGGCTTACAAGGGAGATTCGGGATAAGGAAAAAGAAATTACATATAAGGAACAGGATTTAGAAGAAAAGAAAGCAGCAGGGAAGGCTGCCAAAAAGAGTAATAAGGCAATAGAAAAGCTGGAAACAAAGGCAGCAGAAACAAAGGCGGACTATGAAAGCAAGGCAGCAGAGCTGGCAGGAGAAAAGGAAAGGCTGTCGCTTTTGGAGGCAGATGTTATGTCGTTAGAGGATGCGGAAGCTTTGGTAAAGGATAAGGAGATTGCGTTAAAAAGTCTGCTCTTAGAAGCACGTAAGGATAATCTGGATTTTCAAAATTTAAGCGAGAAAGTGAGGAAGCAGGAAACAGAAGTGGAGAGCCTTGAGGCAAATGAAGCGGGAAGGGAAGTGTGTTCCCCCGTTGCAGGAATTATCAGCGAAATAAGCTACGGTGCCGGAGATACGGTTTTTGCAAATGAAACTGTGGCTACGATTAATATGATAGAGGAAGGCTATACAGTCAGTTTTCCGGTAACCTTAGAGCAAAGTAAATATGTGTCCGTGGGAAATGAAGCCTCTGTATTAAATGTCTGGGATGAAAGCGCCAATGCAAAACTTATCAGTATAAAAGCAAATCCGGAGGATCCTAACAGAAGCAGAGTTTTAACCTTTCGGGTATGGGGAGAAGAAATTGCTCCCGGACAGTCACTGGCAATTTCCGTAGGGGAGATGCGGGAGGAGTATGAGGCAATTGTGCCTCGAAATGCTGTATATGAAGACAATCAGGGAAAGTTTGTTTATGCCCTGCGCATCAAGACAACGCCTCTTGGAAACCGGTATCTGGCAGAAAGAAAACCAGTGGAGGTTTTGGCTTCGGATGATACCTATGCGGCTATTTCCGCAGATTTAGGCGCAGATGGTTATATTATTACAGAATCCATTGCTCCCATTGAGGACGGAATGAAGGTACGGCTGGTTGATTAGGAGATGAGGAAGACCATTGTGAAAGAGAAGCTTGAGAAATTATTTACTATGTTGGGAGAAATGCTTAAAGAAAGAAGGGCGGGGGCAGGAGGAAAAATGCTCTTGTCTATTTGTCTTGTGATTTTTTTTGTGGGCTCCTTTCCAGCAGTTGAATATTTCAAAGGCATTGTGGATACTCAAAATCTGGAGGCGGCATTTAGCAGGGATGGAAGCAGCTATAAAAGAATCAGTGTTTTTTTTAGCAGAAAGTCAGAGATGGACAGAAGCGGCATCATGCAGCTTAGGAATAAGCTGACAGAGCAGCTTTCTAACAGCCCATCTCTGGAGTTGGAAGAGAAAAAAAACATTTTCTGGGATGCCTATGAAGGGACAGAGCAAATAGAAGTAAGCTATCAGAATCATTTTCAGCAGGCAAATGCCCTTTTTGTGGGAGGTCATTATTTTGAATTTCATAATATGTCCTTTTTAAGTGGAGGTAAATTCAGCGAAGAGGATTTGGTAAGGGATAAAGCGGTTATTAGCGAAGAGCTTTCCTTTGCGCTGTTTGGTTCCGGCAATTCGGTAGGGAAAACCATTTGGATTCAGGAAAAGGGAATTCTTATATGTGGTGTTGTAAAAGAGAAAAAAGACTGGGTTTCAAAGCTTGCGGACACTGATATAAAGAAAATATATCTTCCCTATGAGCAGGCGGAGCAGCTTGGCCTTCAACTGCCGCTGACTTCCTATGAAATACTGTTGCCGGAGCCATTGGAAGGATTTGCAAGGAAAACCGTGGAAGATGTCCTTTCTGTCAATTCCTATGAACGGGAAGCCTCCATGCAGGAAAAGGAAATCAGCATTTTGGAGGAAACCACCCGTTTTTGTCCAATGAAGCTGTTACAAACAGGCTGGAAATTTCACGAAAGAACAATGAAGAAAGTTCCCATTGCATTTCCCGATTGGGAAAACAAAAGAATCATAGTGGAAAACCAGCTGCTCTTTCTTTATATGATACGGATTTTAATTCTTATTTGGTTGATTTGGAATCTGTTTCTCTACTTATGGAGAAAACAGAAAGGAAAGAAATAAAAATTGTAACAGTTCAGCCTGTTTTTGAGGTAGTGGCTACACGGACGCAACAGAGGGATGAGAGTGGATTGGCTTTTCGTGTTTTTGATAGCGCTTTTCCTAAACAGCCTTGGAAAGTTGCTAATACCGGACGGGTCGTCATATAGCGCCCTCCATGGCGCAATATGACTGAAATTGCCGTCCATGGCAATTTCCCCCTAAGTACTGAAAAGGCTGTCAAGGAAAAGCGCCATCAAAAACAAGAAAGCCAATCCACTCTCATCCCTCTGTTGCTGTTTTGTGGCAGGCTGTACTAGAAAAGAGTTTGTTTATTTTTAGAGTGTCTCTAATATTATTTCAAAATAGATTGATTCTGCATTTATACATAGGCATGGATAGGATTAAGACTTATATATAGCGCTTTCTCATGTATATGGCTATACATAGGACTTAATAAACAAACTTGTATGTATATATGAGTTTCCATGCATAGAGCTTACCAATACACAGTGGGAGAGGGCAGAGCATAGGATAGTCTTCCGGACCTTGGCAAAGTCGCCGGCACTTATGCACCGTATTTTGGTGCATTAGTACCGCTGCGTCTTTGCAGAGCGAGAGCGTGTCCGGAAGACTATCCTATGCTCTGCCCTCTCCCACGTCCGTCTCCCAAAGCCCCTATGCCGCATCCGTTTATCCATCTTCACTAGAAAGGGCTGAACTGTTACTAAAAATTTTATAAACTTTAAATTTATTATTGCTTTTTCTAAAATACGTGTTATATTGTTAGTATAACATTAGCACTCGGCAAAAGAGAGTGCTAACAACCTGAAGCTTCCTTATTTCTAACAGATGAAAAAAGAGTTTCTTATTTCATTTTAATTTCATAAGGATTTATGAACTTCTTTCATCTGGATAAAATAAGTAAATATGGGGCATAGGTAAAGGAGGAAGCAGTATGAACATCTCAAAATTTACACAAAAATCAATAGAGGCCATTGAGAATTGCGAAAAGCTGGCATATGAATATGGCAATCAGGAAATCGAGCAGGAGCATCTGCTTTTAAGCCTTTTGGATTTGGAGGACAGCCTGATTAAAAAATTGATTGAGAAAATGGAAATCAACGTGGAGCATTTCCATGACAGAGCTGTCAGTGCAGTAGAAAAAAGAGTGAAGGTAAAAAACGGACAGGTATTTCTTGGACAGGAATTAAATAAGGCATTGCTGTCAGCAGAGGATGAAGCAAAATTAATGGGTGATGAATATGTATCTGTTGAGCATTTATTCTTAAGTCTGTTAAAATATCCCAATCAGGAAATAAAGAAGCTGTTTTCCGAATATGGACTGACAAGGGAACGGTTCCTGCAGGTCTTGTCCAAGGTCAGGGGCAATCAAAGAGTTACAAGCGATAATCCGGAGGCTACTTATGACACATTAGTCAAGTACGGAAAAGATCTGGTAGAAGAAGCAAAGAATCAAAAATTAGATCCAGTTATCGGAAGAGATCAGGAAATCCGGAATGTAATCCGAATATTATCCAGAAAGACCAAAAACAATCCGGTATTGATTGGTGAGCCGGGAGTAGGAAAGACGGCTGTAGTGGAAGGCCTTGCACAGCGGATTGTGCGGGGGGATGTGCCTCAGTCCTTAAAGGATAAAAAGGTATTTGCATTGGATATGGGCGCTCTTGTGGCAGGAGCCAAATACCGGGGAGAATTTGAGGAGCGCTTAAAAGCAGTATTGGATGAGGTAAAGCTTAGCAATGGACAGATTCTTTTGTTTATTGATGAATTGCATACGATTGTAGGGGCAGGAAAGACAGACGGTGCCTTAGATGCCGGAAATATGTTAAAGCCTATGCTGGCAAGAGGCGAATTGCACTGCATCGGTGCTACCACCTTGGATGAATACAGAAAATACATTGAAAAGGACCCGGCATTGGAGAGACGGTTCCAGCCGGTTATGGTGGAGGAGCCTACTGTGGAGGATACTATTTCCATCCTGCGCGGATTGAAGGAAAGGTATGAGGTCTTTCATGGGGTAAAAATACTGGATAATGCTTTAGTCAGCGCTGCCGTATTGTCCCACCGTTATATTTCCGACAGATTTTTGCCGGATAAGGCAATCGATTTAGTGGACGAGGCATGTGCACTGATTAAGACAGAGCTGGATTCCATGCCTACAGAGCTAGATGAGTTGAACCGTAAGGTAACACAGATGGAAATTGAAGAAGCCGCCCTGAAAAAAGAGGACGACCAGATTTCCGCAGAACGCCTGATGGATTTGCAAAAGGAGCTGGCAGAATGTAGGGAAGAACTGGAATCACAAAAGGCAACATGGGAAAATGAGAAAAATTCCGTGGAAAGGCTGCAAAAGCTTCGGGAAGAAATTGAAGCGATGAATAATGATATACAAATTGCCAGCAGGGAAGGGGATTTGGAAAAAGCTGCAGAACTAAGCTATGGAAAGCTTCCGGCGCTGAAAAAGCAGCTGGAAATCGAAGAAGAAAAGAGCAAAAATACAGAAAGGCATTTATTGCATGAATATGTGGATGATGAGGAAATTGCAAACATCATATCCCGTTGGACAGGAATCCCTGTTGCAAAGCTGACAGAGAGCGAAAGAAATAAGACTCTTCATCTGGACGAGGAATTGCATAATAGAGTGGTAGGGCAGGATGAAGGTGTGACAAAGGTGTCAGAAGCTATTATCCGTTCTAAGGCAGGCATTAAAGACCCTACAAAGCCTATTGGCTCTTTCCTGTTTTTAGGCCCTACCGGTGTGGGAAAAACGGAGCTTGCCAAATCGCTTGCACAGTCATTGTTTGATGATGAATCTAATATGGTTCGGATTGACATGAGTGAGTACATGGAGAAGTTTTCTGTATCAAGGCTGATTGGAGCGCCTCCCGGATATGTAGGCTATGACGAGGGTGGACAATTGACTGAAGCAGTCAGAAGAAAGCCTTATGCAGTGGTATTGTTTGATGAAATTGAAAAGGCGCACCCGGATGTATTCAATGTGCTTTTGCAGGTGCTTGATGACGGGCGGATTACGGATTCTCAGGGCAGGACAGTAGATTTTAAAAATACAATCTTGATTATGACCTCCAACATCGGAGCCCAGTACCTTTTGGATGGCATCAATGAACAGGGGGAAATTAGTCAGGAGGCAGAAAGCCTTGTAATGAACGACCTGCGCAATCATTTCCGACCGGAATTTTTAAACAGGCTGGATGAAACCATTTTGTTTAAGCCTCTTACAAAGGATAATATCGGCGGCATTATCCGTTTGATTTTAGAAGATTTAAATGAAAGGCTTTCCGATAAAGAGCTTACCCTTGTATTGACAAAGGAGGCGGAAGACTTTATTGTAGAAAATGGATATGATCCTGTTTATGGTGCAAGACCATTAAAGCGCTTTATCCAGAAATATGTGGAGACACTGGCTGCAAAGCTGATTCTGGCAGATAAGGCAGCGCCAAAGGATGTAATTGAAATTGCTGTTAGGGATGGCGATTTAGTTGCAGCAGTACAGGGAAAATGATAGAAAAGAGGGAAAATTTATGATACCAAAGGACCCGGCAATGCTGCTTAGTTTTGTGAATTTAAAGCTTCGGGACTTTTATAAAAATCTGGATGAGCTTTGTGAGGATTTAGATGCTGACAAGAAAGAAATTTTAGAAAAGCTGCAGGCTATGGATTATACTTATGATGAAGAGAAGAATCAATTTGTATAATTGACGGAAAAAGAGGAAGGCAGCCATGAAGAAAATTGCAGAATTGACAGGTTCTGCAATTTTCTTATTAAGTAAGCTTTAGCAGCTCTTTAAATATAATTCATTTACATAGGGCCAATTTACAATGCTGAACCAGTTTTGTACATACTCGGCTCTGCGGTTCTGGTATTGGAGGTAGTAAGCGTGTTCCCATACATCCAGATTCAGGATAGGCTTTATACTTTTGCTGATAGGAGTATTCTGATTGGGCAGATTGATAATCTGTAGGGAACCATTTTTGCTGATAAGCCATGCATAGCCGGAGCCGAATTGTCCCATGGCTGCAGATGTGAATTTGGTGACAAATTCTTCATAGGTTCCAATATCCCTGTTCATTGCCGCTAAAAGCTCTCCTTCCGGTTTCAGATTTTTTTCAGGAGTCATGCAGGCAAAATAAAGATTGTGGTTGTAGACGCCGCCCCCATTATTTTGGATTCCCGTCTGGAGAGCCCTTGGGAGACTGTCAAGCTGCATTAAAAGATCCTCTAAGGAAAGGTTTTGCAAATTGGGATATCCGGCAAGAAGATTGTTAAGATTATCCACATAGGTTTTTAAATGCTTGTCATGGTGGAAGGTTAAAATTTCCTTAGAAAGTTCAGGTGTCAGTCCGTCATAAGGATATGGAAGAGGCACCAAAGGAAATGGGTAATGTTGTTTCATATGCTGTACTCCTTTCTGTTGCTTTTTTTAGTATATGCAAAAACATAAAAAAAATCATAAATAAAATGGAAAATATTTACATTATTTATAGGAAATCGTTAGAAAACATAAAAAGAGGAAAGAATGAAAGAAACAGAAATAATTCAGGTAGTGATTGTTGAAGATGGAAAGAAAACATTGCAGGAGCTAAAGAAGGGGAGCAGCCTTTTTGAATTATGGAACAAAAAGGAGGAAATCTCTTTTTCTGGATGTGGCGGAAAGGGTCTGTGTGGCAAATGTCGGGTGCGCTTTTTGAAAGGAGCGGTATTGCCATGCCATGGTGACAGAGCCGTTTTTACAGCAGAGGAATTACGAAAGGGCTTTCGCCTTGCCTGTCTTTCAAAACCAGTAAGGGATTGTGAAATAGAGCTTCATTTTCAAAAAGAAAAGCAAATTAGTATTGTGACAGAGACGTCATTTGCCAATAAGGAACATAAGGAAAATGTGGGGGCAGTTTTAAAAAAACATAGGGAAGAAACAATAATTGCTATAGATTTGGGAACCACTACCATTGCTATGACATTAAAAGGAATAGAAAGCAATAGGAGTTATGACAGTTTTTGCGAAATCAATCCGCAAAGAAGATATGGCGCTGATGTCATATCTAGAATTCAGGCTTCAAATGGCGAAGAAAAAGAGAATTTAAAGCGGATTGTCCGCAATGCTTTGGAAAAGGGCATATGTCAATTTCTTAAGACAGTGGAAAAAGAAGATTTATGTAAACCGCAAAAGGCTTATCTGTCTGGAAATACGCCTATGGGACAGCTTTTCATGGGACATTCGGTGGAAAAGCTGGGAAGATATCCTTTTCAGGCTGAAAATATAGGCAGACAGGAAACAAGCCTTTTAGGAATCAAAACTATCGTTATGCCCGGAATTTCAGCGTTTGTAGGGGGCGACATTGCTTCGGGTCTTTATTATGTAAAGCAGCAGGGAGGCTTTTGTAATGAAAGAGCCACACTTTTTATTGACCTTGGAACGAATGGAGAAATGGCAATAGGAAACGACAGGAGAATTTTAGTGACGGCAACGGCAGCAGGTCCAGCCTTTGAAGGTGGAAGCGGAGAGACGATTATGGGAGCCGATTTGATAGCATGTCTGGATGAATTGAAGAAGCAGGGGATTCTGGATGAGACAGGGCTGTTAAAGGAGCCATGGTTTGAAAAGGGGATATGCATGGGAAAGGCAGTTTTGAAAGGAAAAGACGTTCGCGCATTGCAGATGGCAAAAGCGGCAGTATTTGCAGGAATCTGCATTCTGATTGACCGATTTGGGCAACAGATAGAGGACATTGACCGTGTATATCTGGCAGGAGGCTTTGGATATTATTTAAATGTAAAGAGTGCAGTAGCAATCGGGCTGATTCCCTCAGAGCTTTCAGATAAAGTAATTGCGGTTGGAAATACTTCTCTGGCAGGGGCATTTCTTTATGGGAAGCACTGCATGGAAAATGAGGATGAAGGAAAAAGTGCGCAGGAAAATGATAGAATAGAAAGAAAAAACCGGATAGATGAGCTAGAGAAGCTGATTGAAAAATGTGAGAATTTGAATCTGGCAGAAGAGGAACAGTTTCAGAAGCTTTATATGAATTCTATGGAATTAAAGCCATTGGGCTACAGGGAAATAAAGAAACAATTGTAATAATTCAACCCACAGACGCAGAGCAGGTTTCCCACAGAGCACGTTTTCTACGTCGCCACGCTTTCGCTCTA
>JAMPFB010000033.1 GCA_023664735.1 Robinsoniella sp. | reverse complement strand
GCTAACCGTCTATCGGTAGCTCCTGTTGGGCATCTGTTAGCGCAGATGCCCTTCTCTACGTTTAATATACCATAGTGTCCAGAGTGTCGCAAGCATTTTTTAGCGATTATCCGAATTGTTCCCTTTTTTACTCACCCTTAATATAAGTATAATATTTCATTGACACCCCTTATTATAAGGGTTACATTAATAGAAAGGCACGATAACTATTCTACTAAAAAAATATCTATATTATATAAATTATATTGAGCGACAGGCAAAACTATACAAAAGCAAGAAAGTGAAAATGCCGAAGCCGGAATTATATGTGGTATATGTGGGCAATCATAAGAATATCCCCGATGAAATATCCCTGTCAAAAGAGTTTTTCGGCGGTGCTGATATTGCCATTGATGTAAAAGTCAAAGTGATTTGTGAGAATGATACAGACAGTATCATCAACCAGTACATCATATTTTCAAAAGTGTATGATGAACAGAGGACAAAATATGGCAGGACAAAGAAAGCCATTACAGAAACTATCCGCATATGCAAGGACAGGAACGTGTTACGGGAGTATTTGGAGGATAGAGAAAAGGAGGTTGTTTCGATAATGATGAGTTTATATGATGAGGAAGAAGTTATGCGGTCTTATATTAAGAGTGAACGCTATGATGAAGCAAAGGACAATGCCCGTAGGCTTTTGAAATTGGGCAAGATAAAAGTTGATGAAATAGCTGAATGTTTTCCCGATTTGTCCGAGAATGATGTTAAGGAACTTGAATCCGAGGTTATTCAGTTAGCGTAATCAAAGGACAATTTAATATCATAATAACAACGTAAAGGCGCATGGAAACAGTAAAAGGGGCTGATGAGTTCATGGAACATGTCACCAGCCCTTTTTGAATAGCTTTTACTTTACTGTAGTTTGTTTTTCACATCATTGAATCTTTATCTTCACTTTTGCCTTCTTATTGCTCCCATCTGTAGAGGTTGCCGTAATCGTCACGGTTTTTCCTTTTCCGGCTTTTTTGGCTGTTACTTTTCCTTTTTTATTGACGGTGGCATATTTGGTGTTGGAACTTTGCCATTTCAGGGTTTTGTTGGCGCTCTTTCCGGTGGTCTTTACGGTAGCGCTGACTGTCATGGTCTTTCCTGCCTTTAAGGTCTTGGATGGGGCTTTCAGCTTCACGCTTTTTACGGCATGTTTCATAATCTTGATTTTTATGGAGGCTTTTTTGCCGCTGCCGTCTCCTGCGGTGGCGGTGACTGTGACTGTCTTGCCTGCCCCTGCTTTTTTTAGAGTGAGCTTTCCGTTTTTGTCTATGGTGGCATATCTCTTGTTGCTTGTGTTCCATGAGACTGCTTTATTGGCGGCATTTGACGGGGTGACGTCTAAAGTCAGCTTTACTTTCTTTCCGGCGGCAAGTTTTTTGGATGGGGCTTTGATGGAAAGTTTGCTTACTTTTATGGAGTCCCTGTTATCAGTGCTTACTTCTCCCTTTTCGCCATTTCCTGTCGTTCCGCTTCCTTCTTCCTTTTCATCATTTCCTGTCGTTCCGCTTCCTTCTTCCTTTTCATCACTTCCTGTCGTTCCGCTTTCGTCGCTTCCTTCTCGAATTTTATAGGAAAAAACCGCCACATCACTTATTTCATATCCTTCACATACAGCTACCGCCTGAATAGTCATATCCCTGTCCAAAGTAATTGCCTCCGTATATGAAATGCTTCTGACAGTAGGCTCCGTTCCATCCGTAGTATAGTAGATGTCCGCTCCCATAGTGGCACAGGTTAATGATACCTTTGTATTTTTTGCTACACTGCTTCCGGAAGGGATGGTAGCGTTTGGCTTTGCTGCTTTTTCCAATGTCGTCCATCCTGCTGTCAGAGTCATATCCCTATCAATGACCGTACTAAAATCAAACGAGGTTTCTCCTGCATACCATCCTAAGAAACGATATCCTTCTTTTGTTGGCGGCACAGGCTCCACGGCTCTGCTTCCTTCGATGATGCTCTGGCTTTCTACTTTGCTTCCACCGTTGCTGTCAAAGGTCACCATATAGGTAATAGGGTCTTTTACAAGGCTGCCTCCCTGTATTTCTGTTCCATAACCAGTATAGATAAGCTCTTGATTATTGGAAAGGATACCGTCCTCCTCTTCTGATTCAATGCACAGGTAGTAGGTGCAGTGCTCCTTTCCATATTCCTCAAGGCTGATGGAAAGACCGATTCCTTCCTCATTTGTGACAGTATCCACAGGCTGGCTCCACAGAATTTCGCCCTGCTCCTTGTCCGCATACAGGGTCAGCGTGCCTTTTGACGGGATAGCGCTGTGATTCAGCACAGAGATATCCAGCCAGTCTGCACCTTCAAAATATCTGGTTTGGGCTTTTACGTATAAATCCGTATAGCCTATGTTTATTGTATATTCATTGTCTGCATCTACCGTCTCACCCTGTGCCCTGACGGAAATGGGGTACTCAGTCAATGAGCTCAGTCCGCTGTCCACTGTAAATCCACTTAGCTCATATACCCCTCTTTCTCCCGGTGCAAGGTTTGCCCTGATAATCGTGGAAAATTTGTTCCCGCCGGAAAAAAATTCCAGCGTATCAATAACAGTATTTCCCTGATTTTTTACCACCAATGACAGCGGCAGTCTCTCTCCCGGCATTACCTGCTCCACATCATAAGATACCGATTCCAGACTAGTCATTATGGTTTCTGTCTGGTTTGCCACATAGATGGAGCAGAGTACAGAACCATCCTGCTGCAGTGCAGAGTGCTTATATGTCAAAAAATATTCGCCGTTCTTACAGTAGCCGTTTGGAGCGGATGTAAACGCACTGCCGGTATTGCACAGCCGGTATTGCTCCGTCCAGCTTCCTTCCCGGCAGGAAGCCGCATAGATACTGGTGCTGCCATCTTCCTCTTCCTGATCCACAGCTTCCCATATAATAGCAGCCACCGTATCGTTTTCTTCCATAATGGAAAAGCTTCCATTTAAGTTTGTCGGCTTCTTTGCAAAAACAGAAATGCCTGAACTTCTTCCCGGATTTTTCGTATAATATATGTTTCCATTTTGATACCAAAACCAGCAGCCGCTTCCTTCCACCGGGGCAAATGACGGGCAGGAATCTATAACGCCGTTATTTGTAAATCTTTCAAGACTACCGGCGCCATTTTGAAAATCCACTGATGTATCCCCATAAAGCTCCCGGTCTTCCATGGTGGATAAATCTCCGTCTTCATCCACTTCACATACGAAAGCCACAGAGCCGGACGCACCCTGCTGCCCGCTAAAGCCTATATCCATGGAAACAATGTTCTGCTCCTTTGGCATGGAGGCATACTGTCTGGTGTCGCCACTTTGGATGTCCGCACAAAAGACGGTATATATATTGTCCACATCCAGCACGTTCCTGCTGCTTCCAAGGTCTGCTTCCACCCATGCCCCATAAGCCTTTTGTCCGCATACTGTAATCTTTGGCATCAGATAACAGCCCGGAAGGGCGGTAAGCTTCTTTTTCTCCTCCACCTGCCCGGTGGCGGTGTTCAGCTTTGCATAAGAAATACTAATATTTTCCGCCACGTCTGACAGTCCGGCGCCGGATTCCAGTACTGTTTCCGCATCCTGCCATATAATATGAATATTCTCTCCGTCTGCCTGCAGGTCAAAGCTGTAGTCAGCCGTTTTATCTTCCGTTTCCGGAATCAGTCTCTTAGGCTGGGAAAAGCTTTTTCCATCTGCTGAAACTGCATACACAAGGGCAGAGCGGTTTTCCGCACTTCTTTCCCGGATATCTTCCAGCCAGAACAGGTAGGAAAGCCCATTTGCTTCTATGAGTCTTGGCTTTGCGGAAGGGTATACCGCCTGCTCTACCAGAGACAAGGTAGTGCCCTGCTGCTGTCCTGCCCCTGCCCTTTGAAATTCTGCAGCGCTGCTGTCCTGTTTTTTATCCAGATAGCTTCTGTCTATGAGCCGGTACTGGGAGGTATCGTAAATACCTGCCGTTCCTGTACGGGCACTGATTCCTGACCTGCCGCCCATTCCTGTCCTCGGACTTTCGTAAATAGTATAGGTTTTTGTTGGGGATTCCCACAGGTCAAAGGACCAGCCAAATAAATCCGAGTGAATTGCCATGCCCAGACCTGCCCACACCTTCCAGTAATCGCTGGCAGGCTTCCAAAGCACATTTACATCTCCTGTGCCGTTTACTTCCACATTGACTAAATCCTTGACGCCTACCCCTGCGCCTGCTGTCAGGTATACTTTTCCTGTCATGTCCCCCAAGCCGCCGCTTAAGTCCAGCATACCGTTTTCGTAAAGCATACTCGCCTTTAGTTCTGCAGATACCTTGATACCTCCTTCAATGGTTACATAAAAAGGGATGTAACCCGCAAAAAAGTACTGGGTATATCCGGCGGAAGCATTGACTGACAAAATCACTCCCACATTGATGACAAGCTTTCCCTGATCCAGCTCATCAAAGTACCCTTCTCCGTAGCCGCATACGCTGCCGTTTACTTTCACATAGCCAGC
The DNA here is from genome assembly GCA_023664735.1 of Robinsoniella sp. Lineage (GTDB taxonomy): Bacteria > Bacillota > Clostridia > Lachnospirales > Lachnospiraceae > RGIG3040. Next base: position 20,223 of record JAMPFB010000033.1, on the reverse strand, counting down.
GCCAAAGCTCTGGGGAGTGCCGCCAAAGCTCTGTGCCGCATTGGATAAATCCATTGCCCGTGATGAAAGCTTGTCGTAATCTTCTTTAAAACGTTCAAAGTTCTGGTCTGTCTTTTTGTTCACTGCAATCTTTACTTTTCCGTCTGCGCCTACCTCCAAATCAAAGGGCAGTCCGCCTTCAAAGCCGTAGGAAATTTCCCGTCCCCCTAAAAAGGGCACGTCATCCGGAAGGGTCACGCTGATGGATTTCCCAAGGGATACTTTTCCTGTTTTTTCTACTTCTTCGATTTCCTTTCCAAGCTCGCATACCCGGATTCCCAGATTCTGTATGCTGGTATTGCCGGCAGTGTCCGTTACCCGGACAGACACATCCTTCCTTGGAGTGAACTGGGAGCACAGAGGGTTTTGATAGGCTGTTCCATTTTGTTCAGTGATGACGGGAAAGGTAAATTCCCCTGTTTCACTGGTCTTTACTACTTTTCCGTTGCTGATTATGTCGTACTTGGCAATATTTCCCCTTGCCCGCAGGATAAGCTTCATTTCCTTTGCGCCTGCAGTGTCCCCGGAAATCAACTCGCCATTGTAGGACAGGTACAGCTTGTCATTCAGCAGGTTGATAATCTTGGAGCCGATTTCTGCAGTGGCCGTTATCAGCTTTAAATCTTCTCCGTTGGAAAGGTATAGTGGGAAATACTTGACTTCTCCCGGAATCAGCTTATCAAGACCTCCTATCTGCATGCCATACCCTTCTGCCGTTACATAATTGATGTATATTCCCTCTCCATTGCCACCTGCCGGAACCCTTGCCAATCCGTTGGCATCTGTCACATACTGACGTTCACCCACTGCTACGGTAGCCATAGGGATGGGGCGGTTTGTTTCTCCGTCGTAGACGAGGATCCCGCATTCATCCGGATTTACGGAAACGTTGGGGAGTTCGCCTTTGCTGTCTCCACCACCATTTCCTCCTTCGCCGCTGGTGCCATCGTCCGCCATGGACCAGATACCAGATGAAAGATTTATATGCAAAGCTGGGCAGACGCCGCCACCGTAATAGTGGACACTACGGCCATACCGATCGACGTACCCATCGACGCCGACATACGCACCGATGACGCTATCCCAGCCGGGCGAGCGCAGCCACCACCAGCAGTTCCCTTCATAAGCACCACTGCTGTTTCTGCTTGCACCTCTTGCATTGGCATAGTCGCTTGTTTTCATTCTTCGACTCACGGAATAAGTACTGTAATCACTACAAAATCCATATGTCTCATTCGTCACTTCACCGATAGAAAGCAGATAAATCTTATCGTTTGTATTATTTCCGCCTTCTGTACCATAATAGTATGGATTATCCTCATTTACTACATTTTGTGTTACGATAGCATTCTGCTCGCTGCTGCTGAAGGCTGTGCCATAAAAGCTATTGTTCAGCCAATTCCTTATGGTGCTTCCTTCCCACGTAATGCTTGTAAGTTTATCATTATAATCTTTACAGTCGATTGCCTTATCCGCCACTACAAACAACGTACTTCCATTATTTTGCAGCACCTTCCACTTAATCCGTTCCCATTTGAAATAGCGGTAGCCGTTATTGGACACATCATCAAAACATCCTCTGTAATTTGTATCACTTTCACTAATCCTGCGGTACTTTGTCCCGTTTACCCAGACATCCATGCCTGCATCCGCCGTGGTTCCGGCTGTGGCAACAGCACTGTCAATTGCCGCTTTGGTTGCGCTGTCCGTCACTTCGCTTTGGGGATAGCTTCCAAAGTATACATAGCTGAAATCCGTATAGTCTGTGCCGTCATTCTTCTTTGTGCAGTGATGAATGGGATTTGCAGGGGTTCCTGCTCCTACACGGGCATTGTTCTCGCTGATATTGCTGTCAGGGAGTACTTCCTGCTGCGGATTGGCGCTTTCGGAGTCCTCCGGATAAGCTGGGTCAGCTTCCGTTTCCCCCTTACCGCCATTTTCCTGCCCTGTACTTTCACTTTCCGGTTCTATCCGCTTGTCTCCTACCTTTCCGTCACTTTCCGGTTCTGTCCGGCTACTTTCCGGGGCTGCTGCCCCATTCTGGCTGATGGTTTCTGCAAATACGGTAAATCCCTGTGTACCTAAGAAAAGGGATGCTGCTAACAGCAGGGATAAAAGCCGCATTGCTTTTCTGGTTGAGCCTTTTGCATTCACTCCTGTTCTCCTCCTTGTATCTCATTATGTTTTTCAGTCATTGTATCTTTTGTCAGCACGAAATCGTGAAAGATTTTCTGCTGTAATCTATCAGTATGTCCATGCTTTAAATGTCCCTTGTAGCTTACTATGCTGTGGGTGATATCCTCAAGCTTTATCCTGTCCTGTTTGTATTCCTTCTGAAACTTTTTCAGGCGTCTTTTCAATCGCTTTTTACTGCTTGTCCGAAGCCGCCTGATGACTTTTCCGGTGTCCGTCAGATAAAAACGAAAGCCCAGATAATCCACACCGTTTTTTATGGTAGTTAATTGAGTTTTTTTGTTAAACTCAAGCAAAAGCTCTTTTTCTATATGTCCCGTCAGTGCATTTAAGCATTCTTTCAAGTATCTTTTGTCATCATGTATCATTATACAATCATCCATGTACCTTGTATAGTATTTTATGCGGTACTTTTCCTTTATAATTCCCTGAAAAAATTGTTTAGGCGCTCTATTGCAAAATGAGCGCCTTTGTTCTTCTGACATACTGTTTTGGTAGGATGCATTCCTGTTCTCTTGCTATCATTGCCATGTAGCTTAATACTTTCATATTAATCATGGCTTCCTCCTGATAGTTTAATCTTTTTTTATATTTTTCAACCTGTGACTTATCTTTTATAAAGATTTCATTAGCTCGAATCAGGTTCTCCATAACAGAAAGCGCCTCATTTTGCAATTTTGATGTAATGGTAAACCGAAATTTCTTAGGCGACTTTTCCGTAACGGTAAAAATATATTCAATTAGTTTGCGGCATTTTATCATAATGCCAAGTTCATTTTCTTTTTTCATATTACACTTTCTTTTCCAAGTTTATTCTAATCGTTTTCAATACGATTGTCAATTTTAAATTCCCAATTTTTCTTTCTTTTTCTCACATAATTTTCCTCCCACCCATATTATCGCTTTAAAAATGAATATCCAAAAGAAATATCGCAAATAATATTATAATTATTCAATATCTTTTACCATAGGAGGAACTTCCATGCACATAGGCGATAGATTAAGAAATATACGAGAAAACAAGGATTTAAAGCAGACGGAAGTAGCAAAAGCCATTCATATTACAAATAAAGTTTTATCCAGTTACGAACGAAATATCAGTCTACCGACAATTGACACTTTAGTAGATTTATGCAACTATTACCACGTTTCCGCTGACTATATCCTGCAGACGGATTATTTTACTTCCCCTCCCGATTCCAAAACAAATGCCCGTCCCCAAAATACTGCTCCACATTTGAATGCAGAACAGAAGCGGGTACTTTATTATTACAATCGCTTGGACGAGGAAAACCGGGATGCCATAAAAGGGCTTATGGTTACTTATTATAAGGAGCAGGTAAAGAGTCAGGAATGATGGGTGGTAGACTGCTATGTTATTTTTACTTCTATTGATGAATTTCTATATATGATTACAAAATCCATTCTTCCAAGTGTTTCAAACAAAGTGCTCCAAAAGCTTCCACAATTTTTTAAAAAACCTCTTCCTTTTTAACAGTTCAGCCCACAGGCACAAAACATGCTCTGTAGGAAGCCTGCTTTGTGCCTGTGGGCTGAACTGTTATCTTAAACTCTTAAACTTCTTTATTATTTCTATTATTTATAGAAATAATATGATATGATAATATTGATATGTTAGGAAAATTTCAGAAAGGATAAACATATGGAAATTTATCATGGAAGCAATACAATTGTAAAGCAGCCGGAAATTTTAGTAAGTGCCCATTATAAAGATTTTGGTTATGGTTTTTACTGTACAAATAATAAAAAACAAGCAATACGCTGGGCGCTTACAAAAAAACCGGCACATATTGTAAATGTTTATGAATATACAGAAAAACCGGAACTAAATATTAAACGGTTTGAAAAAATGACAGAAGAATGGCTGGATTTTGTAGCCGCCTGCAGGTGTGGCGAGCCCCACGATTATGATATTGTGGAAGGACCCATGGCAGATGATACCATTTGGAATTATGTGGAGGATTTTTTAGCAAATGAAATTACAAGAGAGGCATTTTGGGAACTGGTAAAATTCAGATATCCTACGCACCAAATATTATTTTCTAACGAAAAAGCATTGAAATGTCTTTCATTTAAAGGGAGCGAAAAGCTATGAGAAATATATTTTTTAAAGAGGACACCATAACAAAAAATGATTTATTTTTCATCTGTTATATGGTGGAAAGGGTTGCCAGAAAAATACATCAGCCAAATGCTTATGTCATAGATGCTATAGGCTATGAAAATCTGGTTCGGGAAATTAGTCTTGCAGAAGCCCTGCATTGTGAAAACCCTGAAAAAATTGAAGACGATTGGATTGATAACTATAAGTTGAAATCCGGAACCTTTCACATCGAAGAAGTAAACAAGGAATTGGTAAATAAAATTCCATCTGCAACACAGATAGGAAAAGTTTATTCCAGACTAATTTTGCAGACGCTGGAAGAGGGGGAAGACTTTATTCAGGGCATGATAAAGGTGTATCATTCAGAAATTGCACCGATTATTGATGATTATAATACAAGCGCATACTATGAACCATCCTATATATTGAAAAAGGCATATTATGCAGGGAATTTCAATGCTATATGATTGTCTCCTAAGTATATTTTTAACTAAGAAATCCTACCGCCAACGCAGCAGTAGGATTTTCTTTTTATCATTTTTACAGTTCACAATTATTTACCGTTCTTGGGAATGGAATCACATCACGGATGTTGCTCATGCCTGTCAGATACATGACACATCTTTCAAAGCCAAGTCCAAAGCCTGCGTGCCTTGCAGTGCCATATTTGCGCAAATCCAAATAGAACTCATAGTCCTCCGGATTCAGATTCAGCTCCTTCATACGAGCCAAAAGCTTGTCGTAGTCATCTTCCCTCTGGCTTCCGCCAATGATTTCCCCGATTCCCGGCACAAGGCAGTCCATAGCTGCCACAGTTTTATTATCCTCATTCATCTTCATATAAAATGCCTTGATTTCTTTTGGATAATCAGTAACAAATACCGGACGTTTAAATTCTTTTTCCGTCAAAAACCGCTCATGCTCTGTCTGCAAATCACAGCCCCATGATACCTTATATTCAAATTCATCATTATGCTTTTCAAGGATTTCAATTGCCTCGGTATAGGTCACATGGGCAAAATCAGAATTTGCCACCCCCTCTAACCGTTCCAGCAGACCCTTGTCCACGAATTGGTTGAAAAATGCCATTTCCTCCGGTGCATTTTCCATTACATAGCGAATAATATACTTAATCATGCTTTCCGCTAGCATCATGTCATCCTTCAAATCCGCAAATGCCATTTCCGGCTCTATCATCCAAAATTCTGCCGCATGTCTCGTAGTATTGGAATTTTCTGCCCGGAAGGTTGGTCCAAAGGTATAAATATTTTTAAATGCCATGGCATAGGTTTCTCCGTTTAACTGTCCGCTAACCGTCAGATTGGTAGGCTTATTAAAGAAATCCTTAGAGAAATCCACCTTTCCCTCTTCTGTCCTAGGCAGGTTGTCCAAGTCTAACGTAGTCACCTGAAACATCTCCCCTGCGCCTTCACAATCGCTTCCGGTAATCAGAGGAGTGTGCACATATACAAATTCCCTTTCCTGAAAGAATTTGTGAATGGCATAGGCAATCAGGGAACGTACCCGGAATACAGCCTGAAAGGTATTCGTCCTTGGTCTTAGGTGGGAAATAGTGCGCAGATACTCAAAAGAGTGTCTTTTTTTCTGCAGAGGATAATCCGGTGCAGATGCTCCTTCGATTTCCACACTGACTGCCTGAATCTCAAAAGGCTGCTTTGCCTGAGGCGTTTCCGTTACGACTCCTTTTACAATTAACGCCGCCCCTACATTGCACTTGCTAATCTGCGAAAAGTTTTCCAGTGAATCCGAATACACTACCTGCAGCGGCTCAAAAAAAGTACCGTCATTGATTACTAAAAATCCAAAGGTTTTAGAATCCCGGATGCTTCTAAGCCAGCCGCCCACCGTTACTTCCTTTCCCAGATATTCTTCTTTGTTGCGAAATAACTGTTTGATTGATATTAGTTCCATAGTTGGTCTCCTTAATTGGTATATCTTGTATCATAATACCAAAATCTACCTCTAAATACAATTGGTATTTTTGGGCTGAGTGCTGCTGCGTTTTTATCGTCGTTGTTATAGAGCGAGAGTGCGGCGACGTAGAAAACATGCTCCGTGTGCCCCATTCTCTGTGCCTGTGGGCTAGACTGTTACAATCTATTTTAGCTCTATTCAGCACCCTTTTACTTATCTATTTTCCAATAACCCTTTCTATCCGAACCCACACGAACTATTTCTCCTGATTCCCGCAGTTTCTTTATTATACGGCTAATCTTTCTAGTACTAAAACCAGTTTTTTTGCTTATTTTTTGAGCGGTGATATCAGGCTCTTTTTCCAATATTAACAAAATCTTTATTTCATCGCCATTTTCATCGCCATTTTCATCGCCACTCAAGTTACTAGTGGCGATGTTTTCTTCTTCATCTATCCATGAAAAAGGAAAAACCACTTTTATAAAGTGTTCAGATATTTCAAAAATCGTTTTATCATAAGCCTTTAAAATACGACTCATTCCCGACCCAAGTTGTTCAACTAGCCCTACATCTTTAAAAACACGCATCAATTCCCTGTTTCTGGGCATACTGCTACAACTGAAAAAATCAGCCCTGCTTTGCCCCTGAATCAGCCCTCCATAAGAAGTAAACTCCATCCGATTACTAAAAATTTCAAATACAGGAGGGATTTCCTGTGAAAAATCGTTGTGTACAACAGCATTAATCAGCGCTTCCCTCATCGGAACCGCCTCCACCAAATTTTTCTCTATTCTCTTCGTACTGGTTACTTTCACTTTTGTAATGTTTTCAATTTTCATTTTTTCCAATACATGATTTGTTGCTTTAATCAGTGAACAGTAACCATATTCTTCATTTTCAATCAAATCTACCTTATCTTTTCCTGCATATTTAGCAACTTTAATTGATACACCATTTTCATCTGCCAATAAGTACGCAATATAATTATATTTTCCTTCTGGCGTAAGCAATTCAAGACTGTTGACAAACTGTTTGTTTAATTCTAATCCACATTCCTGATAATATATCTTAAGTTGCGCAAACGTAAGGTCTTGTCTAGGTGAAGGAATATTTCTTAGTGTTGTATGAATTCTCTTTGCGTACAACTCATCTATCAAAGAAGTTGGCATTGGCTGTGTCGATGTTCCTAATCTCATATAACAGCCACTTGGTGACATTCCCTTGTTTTTGATATAATACGGTTTTTCCAGTCCGCTGGATACAACAATCTTAACCACCGCTATACCTTCTATGCTTTCCGTAACAATATCAAACAGCCCCATCGTTGATGGCAGGATATTATTTTTAATCCTATCTGCAATCCTAAGCTGCATATCATCCATATCCGGATTTTCAATCGGCTTTCCATTGTCAGCAATCCCTATATATAGTATTCCGCCTTCACGATTATTCAGAAATGCTACAATTTCTTTTTCCATTTTATCATTTAATGTAGCTTTTAATTCTATACGGTTACTCTCTTGCAACACCTTCCATCACCCCTTTCCCTATTTTTTATTTTAATCTCTCCAAAAGTGTAACGCAAAATATATGTTCGTATACGTTACATTTTAGCATTTCTTATCTTTTTTGTATACTGAATGATTTGGATATCAAAAAAACGATAACAATTCAACCCACAAGTGTAAGTTAGATTTTCCGCAAAGCATGTTTTCTCATCTCTTTTTCGTGCAATTATATCAAAGTCAAAAAATCTATATAATAAAAGCAGGGGTTCTCCGTTTCATGAGCTCCTGCTTTTACAAGACAGCTAATCCAATAAATGACGAAAGCGAAAGTATCCTCAGCTAAATCTTTGATAAAATTTTAAGGCTGGATATTCTATCCCCTCCGCCTTTCTCTCTTCACCTTACAATATACTACTGCGACCGCCGTACTCACTGCCGTCGCCAAAATCGCAGGCGCAATGATTCCCGTAGGGTTCACACTCCCGTACTGCTGCCGATAAGCAATCATATTCACGGGAATCAACTGCAAAGAAGAAATATTCAATATCAAAAAAATGCACATCTCATTGCTGGCTACCCGCTCCCGCCTTTTCACACTCTCTGGCGCAGCATAACCTAACACTATATTTTCCTTCCTCGACTGATTCTCAGGCAGATACGCCGGATTCCCCCGTTCCGCCTCCAGCTTCGCCAGCTCTTCCATCGCCTTCAAGCCTGCCGGGGTACATGCCCATCCAAGCCCTAGGATATTGGCAATAATATTGGTTGCTATGTAGTCTATAGCCTCATGCCCTCTTGGGATATCCGGAAACATGAAATAAATAAAAGGGTCTAATCCTTTCGTTAGCTTTTTAATCAATCCAGCGCTTTTTGCCACTTCCATAAGTCCTACCCACAGGGAAATAACCCCTGCCATTGTGATGCACAAGGTAACCGCCTCTTTGGAGGATTCAATGGCAGCGGTGGAAATATCCGCCATTTTTCCCGTAAAAGAGCCATACAATACTCCAATGATTATCATAAATGCCCAAATATAATTTAACATATGCACACTTCCGTTTTTTTTAGTATAAGCGCAAAGCTGCTTTTCTATGACAATTTTGTTTGCGATTTTTCCTTCTTGCAGTAAACTGAAAGCCCTATAGTAAATCTGGCTTATAGCTACCCATATATAAAAGCAAAATCAATCTGTTTTGAGATAATGTAGAAACACTCTAAAAACAAGCTAACTCTTTTTCAGTACAGCCTGAGACAAAACAGTTGAAAAAATTATAGTTTTCCACTATAATTGTTCCTATATGGGACTTTCCCTACATAAAATAACAAAGAACTATTATACGGCATATAAACTCTTGCCAAACAATTACTTTTATTACAATTTATAGAAGGAGAAAGAAATGAGACTTATAACACGTTCCGATTTTGACGGATTAGCTTGCGGAGCTTTATTGAAGGAAGCCGGTATTATCGACAACTGGAAGTTTGCACATCCAAAGGACTTACAGGACGGTTTGGTGGAAGTCACTGAAAACGACTGCCTTGCCAATGTTCCTTATGTGGAGGGCTGCGGTCTGTGGTTCGACCATCACTCCAGCGAGCACGAAAGATTGCAGTTAGAAGGAAAATATAAAGGGGAAAGCCGCATTACCCCATCCTGTGCCCGCATTATTTACGAATATTACGGCGGCAGGGAAAGATTTCCTCAGTTTGACGATATGATGGAAGCGGTTGACAAGGTGGATTCCGGCAATCTTACCATTGATGAGGTGCAAAATCCCAAGGGCTGGATTTTGGTAGGCTTTTTAATGGATCCCAGAACTGGTCTTGGCAGATGGCGTAATTTTACGATTTCCAATTACCAATTGATGGAAAAGCTCATTGATGCCTGCCGTACCATGACAACTGATGAGATTTTAAGTCTTCCTGATGTAAAAGAACGTATCGACGTATATTTTGAGCAGACCGAGAAGTTCAAAGAAATGGTTGCTAAGTATACCAAGGTTGGCGGCAATGTAATCATCTCCGACTTAAGAGGTGTAGACCCGATTTATTCCGGCAATCGTTTTATGATTTACAGTATGTATCCGGAGCAGAATATTTCTGCATGGATTGTAAGCGGAAAAGGCGGAGTGGGCTGCAGCGCTGCAGTTGGTTATAGTATTTTAAACAGAACCTCTAATGTAGACGTGGGTAAGCTTATGCTAAAATATGGCGGCGGCGGCCACAAAAAAGTAGGAACCTGCCAGTTTACCAATGAAAATATGTCCACAGAGCTTCCAAAGATGCTGAAAGAGCTAGTTGAGCTTTCCAAGCAGTAACGGTGGCAAAATAGAATATATTATATGATAATTTATATAATGTAAACATAAACATGCCCTTGCGCTTGTGGGCTGAACTGTTATTAAAACCTATCCGGCTTAAGTCCATACTTAAATCGGATAGGTTTTTTATTTCTGTTTATTTTACTTTCCCCGACATCTTAATAAAGCCGTACCTTTTCAGGTCTATAGCTTTTCGAGACATGTCCAAAAATCTGCCTGTAAATCAGCTCTCTTACAATATAAATTGTTTTTGTTATGTATTCCAGTTTTGGCGTTTCCTTAAAGAAGTTATCTCCTTTTGGAATATCCTTCTCATTTTCTATGGTTCCTTCAAAAATCTCATATTTGGAAAGCAGCCTTGAAAAATATTTGGGAACATATTTATAGTAAGGCATATCCAAAGGAATGCCAGCAGTCTCCAGTATTTTTGCAATAAATTCCCCACAATTATAAGCCTTATACACAGGATGCCCGCCAAACCACGGAATCAACAGCATATTCAACAGATTGTACATGATTTCCGGGTCTTCCTTGGTTTCCTTTAAAAATTCAAGAACATTCTTATATCCTTCATCCGTTACAGGAACCTTAAAAATTTTTGTATAAATGGGAATATTTTCCCCTAAAGTGTAATAAATTCTTCTTTCTTCAATATAACCAGAAATAGGCGGCGTTTTTGCCCGCAGTCTGGAAAAAGCATAAAAATGCGTGTAACTGTCATCCAGAGAAAGAGCTACATGTGTATACTTATAATGAGTCATCTTTTGGGTAAGCCTGCCAAAACCAGATGGCAAATATAATAATAAAATATACAAATGCTTCATTTTTTCTCCCAGTCCGGTGCGTCCAGAAAGCAGATTCCCACAATTCCCCTTCCTGTATGTGCGCCAATGGCACAGCCTACTGTTCCAATCAATTCCTTCTCCGGATGGGCTTTTTCCTCAATCAGTTTTCTTGCAAAGCCAAGAGCCGTCTCATCTTCTCCATGGCAAATTGCAATTGTCTGCTTGTCCAAATCCACCCCATGTTCCAGCACATATTCCACCAGACTCTTTATGGACTTCTTTTGTCCTCTCACGGTATTTAGCACTTGCAGGCTTCCTTCCTTATTGACAATCAATATAGGCTTCATATCAAGGGTTTCTCCAATCGTGCCCTTGAATTTAGAAAGCCTTCCGCCCTTAATCAGATAGGCAAGGGTTCTGACGGTAAATACATGACGGATATGCTCCCGATAGTAATTAGCTGCTGCTAACAGTTCCTCCTTCTCTGCTCCCTGCCTGTTTAAACACAACAGCTTGTAGACCAAAAGCCCAAAACCAATAGAAGCGCTCTTAGAATCAAAAATAGTCAAATCAAACTTCGGATATTCCTCTAACAGATTTTCCTTTGCAATATTTGCTGCATTGTAGGTACCTGCAATCCCGGTAGAAAAACACAGGTATAAAACGCTTTCTCCCTTTTCAGCATAAGGCCGGAAAGCATTTTCAAACATTTCCGGATTGATGTGATAGGTTTTTACATCCCTTGTTTTATCATCCAGTATTTCATAAAATTCCTTTGTATGAATACTGACCCCATCAAGATAATCCTTTTCATCAATGACTACCGGTGTGGGAATGACATGAAGCTGAAATTCCTCTTGAATTTCCTTTGGTAAATCTGAAGCTGAATCCGTTATAATGACCATCTTAATACCTCCCTTATGCTTGCCCATATTAATATTTTAACATATAATAAAAGGAAAGACCACCCGTTAAGAAGGAAACTGCCAATGAAAAAAAATAAATCCAATATACTACTCATCAAGCCCGAACCTGCCCATAATAGCTTTTCCTTGGAAATGGCTCTTTCTACGGAGCCTTTAGAGCTTGAATACATAGCTGCCATGCTAAAGAAGGAGCAGTATCCTTTCTATATATGGGAGGCTTCCATAGAAGAGCCGGAAAGCTTTGACCACATCTTACAGCAGCTTCAACCAGATTATGTACTGATTACCGGATATATTACGCAGGAATATCTTATGCTTCAATACGCTCAAAAGGCAAAAGCATATAACAGTGAAATCATCACTGTCATAGGGGGTTCCCATGCACAGCTAAATCCCTCTCACTTTCAAAAGGAATGCATAGACTTCATTTGCAGAAGCGACAATATTTTTGGGATTCTTTCCATACTGAAAAAGGAACCTCTTTCTTCTGTTGACGGATTATGCTATGTAAAGGATGGCAGATGGCAGGAAAATGAGCTGAAACCTTTTTCTATTAACCTGCTCCCCCTTCCGGACCGCACTTTGTCCAATAAACGAATGCAGCACTACCGTTATCTGGATGTATCTCCCTTGGCACTTTTAAAAACCTCTACCTCCTGCCCTTATCAGTGCAGCTTTTGTTATGGGCGTTCCTTAAACTGCAGCGCCTATACGGTAAGGGAGTTAGATAAAGTCATTGAAGAAATCAAGACCATTGCATCTCCTAATATTTGGATTGTAGATGATGATTTTCTTTTTGATAAAAATAGGCTGCTGGAATTTATAAAACGCCTGAAAAAAGAAAGGATTGAAAAAACCTTTATCTGCTACGGACGGGCGGATTTCATTTCAAAAGAGCGGGATATACTTATAAAATTAAAGGAAGTGGGCTTTCGTTATATTATGGTTGGGTTAGAGACCGCTAACAATTCACTGCTGGAAGCCTATCAGAAAAAAACATCCTTAGACATCAATATTCAATGTATTAAAGTGTTAAAGAAGCTGGACATCAATATTGTTGGACTGTTTATTGTGGATATTCATTTTACTTCCAGAGACTTTCGGAATATGCGCCGATTTATCAGGCAGTCCGGCATTTCCTATACGGGAGTATCTATTTTTACTCCTATTCCGGGCACCAGCATGTTTGAACAATATAAAGACCAGCTCCTGACTCAAGATATGGAAAAGTGGGATTTCATGCATCTGGTGCTGCCACCTGTCCATATGAGCAGGTTCCGATTTTATTTGGAATATTACCGTCTGGTAATGCTTTTATTTGCAATTGCGGAAAAAAAGGGGATTTACCGCTTTTTGACCTTATCGGATTATAAGAAGATTTTCTGGGGGTTGATTTGGAAGGATTCTTAGGAGTGGTTTGGCCATTTCCCAACTACCACTCCATCACGCAGGCACTCCATGTAAGTCCGGCTCCAAAGCCTGCCATTACAATTTTGTCTCCTTTTTTCAGCATTCCCTTTTCATTTACCTCATCTAATAAAATAGGCACGCTGCCTGCAGAAATATTTCCGCAATGGTCTAAGCTGATAGGAAATTTCTCTTCGCTTACCTTTAATCTTTTTGCCACGGACTGAATAATCCGGATATTTGCCTGATGAAGAATGAAATAGGCAATGTCGTCCGGCTCCAAGTTAGCCTCTGCTAATACCTTTCTTATGCTTTCTGGCACCTTGCTGACTGCAAATTTATAGACCTCCTGACCGTCCATATATGTATATCCCAGCTCCTTAGATGTGGAAATCAAAGGATTATTGTTGCTTCTGTTCTTACATGCCAGCACCATTCCCTTTGCACCGTCAGAGCCTTGGGTAAAGCTCAATAAGCCGGTATCTCCTTTAGTAACCACCGCTGCTCCAGCCCCGTCTCCAAAAAGAACGCTGGTGCTCCTGTCATTCCAGTCCATAATTTTGCTTAAGGTTTCCGCACCAATAATAAGAGCGTTCTTGTAAATTCCGGACTGCAAATATACATAGGCTGTATTTAAAGCAAACATAAAGCCTGAACATGCAGCATTGATATCAAATGCCACTGCATTGTCTGCTCCAATCAACCGCTGTACCTCACAGGCAGTAGAAGGTGTCACATAATCTCCGGTAATGGTTCCCACGATGATTAAGTTGATTTCCTCCGGCGACAGCCCGGATTGCTGTAATGCTCTTTTGGCAGCCTCTGCCGACATAGTTGCAGTAGTCTCTTCTTTTGCAATATGCCTTTTCCGGATTCCCGTTCTGGAAGCAATCCATTCATCAGAGGTGTCCATAATCTTTGATAAATCATCATTTGTCACAATATTCCCCGGCAGACACCTGCCTGTTCCAATTATTTTTATCGTCATGATAGTTCTCCATTTTTATCAATTCTATTTGAAAATTCCTGCATAATATCTGCTACATGCTCTATTTTGGTGGCTTTATAGGCATTTTCCCCACAAAACAGAAGTCCTTTTTCCACATTTCCTTCCACTGCATTTACCAATGCTTCCGTAATGCAGTAAGGCGTTTCTGCCGGATTGCAGGTACTGACGCAAAGATGGCATTTCCCATGAGGTATAGACCCCTTTGCCGCTTGTCTTATAAAATCATTTAATATAGCCCTTCCCGGCATTCCAACCGGACTTTTTACAATTACAATGTCCTCTTTTTTTGCATCAATATAAGTCTGCTTGTAAGCGGGAGAAGCATCACATTCATAGGTGGTGACGAAACGGGTAGCTACCTGCACACCATCCGCACCAAGCTCTAAGGCGTGTTCCATATCCTTCCTGTCATAAATGCCTCCTGCCACAATTACCGGAATTTCTGCCTTCTTTCCGGCTGCAAACTCCTTTACATGAGCTATTATCTTCTTAATTTCCGCCTCAAAATCAAAGTCTTCCGGGCTTTCTAACTGCTCTCTGGTAAAGCCCAGATGTCCTCCTGCCTTTGGCCCTTCAATGACTACTGCATCCGGAAGGCGGTCAAATTTTTTCAGCCAATACTTACATATGACATCTACGGATTTTACGGAAGAGACAATAGGCGCCAGTTTCGTCCTGCTGCCCTTTACAAGCGCCGGAAGTGTCATGGGAAGGCCTGCACCTGAAATAATCAGATCCACCCCTGCTGCCACTGCTGCCTTTACATATTCCTCATACTTTCTGGTAGCCACCATAATATTTACGCCTATGATGCCTTCCTTTGCAATATTCCTTGCTTTCTCGATTTCCTCTTTGATTGCCTTTAAATTGGTTTCAATGGGATTTTCGTCGAAGCCTTCATACCGGTAACCAATCTGAGCCGTAGAAATAACTCCTATGCCGCCCTCTAGGGCAACTGCGCCTGCTAAGCCGGATAAGCTCACACCTACTCCCATGCCTCCCTGTATTACCGGAATCCTTGCGGTCAAGTCACCGATTTTTAATGGTTTTATTTCCATATGCTTATTTCCCGCCTTTATTTTTCACTGCCAATCGCAAAGGTCAGTTCGGCACTGGTAACCAGCTTTCCGTCCACATATGCCTTTGCGCTGCCTACGCCAATCGGTCCCTTTACCTTAATGATTTCTGTTTCTAACATAAGCACGTCTCCGGGAACTACCTTTCCCTTAAACTTTGCTTCTTTAATGGCTGCAAAATAAGCGGTTTTTCCTTTAAATTCCGGCTGGCTTAAAATGGCCACCGCACCTACCTGAGCCAATGCTTCCACAATCAGCACTCCCGGCATAACCGGTTCTGCGGGAAAATGCCCTGCAAAAAACGGCTCGTTATAGCTGACACATTTTTTTCCTACTGCCCGTACTCCGGATTCCAATTCTTCTATAGTATCTATCAGCATAAAAGGCTGTCTGTGTGGAATGATTTCCATAATTTCTTTTGCGGATAAAACTGACATGATTTTCTCCTTTTTAATCTTCGTATTTCTTTACAAGAATAGATGCGTTGTGTCCGCCAAAGCCTAATGAGTTAGACAAGGCATACTTAAATTCTCCTGTTACCGGCTCTTTACAATAATCCAGATCACATTCTTCGCCCGGCTCTTTAAGCCCTACCGTTGCATGAAGGTAACCTTCTTCCAGCTCCTTGATGCAGGTAATAAATTCAATGGCGCCTGCTGCCCCAAGTAAATGCCCTACCATGGATTTGGTGGAGTTGATTTTCATATCCTTTGCATGGTCTCCAAAAGCAAGCTTGATTGCCCTTGTTTCAAATAAATCATTATGGTGGGTACTGGTACCATGTGCGTTGATGTACACAACATCTTCCGGGGCAATGCCTGCATCCTTTACTGCATTTAGCATGGCTTTTGCCGCACCGCTTCCATCTTCTGCCGGTGAAGTAATATGATATGCATCCGAGCTGCAGCCATATCCCACTACCTCTCCATATATGCTTGCTCCTCTTGCCTTTGCGTGCTCTAACTCCTCTAGTATGACTACTGCTGCGCCCTCGCCCATAACAAAGCCGCTTCTGTCCTTGTCAAATGGAATAGAACATCTCCTTGGGTCATCTGAAGAGGTCAAAGCAGTAAGGGCTGAAAATCCCGAAATCCCAATAGGGGTAACGCTGCTTTCCGTACCTCCTGCTGCCATAATGTCCGCATCGCCATATTGAATCGTTCTAAAAGCTTCACCAATGGAATTGGTTCCTGTAGCGCAGGCGGTTACCACGTTAATGCTCTTTCCCTTAAGCCCAAACTGAATGGATACGTTTCCTGCTGCCATATTGCAGATCATCAATGGCACAAGCAGCGGATTCACCCTGTTAGGACCTTTATCCAACAGCTTGCTATGGGCTGTTTCCATTGCCTGCAGGGAACCGATACCGGAACCTATAGAAACGCCAACCCGGTAAGGGTCTTCCTTTTCCATATTAATGCCTGCCTGCTCCAATGCTTCCTTTGTGGCAGCTACAGCATACTGGCTGAACAATTCCATTCTTTTTGCAGCCTTAAAATCCATGTAATTTTTTCCTTCAAAGCCCTTTACCTCTGCAGCAATCCTGCATTTATAATCAGTGGTATCAAATTTTGTAATGAAATCAAAGCCCGTCTTCTGCTCTTTCACAGCCTGCCAAAATTCATCCACGCTTAAGCCAATGGGAGTAATGGCTCCCATGCCTGTTACTACTACTCTTCTGCTCATAATTTTGCCTCCTATCTGTTTCCAATTGATTTAAATTGCCATTCCGCCGTCTACGGAAATAACCTGTCCTGTTATGTAAGAAGCCTTATCGCTTGCTAAAAAAGCTACCATTTCACTAATATCCTTTGGCTCTCCTACTCTCTTTAAAGGAATCTGGGCAAGAGTCGCTTCCTTTGCAGCATCTGTCATGGCTGCCGTCATATCTGTTGCAATAAAGCCGGGAGCCACGGCATTTACCGTAATGTTCCTACTTGCTAACTCCCTTGCCATGCTTTTTGTCAGACCGATTACTCCTGCTTTGGAGGCAGCATAATTTGCCTGTCCTGCGTTTCCAAGCACACCCGATACGGAAGAAAGATTGATGATCCTTCCTGCCCTCTGCTTTAAGAATGGACGGTACATATGCTTTATGGTATTAAAGGTTCCTTTTAAATTTGTATCTATGACCGCATCAAAGTCTTCTTCTGTCATTTTCATAACAAGATTGTCCCTTGTAATCCCGGCATTATTTACCAAAATATCAATGTGCCCAAACTCAGAGAGCATGGAAGTTATCATTTCCCCGCAGGCATCAAAATCTGCAACGGAACACTGCACTGCTACAGCCCTTCTGCCCATTTTTTCAATCTCTTCCACTACCGCATCCGCTTTTTCCTTTGAACCATTATAATTTACAATGACGTCTGCCCCATAAGAAGCAAGTGTTAATGCAATTTCTCTTCCGATTCCTCTTCCGGCGCCGGTAACCAGCGCTACTTTACCACTTAACATGTTCCTTCTCCTTTTTCTTTTTATTACTTCAATGCCTCTACAACCTTTTCCAAATCTTCTACCTTCTCCACATTCAAAACCTGTACATCCCGGTTGATTTTCCGCATAAATCCGCTTAAGGTCTTTCCCGGACCGATTTCAATAAAGGTAGTAACTCCATCCTTTATCATGCGTTCAATAGTCTGCTGCCATTTCACAGAGGAAGAAACCTGCTTTTGAAGCAGCGGCTTCACCTCTTCCTTGGAAGTAACATAATCGGCTGTTACATTTGCTATGTAAGGAATGGCAATATCCTGAATGGTAACTTCTTCAAGCTCCTTTGCCAGCTTTTCTCCTGCTCCTGTCAAAAGAGGGGAATGGAAGGGGCCGCTTACCTTTAAAGGCACGCATCTTTTTGCCCCTGCCTCTGTTAATTTCTCCATTGCTTCCTTTATCGCTTTTTCTTCTCCGGTAATAACAATCTGTCCCGGACAGTTATAGTTAGCAATAGTTACCATGCCGTCAATGCTGTCGCACACCTCTTCAATCACTTTTGTATCTAGCCCCAGAACAGCAGCCATGGCGCCGCCTGTAGGTACCGCCTCCTGCATGTAGATTCCACGCTTTCTCACTATTTTAAATACGTCCTCTTCGCTCATGACTCCGCTTGCTGCCAAAGCGCCATATTCTCCAAGACTTAAGCCCCCGGTTACATCCGGCTTGATTCCTTTTGCTTCCAATGCCCTTAACATTGCCACTTCTGCCGCAAGCATGGCAATTTGCGTATATTCCGTAATGTTAATTTGTTCATTTTCCTCAAAGCAAAGCTTTTCCACATCCAGTCCGCTTGCTTTGCTTGCTTTCTCAAAGACCTCTTTGCAAAGAGGAATGGTATCATAAAAATCCTTTCCCATCCCTACATACTGGGCGCCCTGTCCCGGAAACATAAATGCTGTTTTTCCCATAATCAATCCTCCGCTTTTTTATTGATATATTCCAAAAAATTTATAAAATTCAGCTTTAAATACTTTGAATTTCAAAGTATTTGCCTGAAAGTATGGAGGTCGGCAAATTCCGACCCCCTAAGCTGCTTATTTTTATGTATTATTCACATTTTAAAAGAGCTTTTACTTCCGACATGATTTCTTCCATCATTTCCTTACAGGTCTGTTCTTTCTTTACCATGCCTGCAATCTGTCCTGCCATAATGGTGCCGGTAACCACATCTCCATCCACAACTGCTTTCCGCAGGGAGCCAAGAGTCATTTGTTCTAGCTGTTCTAAAGTAGCGCCTTCCGCTTCCATTTTCAAATACTCTCTTGTCATATTGTTGCGGATAGAGCGTACCGGATGTCCGGTGCTCCTTCCCGTAACTTCAGAATCAATATCTTTTGCCTTGATGACTTTATCCTTATAATTTTGATGAACCACGCATTCCTTTGCAAGCAAAAATCTGGTTCCCATCTGAACGGCCTGAGCGCCTAACATCATAGCCGCCGCAAAGCCTCTTCCATCACCAATGCCACCTGCTGCAATAACCGGAATGCTTACTGCATCCACCACTTGAGGGACTAATGTCATAGTAGTAGCCGCACCAATATGTCCACCGGATTCCGTACCTTCTGCAATAACTGCATCCGCACCGGCTCTTTCCATCATTTTAGCAAGCGCTACGCTTGCCACGACGGGAATGACCTTTACTCCGGCTTCTTTCCACATTGCCATATATTTTCCGGGATTGCCGGCTCCGGTAGTGACTACCTTGACGCCTTCCTCTACAATCACTTTGGCAATAGCATCCGCTTCCGGATTCATCAACATGACATTTACTCCAAAGGGCTTATCCGTCAATTCCTTTGCCTTTTGTACCTGTTCTCTTACAAATTCTGCAGGAGCGCCGCCTGCACCGATAATACCAAGACCGCCTGCTTCAGAAGCGGCTGCTGCCAGATGGTATTCCGCAACCCATGCCATGCCTCCCTGAATAATCGGATATTCAATTCCTAATAATTCCGTGATTCTGGTCTTCATTTATGCTTCCACACCTTTGCTCTTAATATATTCAATAACAGCGCCGACTGTTGTAATCTTCTCCAAATCATCAGAAGGGATTTCGATTCCGTATTCTTCTTCAAAAGCCATGACTAATTCAAATAAATCCAAAGAATCTGCGCCCAAATCATCCTTGAAAGAGGATTCCTCTGTAATTTCTACTCCATCCAAGTTTAACTGCTCCTGAATAATTTCTTTTACTTTTTCTAACATTTTTGCTTCTCCTTTTCTTATCCGAAATAGTTTGACAATCAAAGTATATTATCTATGCTTGGTTTTGTCAACCGTTTTTATGGGTAAGATTGGTAATAGTTCAGACTTTTCTAGTAAAGATGAATAAACGGATGCGGCATAGAGGCTTTGGGAGACGGACGTGGGAGAGGGCAGAGCATAGGATAGTCTTCCGGACAC
>JAMPFB010000032.1 GCA_023664735.1 Robinsoniella sp. | reverse complement strand
CGAGAGCGTGTCCGGAAGACTATCCTATGCTCTGCCCTCTCCCACGTCCGTCTCCAAAGCCCCTATGCCGCATCCGTTTACCCATCTTAACTAGAAAAGGCTGAACTGTTACGAATCCCAAGAAAGAATTCAAAACTCCCTTCCTTTTTGACAAAAAATCAGATATAATGAAGAAAGATGTTTGTGTAGGAAAGGGGAGAGCAATGTGCAGGAAATTATCCTAAGCATATACGCAATCGTTGCCTTTATAGTAGCTTTGATTATTGTAAAAGCAAACCGCAGGAATAATAATTTAGGTACGAAGATACAGCGGATGATGGGGGCGGTCTTTTGCCTGATTATTTTTTATACTATCAATTTCATGACAGAAAACCAGCTTATCATGAAGATTGGAAACAGCCTGTCTTTGTTTATGCTGGATTTGCTCGTATTGTTCTTTTTGGACTATGTGTTGGAGTTTTTGGATTGGCAGGAGAAGTTCCCTATTCCCCTTCGATGGTTCTTATATGTACTGGTGGCTTTGGATGGAGCATTTTTGTTGAGCAATCCTTTTAATAATGAAGCTTTTGATTATGTAGAAGTGGTTTTGGAAAATAAAGTGATTTTAGGCTATCTGCCGAAAACTGCTTTCCATAGTCATTTCATTTTAGTGATTGCCATTGTATCAATTGCAATTCTTCTTCTTATATTGAAGTTCATTTATATGCCCAGAGTATATTGGAAAAGATTTTACTGCATATGGCTGGGGCTTTTGATAGCGGTTGTTACCAATTGCATTTATTTTTCTGAAATTTATCGGCTCCGGATAGATTTTTCAGTGCTGGCATATGGTCTTTTTGGAATACTCTTATACTTTAACACCTTTATCTATCAAGGTGTGGTAAATAAAGCTATTACCAGAGGGATAATTTTAGATTATTTGTCGGAACCTGTCATATTGTTTGACTATGAAGGAGTTCTTGCAGACTACACGGTAAATATGAAGGATTTGATTCCTGAAATGCTTTTGAAAAAAAGAGATGCTGAAGATGGAAAACCACTGACAAGAGGAAAGTTTCTGGAATATACCGGTATCAAGGAAGTAACGGGTTTGTCAGAGGACAAGGAATTTGAATATGAATTGAAAACGGAGCAGGGGAAGAAAATATACCAGTGCAGATATAGCTGCATGAAGGATAAGGGAAGGATTATAGGTTCCAGCTTTGTATTTTATGATATTACAACAGTAAAAGAAGCTTATTTTGCATTGGAGCGGTCCATTACTTATGATAAGCTTACAGGATTTTTCAATAAGAGAAGCTTTTTCAATCAAATGCCTCAGTGGGAGGACAGTAAATACTGGCCTGTTACCATAGCTGTTTTTAATGTGAATAATTTGCAGATGATGAATGACAGCTATGGAACGGAATATGGGGATCAGGTTATGCTTGCCCTGACTTCCATATTAAAAGGCTGTATTGGAACGGAAAATTTTATTGCAAAGGTGGATGGAGGCGATATTGTAGCAGTATTTGAAAATATGTCTCAGGAAAAGGCAATTGAGGTTTGCGAGAAAATCAAGAAAAAGATGGAAACCGTGTCTTTGGATAATCCAGTTACCTTGGAATATGGCGTTTCGGAAAAAGCAGATGGAGCCAAGGCTGCTGATAAAGTATTTTTAGAAGCCAGAAACAGTATGAGGAACAAAAAAATGCTTCTCAACACTTCGGCAAGCAGGGCGCTTGTGGATTCCCTGAAACAGACGCTAAGCGAAAGCGATTATGAAACAGAAGAGCATGTGGAAAGAACAAGGGAGATGTCAGCAAGGCTTGGAAAGGAAATGGGACTGAGTGATTCGGACATTGCCAAACTGGAGCTTTTAGCAGTGCTTCATGATATAGGAAAGGTTGCTATTCCGCACAATGTACTTGTGAAAAAAGGAAAGCTGAATGAAGAAGAAAGAAAAATCATGCAGCAGCATACAGTAAAAGG
Source organism: Robinsoniella sp. (assembly GCA_023664735.1). Classification (GTDB taxonomy): domain Bacteria; phylum Bacillota; class Clostridia; order Lachnospirales; family Lachnospiraceae; genus RGIG3040. The sequence goes on along the minus strand of JAMPFB010000032.1, from coordinate 24,152 downwards.
CTACCGGATTGCAAAAAGCTCTCCGGAGCTTGCGGAAATTGCCGATTGCATTTTATCTCATCACGAGAAATGGGATGGAACAGGATATCCAAATGGCTTAAAGGGAGAAGAGATTCCGCTTCTTGCCAGAGTCATATCAGCAGTGGATTCCCATGATGTGATGGTACATAACCGGCCTTATCATACAGCTATGCCGGAGCAGGCAGCTATTGATGAATTAAAGGCATGTGCAGGAACCCAGTTCGACCCTCATGTAGTGGAGGTATTTGTAGGGCTTCTTGAAAGAGAAGAGCTGAACAAAGAACTACAGGAAAATGAAGATAAATAGATGGATGTTGTAGGAAAGAAGATGAACCGGAATGCGTGAGATGGAGTTTAAAATGGAGCGGCAGGGGCTTTTGGAAATAGGGCAGAAGGTAACCATTACGGAAGGCATATTGCCAAGCAGCTATTACTATACGATAGACCCGTCTCTGGCAATGTCCGGAAATATCCCGTTTCGAGAACGCTTGAAATCCAGGGAAGGAACTGTGGTTGACATAAAGCAGAATGAAAGAGGCTTTTATGTAACAGTGAGTTTTCTAGAGGATATATAAAACTATTTTAGGAGGAGAAAATGATGTTAAAGAAAATTAGTACGAAAAAGGCTCCGGCAGCTATCGGACCATATTCACAGGGAATTATTGTAGACCATTTCCTGTTTGCTTCAGGTCAGGTGCCTATCATACCGGAAACAGGAGAAATCGCCGAAGGAGACATTACTGTTCAGGCAGAGCAGGTCATGAAGAATATTCAGGCAATCTTAGAGGAAGCAGGTACTACTTTTGACAAAGTGGTAAAGACCACCTGCTTTTTAGCAGATATGAATGATTTTGCAGCTTTTAATGAGGTGTATGGCAGTTATTTTACTGAAAAGCCGGCAAGAAGCTGTGTGGCAGTAAAAACCCTTCCGAAAAATGTATTGTGTGAAGTGGAAATTATAGGCTATTTGGGAGAATAATTGTTTAAAACAGCAGGTAGAAATAATCTGCTGTTTTTTATTTGCCTTGATTTTTGCTAAAAATTGTATGAAATAAGAGGGAAAAACACATAATAGAAAAGAAAGGATAGAACAGAAAAGAAATGATAGAAGCGAGAAAGAATGGAAAGGATGAGGCAAATGGATTTAATGTCTTATATAAATGCATTTTGGGTAGGAGGCTTGATTTGTGCCCTTGTCCAGATATTAATGGAAAAAACAAAGATGATGCCGGGAAGGATCATGGTGTTGTTAGTTTGTCTGGGTACAGTTCTTAGCGCCATAAATCTATATGAACCTTTTATGGAATATGCAGGCGCCGGAGCCAGCGTTCCTTTAGTCGGATTTGGTAATGTGCTTATGAAGGGAGTAAAGGAAGCTGTGGACGAAGCAGGGTTCATTGGTATTTTTCAGGGAGGCTTTAAGGCAGGAGCCGTAGGCTGTTCAGCCGCTTTAATATTCGGCTATATTGCCAGCCTGATTTTTAACCCGAAAATGAAGGATTAAGAAAGTTCAGATTTCTTCAAAGTCCATGTTCATGGAGACAAAGGATTTTTTTAGGGCGTTGTCCCAAATATTATCAAGGGATTTGTCCATGACAAAAGTATGAAATGCGGTTCCGGTAATACAGGTTAACTTTCCAGATTCATATTTAATCATCAAATGCAGGCTTTTTACAAGAGCAGGGTCTAAAGTACAAAGCGGGTCAGCTAGCAGCTTTTGCAGAAAGTGGTCTCCTACATGCAGCACGATTTTAAAGCGAACAGGAGTGTGGGAGCCGCGAATCAGTGAAAGACAGATGGGACGCAGCTCTTTCCATAAAGAAAATTCCCTTGTAAGGGCTGGGGTATTCTCCAGCTCTTCCTTTGTATAAAATTCCTGTTGAATCCTGCCGTTAATAGAAAACTCATTATAGGTAGTAATAGAGGCTTCTTCTAAATAGAAGCTGTCAAAGGTCTCGCTGTTAAGGAGTTTGTTCATAAAAAACTTAATGTTTGTAATTTCTAATGCAATCATGGGTATTCTTCCTTTTGGTTTCGTTAAAGTTAATTGGGATAATATGATTATAATAGATGGAGCTGGGGGATGCAAGGCATAGGGTGGTCTTTTCGAGGACGTGGGAGCTGGCAGAGCATGGGATAGTCTTCCGGGCACGCTCTCGCTCTGCAAAGACGCAGCGGTACTAATGCACCAAAATACGGTGCATAAGTGCCGGCGACTTTGCCAAGGCCCGGAAGACTATCCTATGCCCTGCCAGCTCCCACTGTGTATCGAAAGGCTCTACACATTAGAATGTTTTTTGTTGGAAAGCTCTATATTCTATTAGAATGTTTCATATTGGAACGTCTCAGGTTGAGGAAAGCTATTGCAGGCTGTTTTTTTAGAATATTGGAGAGCTTTTGAAAATGGACAAGTTCTTTTTTCTGGTATAGCCTGCAATAAAACAGCAACAGCGGGATGAGAGTGGAGGGAATTCCTTGTTTTTGATGGCGCTTTTCCTTAACAGCCTTTTCAGCACCTAGGGGAAAATTGCCATGGACGGCAATTTTAGTCATATTGCGCCATGGAGGGCGCTATATGACGACCCGTTCGGTATCCGCAACCTTCTAAGGCTGTTTAGGAAAAGCGCCATCAAAAACAGAGAATCCCCTCCACTCTCATCCCGCTGTTGCGTCCGTTTAGCCATTACCTCACCCAAAAATCAGGCTAAACTGTTACGGAGAGTGAAAAGGAGATTTAAAAAAAGCAAAACCCCTCTTTTCAAAAGATGCTTGTTGTGCTATGATAAGTAGTAATGAAAACTATATCATGTCGGGAGTAAGATTATGAAATACAAAATTGTAATAGACAGTTGCGGAGATTTAACAACAGAATTAAAAAATGATGAGAGAATAGAAAGCATTCCTTTAGAGCTGCAGGTGGGAGAATACCGTACATGGGATGATGAAAGCTTTGATCAGGCTGATTTTTTAAAAAGAGTGGCTGCATGCGCACAGTGCGCCAAGTCATCCTGTCCTTCTCCGGAAAGGTATATGGAGGCTTATGTGACAGAAGCTCCGGATGTGTATGTAATAACCCTTTCCTCTAATTTAAGCGGCAGCTATAACAGCGCTCTGCTTGGGAAAAATCTGTATCATGAAAAATATGGAGAGAAAAATATCCATGTAATAGATTCCTGTTCGGCTTCTATCGGGCAGACCCAGATTGCGCTAAAGATTATGGGGCTTGCAGAAGAAGGAAAGAGCTTTGAAGAAGTTGTAAAGCTGGCAGAAACATTTCGGGACGAGCAGGACACTTATTTTGTGCTGGACAATCTGGAAACCCTTCGGAAAAATGGACGTTTGTCAAATGTAAAGGCATTAGTGGCATCTACCTTGAGCATTAAGCCTATTATGGGCTCTACGGATGAAGGAACGATTGTTCAATTGGGACAAACCATAGGAATGAAAAAAGCATTACAGAAAATGGCAGATATGATTGCACAAAAAATCAGGACAAAAATAGAAATGCCAAAAGAAGCCCGGATTATGATTGCTCATTGTAACTGCTCAGATAGGGCGGAACACATGAAACAATTATTAGAAGAAAGAGTAAAGGTAAAAGAAATCCTTATAGTGGACACCGCAGGCATCAGCAGCATGTATGCCAATGACGGAGGCATTATTGTTACGGTGTAAAGAGCTTTTTATCAAAAATGGAAAGAGCAAATTTTTTGCCGGTAGTTAAAAGAACATGTCCGGCGGATTTGCTCTTTTCAAATGCCTTGTTATAGGAGAAGCCTTTCTTATAGGTTATGAACTCTCCGCAAAAATTCACTTCTCTTGCAAAATCCGCAATATTTCCAAGCATAAAGAGCTCTTTTCCTTCTGTCAGGTAAATATGAACCTGATGTCCTTCCTCTTCCGCATAAATAATATGGGAAATAGGAATGTAGGTGGTCTGGTCCTCGCTTCTGATTTCAATAGTAGGTACTTTGGCAGCCTGTTCCATCTGGTGTATTTTTAAAACAACCTGAGTGAGCTGCTCCATCCTAAGAGGCTTTTGTACGGTTAAAAATTCCCCAGCGGGGAATGGGAGAGCATTGCCGTTTTCTTCCGGCTGGCAGAGAATGATTTTATTGGTGGAAACGGAGCACTCTGCCAATTTCTCTAAAATCTCTCCCATTAATTCTGTATTTGTCTGAAAATCCAAAAAAAACATGCTGTATCTGTGTGCAACCGGACCGATGGACTCTGCATCTCCGAAGGATTCAATATAAAGATTGCCGGCTATATTCATAATGGAATCACTTACCCGGTCAAGCAGCCGCTCCATATGCTTTCTGTCCGCTATGTTTTCAGCAATAACTGCAACGTACATAGTCTTTCTCCTTTCTGTCCGATAAAATAAGAGCATGTTTTTTTAATTACATAATTTCAAAAGTAACAGGCAAATATTGCAGCAGGAAAAAAAGTCCTATCTGCAAAAGCAGAATGGCAGGCATTCCATAAAGGAAATACCAATGCCTTGTTTTGTGATGGAAGGTAAACATACCGAGAATAGAGCCAATACTGCCTCCAATGATTGCAATGGTAAACAAAGCAGCCTCCGGTATGCGGAAAGCCTGTTTCTTTGCCTTCCATTTATCAATTCCCATTAACAAAAAGCCTGTTATATTGATAAGAACAAAATAAGCAACCAGAACTAAGATGACATCCATATAGATTACTTACCTTCTACTTCCTGCATCTTCATGGCACGAACCTTGCAGGAAAGACCAAATAAGTTGATAAAGCCTTCTGCATCGTGGTGGTCATATAAATCACCAGTAGTAAAGGAAGCAATGCTCTCGTTATATAAAGTATATGGAGAGGTAGTGCCAGCCTTTATGATGTTTCCTTTATAAAGCTTGAATTTTACTTCGCCAGTAACATATTTCTGCGTGGATTCAATAAATGCTTGAACTGCTTCACGAAGAGGGGTAAACCATTTTCCTTCGTATACGATTTGAGCCAGCTTGCATCCCATCTCTTCTTTTTCCCGGTAGGTATCACGGTCTAATATAAGCTCCTCCAACTGCTGATGAGCTTCATAAAGAATGGTTCCGCCCGGTGTTTCATAAACCCCGCGGGATTTCATTCCTACTACACGGTTTTCTACAATGTCCACAATGCCAATGCCGTGTTTACCGCCTAATCTGTTTAATTCACGGATAATATCGGAAACCTTCATGGCTTTTCCATTAATGGATTTGGGAACGCCTGCTTCAAAGGTCATAGTTACGTATTCGCCTTCATCCGGGGCTTTTTCAGGAGTGGTGCCAAGCACTAATAAGTGCTCGAAGTTCGGTTCGTTTGCCGGGTCTTCCAGCTCTAAGCCTTCATGACTGATATGCCAAAGGTTCCTGTCACGGCTGTAAGAGTTATCAGCAGAAAATGGAAGGTCGATTCCATGAGCTTTACAATATTCAATCTCGGACTCTCTGGAATCCAAGGTCCATTTATCATTTCTCCATGCAGCAATAATCTTTAAATCCGGAGCCAGCGCCTTGATGCCAAGCTCAAAGCGAATCTGGTCATTTCCTTTTCCGGTAGCGCCGTGGCAGATTGCGGTAGCTCCTTCCTTTCTTGCAATTTCAACGAGTCTCTTTGCAATGACTGGTCTTGCCATGGAAGTTCCTAATAAATATTTATTTTCATATACGGCATGTGCCTGTACGCAGGGAACGATATATTCATCACAAAATTCATCTACTACATCTTCAATATACAGCTTGGAAGCGCCACTTAATCTGGCTCTTTCCTCCAAACCGTCCAATTCACTTTCCTGTCCGCAGTCGATACATACGCAGATTACTTCATAATCAAAATTTTCCTTTAACCATGGAATGATGGCTGTAGTGTCCAATCCGCCTGAATAGGCTAAAATCACTTTTTCTTTCATAAATGTTATCCTCCAACTTAGTTTGCTTTAGTTACCTTTTAAATATACAACAAAGCTTTGGGGATTGCAAGTGAAAAAATATGCATAAAGATGTGGTTGGAAAATGTGGTGGGGGTTTGTTTTGGGGTGTATAAAAGGAAAAAAGGTTGCATATTATGCATGGTTGATGTATAATTATGCAAAAAATAAAAGGATTGGATAAGGGACGCAGGGGCAGAGGGGCAGCCACCTTAGATACAAGTCTTCCGGGCACGCTCTCGCTCTATGAAAACGCAGCGGTACTAACGCACCAAAGTACGGTGCGTAAGGACCGGCGTTTTCATCAAGGCCCGGAAGACTTGTATCTAAGATGGCTGCCCCTCTGCCCCTGCTGGGTATCGAAATGCCGAAAGGGATTTATGGATTTTTGTAATGGCTTTAATTGAACTATATCTTTGCAGGTAGGAATAGTGTTGCTTTGCGTTATAATGAATCTAAAATGTATGTAAAGTAAGTCGAAAGTTCACTGTGTCATCTCGATACAATAAAGCAATCAGCTTTTTAAAACAAATAAGGCATTTCGATACCCAGATAACAGCCCGGCTCCTACGTCCCCCTCCAAATCCTTATTCCAAATCCTTCCTCTTTCGGATTGAAAGGAAAGAATTATTCTGCTATACTGCAAATTGGATTGTTGTATTCAGAGGGGAGGCTCTGCATAAAACCCGTTTTGTGCCCGTGGGCTGAGCTGTTGCCTTTAAGGAAGATAATTTACATTCCATTATTGAGTTTCCCATGGTTTTGAAGTATGATAAAAGAATTGCAGCAATAGAAACTTAAAATCTGCAAAAAAATGGAAAAAGCAAAAAGTAACAAATAGGAACATAAAGACACAAAGCTAAAACATAATACATAAAAAATAAGAAATAAAAAAGAATATTCAGCGAGGTAAACAATTGTGAAAACAAAGATTTTTATTGATGGCAGTGAAGGAACTACGGGATTAAGGATTCATGAACGCTTTCAGGTGCGTGATGATATTGAATTATTGACAATATCCAAAGAGCTTAGAAAGGATAAGGAAGAAAGAAAGAGATTGATTAATGCTTCTGATATTACCTTTTTATGTCTGCCGGATGCTGCTGCAAGGGAATCTGTGAGCCTTGTGGAAAATGAACAGGTAAAAATTATTGATACTTCTACGGCGCACAGGACGGAAGAGGGATGGGCGTATGGGTTTCCGGAATTATCAAATGGGCATAGAAAGGCAATTGCCTCTGGAAAAAGAATTGCTGTTCCGGGATGTCATGCTACCGGTTTTATTTCTTTGGCATATCCGTTAGTGGCTTCTGGTGTTCTTTCACCGGATTATCCCATGGCAGCTTTTTCCCTTACCGGCTACAGCGGCGGCGGAAAAAAGATGATTGGGGAGTATGAGGCAGCAAAGCGTGACAAGGCTTTGGATTCGCCAAGGGAATATGCCCTGTCACAGCAACACAAGCATTTAAAGGAAATGCAGAAAATAACAGGACTTAGCAGACAGCCATTGTTTTCCCCCATTGTTGCAGATTACTACAGCGGAATGGTAGTGTCCCTTCCTATGTATACAGAGGCTTTCCGGATGGAAGATGGAAAAGAGGCGGACATGCCGGAAAGACTTCGGAGCTTTTATAGGGAGTATTATAAAGGCCAGCAGTTTATCCAGATAATGGATGAGAAGGAAACGGAAGCCTTAAATGGAATGCTTCCCGGAAATCTGTGCAGTGGCTGGGACGGTCTGAGAATTTATGTAACTGGCAATGAAGAACGGGTAGTTGTGTCTGCACAGTTTGATAATTTAGGGAAAGGCGCTTCGGGAGCAGCTATTCAGTGTTTGAATATTTTGCTTGACTGTGAAGAAAGTAAGGGACTGAATTTATGATAAGGGCAATGGAAGAAAAGGATTATGAGCAGGTATATAGCTTATGGATGAGCATTAAAAACTTTGCCATAAGGAGCAAGGATGATTCAAAAGAAGGTGTGGTTCGTTTCTTAAGACGTAATCCGGGCATTAGCGTTGTGGCAGAAGAGGATGGCAGGATTGTGGGTGCCATTCTCTGCGGGCATGACGGAAGAAGAGGGTGCTTATATCATGTCTGCGTCAGCGAGCAGTACCGTTTACGTGGCATTGGGAAAGCAATGGTAGTTCATTGTATGGAAGCTTTGAAAAAAGAAAAAATCAATAAAGTATCGCTGATTGCATTTTCGGAAAATGATATTGGCAATGCCTTTTGGAAGGAAATCGGCTGGACGAAAAGAGAAGACTTGAATTATTATGATTTTACTCTAAATAAAGAAAATATTGTTGCATTTAACAGCTAGCAAGGAACAGGAGAAAGCGGATATGAAGGAAATAGAAGGCGGAGTAACAGCCCCAAAGGGATTTCTGGCAGCAGGGGTGGAAGCAAATATTAAATATCAGGATCGAAAGGATATGGCGCTGATTTACAGTGAAAGACCATGTGTGGCGGCAGGAACCTTTACCAGTAATGTGGTAAAAGCTGCCTGTGTAACGTGGGATCAGGAAATCGTAGCAAATTCCCCTTGTGCCCATGCAGTCATCGTAAATGCAGGAATTGCAAATGCCTGTACCGGAAAGCAGGGATATGAATATTGTGATGCAACTGCCCAAAAAGCAGCAGAGGCATTAAAGGTTCCAAAGGAAAGTGTGCTGGTGGCTTCCACCGGAGTCATCGGGATGCAGCTCCCTATTGATAAGATAAAAAGAGGCGTGGAGCTGTTAGCAGCAGCTAAGTCGGCAGAGCGGGCAGGGGCACAGGCTGCGGCAGAGGCAATTATGACTACCGACACAAAGGATAAGCAGGTGGCAGTTACTTTCGAGATAGGCGAAAAGACCGTGACAATAGGTGGAATGTGTAAGGGCTCCGGTATGATACATCCCAATATGTGTACGATGCTTGCTTTCATTACAACGGATATTGCCATAAAAAAAGAATTATTGCAGGAGGCGCTTAGGGAAGATGTGCAGGATACCTACAATATGGTTTCTGTGGATGGGGATACTTCCACAAACGATACGGTGTTAGTGCTGGCTAACGGCATGGTGGGCAATGAGGAAATTACGGAAAAGAATCAGGATTATGAAAAGTTCGTGGAAGCGCTGCATTTCATCAATGAGACGCTGGCAAAGAAAATGGCAGGGGACGGCGAAGGCGCTACTGCTTTGTTTGAAGCAAAGGTTATCCATGCGGATACAAAGGAGCAGGCAAAGACCATTGCAAAATCTGTCATTTGTTCTTCTCTGACAAAGGCTGCCATTTTCGGGCATGATGCCAATTGGGGAAGAATTTTATGTGCCATGGGCTATTCCGGTGCAAACTTCAATCCGGAGGCAGTGGAATTGTTCTTTCAGTCCCAATCCGGAAAAATCCTTATTTACAAGGATGGAGTTGCAGTGGATTATAGCGAAGAGGAAGCCACAAAAATTCTTTCGGATGAAGCAGTAACGGTTTTAATCGATATGAAATCGGGAGAAGAGGAAGCCTGCGCATGGGGCTGTGACCTAAGCTACGATTATGTGAGAATCAATGCGGATTATCGTTCCTAATAAAATCGGCAAAAGGCTGAAAATAAAAGTGTGAAGCAGATAGAAGGAGGTTTTTCCATGGATAAGGATATGGAAAAGGTATTGCAAAAGGCAGAGGTGCTTATTGAGGCACTGCCTTACATTCAGAAATATAACAGAAGGATTATTGTGGTGAAATATGGCGGAAGCGCCATGGCAAACGAAGAGATACAACGAAATGTGATTAAAGACGTGACTTTATTAAAGCTGGTAGGCTTTAAGCCTATTATCGTTCATGGTGGCGGAAAGGAAATCAGCCGATGGGTAGGAAAGGTAGGAAAGGAAGCAAAGTTTGTAAACGGGCTCCGGGTAACGGATGAGGAAACAATGGAAATTGCGGAAATGGTTCTTTCCAAGGTCAATAAGCAGTTGGTAACCATGGTGCAGGAGCTTGGCGTAAAGGCAGTGGGAATCAGTGGAAAAGACGGAGAGCTTCTTCAGGTGGACAAAAAGTATTCCCAAGGCGAGGATATTGGTTTTGTAGGGGATATTAAAAATGTAAATCCAAAGATCTTATATGACCTTTTGGAAAAGGATTTTCTTCCCATTGTGGCGCCTATCGGACTTGGAGACGATTATCAGGGCTATAATATCAATGCAGATGATGCGGCATGTGCCATTGCAAAGGCGGTAGGAGCGCAAAAGCTGGCATTTCTAACGGATATTGAAGGCTTATACCGGGATATTGAGGACGAGTCTAGCTTTATTTCCAGACTTACCGTCAGCGAGGCGGATAAGCTGATAGAGGGAGGCATGATTGGAGGCGGTATGCTTCCAAAGCTGAATAATTGTACGTCTGCAATTAAAAATGGCGTAAACAGAGTCCATATTCTGGATGGACGCATTCCCCACTGCCTATTGTTGGAGATATTTACGGATCAGGGTATTGGAACGGCAATTATTGCAGATGAGGACGTTAATTCCATGGCAAATTAATATTGCAGATGAAAAGAGGCGGAACGGAACCGAAAAGCCCTTTAAAGGCTGCGTGTCAGTGAATTAGCGGAGAGATAGGGATAAAGGTTTAGGCTAGATTGTAGAAAATAGAAAGGAAAAAGCATAAGATGATGGAGAAATACATTGCAGAAGCGGAGCAGGCTCTTTTACATACATATAACCGATATCAGGTTGTGTTTGATAGAGGAGAAGGGGTTCATCTGTATGATTTGAACGGAAAAGAATATTTAGATTTTGTGGCAGGCATTGCGGTATTTGCCTTGGGATATGGAAATGCGGATTATAACAATGCATTAAAGGAACAAATTGACAAGATTATCCATACCTCAAATTATTATTATAATGTTCCGGCAGTGGAGGCGGCAAAAAGGCTGAAGCAGGTTTCCGGGCTTGACCGGGTGTTTTTTACCAACAGCGGGGCGGAAGCCATAGAGGGCGCCATTAAGGCAGCAAGGAAATATGCCTATTTAAAGGATGGAAAGACGGATCATGAAATCATTGCCATGGAGCATTCTTTCCATGGAAGGACTATGGGAGCCCTGTCAGTTACAGGAAATAAAAAGTACCGGGAAGCCTTTGAGCCTATGATTGGAAATGTGAAGTTTGCAAAGCTGAATGATTTTGACAGCGTGGCTTCTTTGGTAAATGACAGAACCTGTGCCATTATTATGGAGACAGTGCAGGGCGAAGGAGGAATATATCCGGCAGAGGAAGGCTTTTTAAAGGCAGTAAGAAAGCTTTGCGACGAAAAGGACATTCTTTTGATTTTAGATGAAATACAGTGCGGCATGGGAAGGACGGGAACTATGTTTGCATGGCAAAGATTTGGAGTGAAACCGGATATTATGACTGTGGCAAAGGCACTTGGCTGTGGAGTTCCCATAGGGGCATTCCTTATGACGGAAAAGGTTGGGCAAAATTCTCTTGCGCCGGGAGACCATGGCACTACCTATGGGGGAAATCCATTGGCTTGCAAAGCTGCATGGACGGTGTTAGACTTATATGAAAAACAGCACATTTTAGAGCATGTACAAAAGGTGGGAGCGTATCTGGCAGACAGGCTGGAGGGGCTTGTGTCCAAGTATGATTTTATTACGGAAAGAAGGGGACTAGGGCTGCTTCAGGGATTGGTATTTGACAGACCAGTCAATGAAATCATTGCAAAAGCGCTGGATGAAGGACTTGTGCTAATCAATGCAGGCGCTAATATCATCCGGTTTGTTCCGCCTTTGGTCATTGAAGAAAAGCACATTGACGATATGCTTGTGATTTTGGAAAAATGCCTGAAGGAATAAGGCTTATAGGAAAACGGAGTAAAAGAAAAAATGAAAAAGAAGATGATTTCCATATGTCTGCTGTTATGTCTTTTGGCAGGCACCTGTCTTTTGGCGGTAACGACAGAGAAAGTGGACAGTCCCGTTTTTGGGGGAAATAAAACGCTTACCTTGTGGTATACAGATGAAGCGCTGACAAATTATCTGGAAAGTGCAGCCTTTGATTATCAGGAAAAAACAGGAGAAAAAGTAGTTCCAGTTCTTGTATCGGGTCTTGAGTATCTGGAGCAGATTCATAAGGCTTCCATGGAGGGAGAAGGACCGGATCTTTATATTACCAGCAATGATACTTTGGGAAAAGCATATCTGGCAGGGCTTTCTGCGCAGATTAAGGATGAGGGTCAGATTGTCAATGAAGCAAATTATCCCGCTCCCGCTTTGTGGGCGGTCAGCTATCAGGATAAACTGTTAGGCTATCCTCTTTACTATGAAACCTCCATCCTGTTATACAATCAGACTTATATAGAAAATCTGGCAAGGGATACCATTGTGGCAGAGGCAAATGCAGCCGAGGGAGAAGCAGCCATGGAAGCCATTGAAGCTGCTGGAAGCGAAGAAGCAGCAGAACAGGATGTAGTAGGAGAGGCAGTGGAAATCCAGATAACGGAGGAAGAAGTGCAACAGACCATGGAAAGGCTGATTCCGACTACCATTGAAGGTATTCTTTCCTTTGCGGAGGATTATGATGCGCCAGAGCAGGTAGAGGCAGTGTTCAAATGGGATGTTTCGGATATTTTTTATAATTATTTTGTGGTGGGGAATTATATAACAGTAGGCGGAAATGCAGGGGATGATCCGGAAAACATCCATATTTACAATGAAGAGGCAATGAAATGTCTTGCCGTTTATCAGAAATTGAACCAGTTTTTTTCCATTGAGCCGGACGAAGTAAGCTATGATTCGGTTTTAAAGGAATTTATAGAAGGCAAGACGGTTTTTGCTGTAGCCACTACGGATGCCATTGAAAAAATAGAAGAGGCAAAAGCAGCCGGGGAATTTGCTTTTGAATATGGAGTTGCAAAACAGCCGGATGTAAATGAGGAATTAAAATCAAAGAGCCTTTCCGTAACAAATGCGATAGTCATAAACGGGTACGGGGAGAAAAAAGAACAGGCAGAGGAATTTGCCAGATATGTAGTATGGGAACGGGCGGACAGCCTGTATGGAAGAACCGGCAAAATCCCTGCAAGAAAAGGGATTGCCTATGAAAATGAAAAGCTTGCCGTTACCATGAATGAATATGAAGCTTCCGTTCCTATTCCAAAGATGATGGAAACAAGCAATTTCTGGGTACAATTGGAAATTGCCTTTGCCAATATCTGGACAGGGGCAGATGTAAATGAAACACTAAGGACATTATCAGAACAGATTATGACACAGGTGTCGGGAACGGAATACAAAGAAGAAATGCTTCCAAGTCCGGTATTAGAGGAAGATACCGAAGGAGCAGAAGAATAAAGGGTATAAAATCCAATCATAGGGTTACACTAAGATAAAAAACTTTGGAGGTAACAGTATGATTGGATTTTTCATTGCACTGCTTTCCGGTGCTTTAATGAGCATTCAGGGAGTATTTAATACAGAGGTAACCAAGAACTCCTCCATTTGGGTTGCAAATGTATTTGTGCAGCTTACTGCATTTTTAGTATGTGCGGCAGCATGGATCGTATCAGACAGAACAAGCTTTCAGACCCTTTCCCGGATTGAGCCTAAGTATATGCTGTTAGGGGGCGCTATAGGGGCATTTATTACGTATACAGTCATAAAAAGCATGGATATGTTAGGGCCTGCAAAAGCAGTTATGGTAATCGTGGTGGCACAGCTTTTAGTGGCATATCTGATTGAGCTTTTTGGAATGTTTGGTGTGGAAAAGACTGGCTTTGACTGGAAGAAGGCTGTGGGCATGGCGGTTGCTATTGCGGGGATTATAATTTTTAAATGGGAAGCGTGAGGAAATCGATATTGCAGGTTGGCTATATGGATGCAGCAGAGAAAGAAGCACGACTACGATGGACTATGGCAGCGCTAGTAAGGTTGGCTATACGGACGCAACAGAGAGAGGAGAGCGGATTCCATGCGGTGTTTTTGATGGTGATTTTCCTAAACAGCCTGATGGAAGGTGTTGGTACCGTACGGGTCGTCATACAGCGCCGTCCGTGGCGCAGTATGACTAAAATTGCCGTCCATGGCAATTTTTCCCTAGACAGTGAGCAGGCTGTTAAGGAAAATCACCATCAAAAACAATGCATGGAATCCGCTCTCCTCTCTCTGTTGCTGTTTCATCTCAGCCTATACCCTTTGATGAGTATTGTCTATTTCTATCATAAACTTAGGATATTTAAGGAATAGATAGGCAATTATGGTAAGGGTAGATAAGAGGACGTGGGAGCTGGCAGGGCATAGTCTGATGGACATGCTCCCACTGCATATCGAAAGACCTTATACATTAGAATGTTTTGTATTTGAAACCCTATATATGGAAAAGCTATAGTAGGCTTTGTATTTGAAACCCTATATATGGAAAAAAGCCATATCAGGCTGCTTTTTAAGAATATTTGAGCGCCTTTGAAAACGAGCACTCTCTTTTTTTAGGTATAGCCTACGACAAAACAGCAACAGCGGGATGAAAGTGGATTGGCTTCCTTGTTTTTGATGGCGCTTTTCCTTAACAGCCTTTTCGTAGCCTAGGGGAAAATTGCCATGGACGGCAATTTTAGTCATATCGCGCCATGGAGGGCGCTATATGACGACCCGTCCGACCTCCACGACCTATCCCAAGGCTGTTTAGGAAAAGCGTCATCAAAAACAGAGAAGCCAATCCACTTTCATCCCGCTGTTGCGTCCGCATAGCCACCTATTGCGTCCGCATATCCACCCCCTCCTCCAAAAAAATCAAACTATTTTTCGCACTTAAATAAAAAATTAAGAAAATTATACTTGCCACCAAATCTGATTTAGAATAAAATGGAAATATCATTGACATAGAGGGACTTTTATGGATACATAAAGGAGCTATGTTATGAATGATATAAGAAAAAGACGAATAATAATTGGAATTTTAGGCAGTATCTTGCTGTTATCAGCAGGCTGCGGAAAAAAAGAAGTGACCTTTCAGCAGGCAGAAGAAAACCGAGAGGCAGAAAGTGCCACAGAAGAAGACGATGCAGGGAATAAAAAGGTTCAGCTTTCCGAAGCAGGTGCATATACTGAAAAGGACGAGGATTTTCAGGAAGAAAATACTGGAAGGATTTTCGTGTATGTGTGCGGGGCGGTAGCCGCTCCGGGGGTTTATGAGCTTTCTTATGATGCAAGGGCTTTTCAGGCAATTGAAAGTGCTGGAGGTTTTTTGCCGGAAGCTTATGAAGCAGCGCTGAATCTGGCAAAGCCTTTAGAGGATGGGGAACAGCTTTTTATTCCAACTACAGAAGAGTGGGCTCAGGGAGAAAAAACGGCTTCTGCTGGTATAGAAGAAAAGCAGACATGGGATGATGGGCTTGTAAATATTAATACGGCTTCTAAGGAGGAGCTGTGTTCCTTGTCCGGAGTAGGAGAGAGCCGGGCGGAAAGCATTATCGCATACAGGGAGGCTAACGGCGGCTTTCAGGCAATTGAGGATATTAAAAATGTAACTGGAATTAAAGAAGGGCTGTTTAGTAAAATCAAAGATAAAATTAAAGTGAAATAATTCATATAAAAAGGAATCAGAATTTGTGTAATTGGAGAAAGAAATGGCAAAAAGGGTTTTAGTAGTAGATGATGAAAAACTGATTGTAAAAGGAATCCGGTTCAGCTTAGAACAGGACGGCATGGAAGTAGAATGTGCCTATGACGGAGAAGAAGCCTTGAATCTGGCAAAAGAAAAGGAATATGATATTATCCTTTTGGATATTATGCTGCCTAAGCTGTCAGGACTTGAGGTGTGCCAGCAGATTCGGGATTTTTCCAGTGTGCCTATCGTGATGCTGACTGCAAAAGGGGATGATATGGATAAGATTATGGGCTTGGAATATGGTGCCGATGATTATATCACAAAGCCTTTTAATATTTTAGAGGTTAAAGCAAGAATCAAGGCCATTATGCGCCGTACAGCAAAAAAAGAAGAAAAGAAAGAAAAGAACTCTGTGATTGAAAGAGGAGATTTATATTTAGACTGTGATGGCAGGCGGGTTTATATTGCTGGTAAGGAAATTAACTTAACAGCAAAGGAATTTGATGTTTTAGAGCTTCTTGTGCTGAATCCCAATAAGGTATACGGCCGGGAGAGTCTGTTGAAAATTGTTTGGGGTGCGGATTATCCGGGAGATGTCAGGACGGTAGACGTGCATATAAGACGTCTGCGCGAGAAGATAGAAGCAAATCCAAGCGAGCCAAAGTATGTCCATACAAAATGGGGTGTGGGCTATTACTATAAAGATTGAGGTTATAAATGAAGGAAAAAATAAATCAGTATATAGCCAAGAGCAAGGTAGTGCGAAGTCTTAAGTTTCGTATCTTTTTTATCATACTGCTGGTAGGCATTGTACCTACTACCATTTTGCGTTACGGCATTTTGCAGAATTATGAAAATAGAGCTGTAGATGTCCGTATTTCTGATGTACAAACCCAGTTTATGATTTTAGCAAATCATCTAATTACATACAATTATTTAAAGGATCCTTCCTCGGAAGTAATCAATGCGGAGCTGGATCAGCTTTCCAACCTTTATGACGGGCGTGTGTTGATTGTGGATTCCAATTTTAATGTGGTGAAGGACACTTATGGAATCAGTCAGGGGAAAACGATTATTTCTGAGGAGGTAATTCGCTGCTTCAAAGGAGAAAGCATCGTGAATTATGATCCTGTGAATCAGTTTATAGAAATGACTACGCCCATTGCGGCAGTACAGGAAATGGAGCCGCCGGAGGACATGCCCGGCCAGATGGGGGAAGGCGCAGCAGTAAGGGCAGTAATGCTTACCAGTGTTTCTACAGACAGCATTGCAGCTAATATAGACATTTTAAGCAGACGGGCAACGATTATACAGCTTCTAATGAGCATTGTCATCCTTGGAATGGCATGGGGGCTTTCAAACATACTGGTAGAGCCATTTGAAAGGGTGTCTTCTGCAATCAGTAAGGTACAGGATGGCTTTCAAAATGAGCCAATAAGCGTTCCGGATTATTTGGAGACAGAACATATTGTAACGGCATTTAATGGACTGTTAGGACGTATGAAGCTGCTGGATGAATCCAGACAGGAGTTTGTTTCCAATGTGTCCCATGAGTTAAAGACGCCCATAACCTCCATGAAGGTGCTGGCAGATTCCCTGATTGCACAGGAGGATGCGCCTTTGGAGCTTTATAAGGAATTTATGACAGATATTGCAGATGAAATCGAAAGAGAAAATAAAGTAATTAACGACTTATTATCTCTTGTAAAGATGGATAAGACTGCAGCAAATTTAAATATCGAGACAATTGATATCAATGCATTGTGCGAGCTTATTTTAAAACGGCTCAGGCCTATTGCGAAGCAGAGGGATATAGATGTTATTTTTGAAAGTAAGCGGGAAGTAAGTGCTGAGGTAGATGAGGTAAAGCTTACGCTTGCTATTTCCAATCTGGTGGAAAATGCCATTAAATATAATAACGACCATGGTTTCGTAAGGGTAACTCTGGATGCGGACCATCAGTTTTTTACCATTGAGGTAAAGGATAATGGTCTGGGCATTCCGGAAGAATCCTTAGAGCAGATTTATGAGCGCTTTTACAGAGTGGACAAGTCGCATTCCAGAGAAATCGGCGGAACCGGGCTGGGGCTGGCAATTACCAGAAGCGCAATTCTTATGCACCGGGGCTTTATTAAGGTGGAAAGTGAGGAAGGAAGCGGTACTACGTTCCTTGTAAAGATTCCGCTGACCTACATTGCAAAATAGGAGGAAGCTTCATGAAAAAGTTAATATATCTGTTTTTCCTCTTAAGCCTGATAGTTCTTGCAGGAGGCTGTGCAGAGGATATAGAAGGGCAGAATGAAGATGAAATACAGTTTTTTGTTTATGTCCTCAATAAAGAAGAAACAAAGGTGGAAAAGCTCTCTTGCAGCACTACTCTGAAGGATATGCGGGAGCAGTTGAATTTTCTTTTTGGCAGACTGAAAGCAGTGCCAGAGAATGCAGAGCTTCATCAGACCATTACAGATGAAATGGGCTTAGAAAGCTTTTCTTTATCAGAGGGAAGGTTGACCCTGCGTTTTGGGGCAGGCTATAAAAACTTAAGCCCCACCAGCGAGGTGCTTACAAGGGCGGCAATCGTCCGTACTCTCTGCCAAATTGAAGGAATTGAGTATGTTTCGTTTATGGTAGACGGAGCTGCACTTTTAGATGCTGGAGGACTGCCGGTGGGAGTCATGACGGCAGACCAGTTCGTGGACAATGAAGGACAGGAAATCAATGCCTATGAAAAAGCAAGCATGACACTTTATTTTGCCTCAGAAGATGGAGAGCATCTAGAGGCATTCACAAAAGAAAAGTATTATAATAGCAATATTTCTCTGGAAAAGCTTGTGGTGGAACAGATTATTGCAGGGCCCGGAGGAGAAAACATGGGAAATCCTACTGTAAATCCGGAAACGACCATTATTAGCGTGGCGGTAAGGGATAGAGTTTGTTATGTAAACCTAAGTGAAGCATTTCTCACACAGATTTATAATGTTTCTGCAGAGGTGACCATTTATTCCCTTGTTAATTCTTTAGTGGAGCTGAACAATATCAATAAAGTACAGATTTCCATAAATGGAGACAATAATCTGCTGTTTCGTGAGTCCATTGACTTATCTTCCACCTTTGAAAGAAATCTGGAAATCATGAAATAAAGAAAGGACAACTATATGAAAAGACCTTTATGCATGGTCTGTCTGTCCTTTGTGATTGCCCTGTTTCTGTTCCAGTGGCTCTTTCCCATTCCTTTCTATAAGGATGTGGAAAGGGATGGAGAAGTGGTGGAGCGGATAGGGCAGGTGTACAAAAAGGAATATAAAGAAGATACTCTGCTGATTTACCTGCAGTGTGGGACAGAACAGATTTTATGCTATGTCAGGGAGGGAAATGCTCCCAGACTTGGCAGCTTCATTCAGGTCCGGGGCACTTATCAAAGCTTTCAGGCTGCAACAAACCCCGGACAGTTTCATCAAAAAAGATATTATCAAATCTTAAATCTAAATTATTCCCTGAAAAATACAATTATGTTAAAGGAATCAATAGAATATAATACATGGAAGGAAAGCCTGTATTGTTTAAAAAGGAAGCTGGCAGAAGGATATGAGCAGGCGCTTCCCCAAAAGGAAGCAGGAATATTAAAAGCAATGGTGCTTGGAGATAAATCAGAGCTGGATACGGATATTAAAAATCTGTATAAGCAGTCCGGCATCAGCCATGTGCTTGCCATTTCCGGTCTGCATATTTCCTTAATTGGAATGGGGCTTTACAGGCTTTTGAAAAGAATGGGCATTCCTATCCTGTTAAATACAGCCATCTGCATGGCGGCAATGATTTTTTACGGAATGCTGATTGAAGGAGGAACCTCCAGCTTTCGAGCCATTTTTATGTTTTTAATCTATCTGATAGGAAAAATAATCGGAAGAACCTATGATATGCTTACTGCGCTGGCAATGTCAGGCGTTCTTTTGCTAATCGAACAGCCTTTGTACATTTATCATACAGGCTTTCTTTTATCCTATTGCGCAGTAATGGGTATTGGGCTTCTTGCCCCGATGCTTGAACAGCTTCTGCCAGAAGACAAAAGAAAAAATCCAATCATCCAAAATCTGTTAGGGAGCATGTCGGTAGCTCTTTTCTCCCTTCCAGTAACAGCCTATTATTTTTATGAATTTCCTGTGTACTCCCTGCTATTGAACCTATTGATTATTCCTTTGATGAGCCTGCTGCTTCCCTGCGCCATGGCAGGGGGAGCGGTGGCGGCATGGCAGCCAATGATTGGAAAGCTGCTGCTTATTCCCTGTCAGTGGATTCTTAAGCTTTATGAAGGAATCTGTGAAATATCCACAGCTTTGCCTTGTCACACTATGATTATTGGAAAGCCTGCTTTGTGGCGGATTTTGTTTTTTTACGGTATGATAATACTGATTTTGTGCTTTTACTCCAAATGGAAAAAAAGGACAATAGGACTGCTATTAGGGCTTGCAGTAGTTGTTTTATGCTTACAGGCGCCACATAATACAGAAATCACCATGCTGGATGTGGGACAGGGAGATGGCATTTTTATACAGGAAAAGGGAGGAACTACTTTTTTAATGGATGGCGGGAGCAGTGATGTTTCGGGAGTGGGAACCTATCGAATCGTGCCTTTTTTAAAATCAAAGGGAATCCGTCAGATTACCTATGCATTTGTAACCCATCCGGACAGTGACCATTATAATGGAATACTGGAATGTTTGGAGCAGAGTAAGGAAAATGGCATTCATATCCGGTATCTGGCAGTTTCCCATCTCGCTTTGAAAGGCGGGGAAGAGGCATATGAAAAATTGTTTCAGGCAGCAAGGGAGGCCGGGACGGAAGTTGTTTGCATAAGTGCAGGCGACGTGTTAAAATGTAACAAATTAGCATTGACCTGCCTGTATCCCGGAAGGGAAAGCAGCCCGGCAGATAAAAATGGGGAATCTCTTATGTTTCTGCTGGAAGCGGAAGGAGTGAGAATGCTGTTTACAGGAGATGCTGGAATGGAAGAGGAAGCAGTGATTCTACATGCTATTCCCAAGGTACATATTTTAAAAACCGGGCATCATGGTTCAAATTCTTCCACTGGAACAGGACTTTTGCAGGCAGCAGCGCCAGAGTATGCTATTATTTCCTGTGGCCGGAATAATTCCTATGGACATCCGGGAGGGCAAACCTTGGAGCGGTTAGCAGAAGCTAATTCAAGGGTGCTGGTAACTGCTCAGACAGGCGCCATAAAAATAACAATACGAAACAGCAGCTATCGGATTGATACCTTTTTGTCCGAATAGAAAGTAACAGTTCAGCCCACAGGCGCAGAGCGGGTTTTATGCGGAGCATGTTTTATGCGTCGCCACGCTTTCACTCTATAAAAACGCAGCAGTGCTAAGCTCGAAAATACCTCGCTAAGCGCTGGCGTTTTTATAAGGGCTCCTTGAGAAAACATGCTCCGCATAAAACCCGCTCTGCGCCTGTGGGCTGAACTGTTACAAAAGAAAAAGAGAAGATAAGAAAAAGAAAGAATGGACAGGTGAATGGGTTGCAGCGGATTAATCAGGATATAAAAACAGGCCAGTTTCAGCAGATTTATCTTTTGACTGGAGAAGAAGATTATTTACGGAATCAATATAAGAACAGATTAAAGGCGGCTTTGCTTGGCGGGGGAGACCAAATGAACCTGAATCTCTTTCAAGGAAAGGAAGCAGCGCCTCAGGCTATTATAGACATGGCGGAAACGATGCCGTTTCTGGCAGAGAGACGGGTAATCGTTCTGGATAATACAGGGCTCTTGAAAGGAGCTCAGGAAGCCTTTGCAGAATATTTGAAAGAGCCTGCTGAAACTGCTTTTTTTATAATTTCAGAAAAGGAAGTGGATAAAAGGAGCAGGGTGTACAAGGCAATCCGCCAGAAGGGATATATATGTGAATTTACAGAGCAGGATGAGAATACACTGAAAAAGTGGATTCGCCAGTCTGTTGCAAAGGAAAACAAGCAGATAGAAGAAAAGGCACTGGCTTTGTTTTTGAATAAGACAGGTACGGATATGTCGGGAATCAGAACAGAAATGGAAAAGCTTTTATGTTACTGCCACAATCAAGATATCATAACCTGTAAGGATGTGGATGCTGTTACGACGGAGCGGCTCACCAATCGGATTTTTGATATGATTCGGGCGGTTGCGGAACGGAGGCAGAAACAGGCACTGGATTTGTATTATGATTTGTTATCCCTTAAGGAACCGCCCTTGCGCATTCTTGCTCTACTTGCAAGACAATTTCAAATGCTTCTTCAGGTAAAGGGGCTGAAGGAGAAAGGGCATGATAGCCGCTATATAGGGGAAAAAACAGGCCTGCAGCCTTTTATAGCAAAAAAATACATGGATCAGTCGGCAGGGTTTAAGACATGGATGCTAAAGAAGGCAGTAGAGGACTGTGTACAGGCTGAGGAGGATGTAAAAACAGGAAAATTAAACGATATGATTAGCGTGGAGCTTCTTATTATTAAATACAGCAGCCTTCAGACAGGCAATTAAATGAAAAAAAGAGGTAGAATATATGGGACTTAATATTATCATCATCATTATAATTATCGCAGTAGTAATAAGCAGCAATAAGAAAAAAACAGAACAATCCTCCGAAAAGCAGCATAGTTCTTATGAAAAGAGCAAAACCTATAGTTATGACGATAAAAATGTTTCTACTGTAAATAATAGTGTGGCACAGACACCAAAAAAGCCCTATGGACATGGAAGTGCAAGAACAGGAGAACGGTTAGTGGAAGGTGACGCTGTTCCAAGAGGCATGATAAAGGTGGACTGTTCTTACTGCGGCGCTGAAAATCTGATTCAGCCAAGGGACAGGGGAAACTGCGTTTGTTATTTTTGCAGAACAAAGCTATAAGGCTTAGGCCGCAAAAGGGGGTGCAGCAATGGAAATTTATAAGGGAAAATCCATTTTTCAGGGGATAGCTATTGGAAATATCCGCTTTTACGCTCAGGAACAGCAGGAGGTAATGCCTGTAAAGATAGAAGACAGGGCATTTGAATGGGAAAAATATGAGAAAGCGAAAAAGCAGGCAGAAAAACAGTTGAAGGAGCTGTATGATAAGGCGGTTGCAGAGGTGGGAGAGGCAAATGCCCAGATTTTTGAAGTCCACTCCATGATGCTTGAGGATGAGGATTATCATGATTTTGTTGCAGATATGATAAAGAATCAGGGATTTAACGGGGAATATGCGGTTATGGAAGCTGGAGAACATTTTGCGGAGATATTTGCAGACATGGAGGATGAATATTTCCGGGCAAGGGCAATGGACGTCAAGGATGTTTCTAAGCGTCTTGTTGATATTTTAGGCAGCAGGGTAAGGGAGGGCAGCTTGAAGGAGCCTGCCATTATTGCGGCACAGGAGCTAGCGCCTAGCGAGACGCTGCAGATGGATAGGACGAAGCTGCTTGCTTTTGTGACGGAATCGGGCTCTTCCAGCTCACATACGGCTATATTAGCAAGAACCATGAATATTCCGGCGCTTATAGGAGTGAGGATAAATGAGGAATGGGATGGAAGGCTTGCTATAGTGGACGGCTATTTTGGAACTCTTTATATTGATCCGGATCAGGAGACGTTAAGGGAATTTCAACGAAAAAAGCAGGAAGAAAGAAAAGAGCAGGAAATGTATGAGGCGTTGAAGGGAAAGGAAAATGTGACTCCCTCGGGCAGGAAGATAAGGCTTTGCGCCAACATAGGAAGTGTTTCTGACTTAGCAGCGGTTTTGCACAATGATGCAGGGGGAATTGGATTATTTAGAAGCGAGTTCCTTTATTTGGAAAGGGAGGATTATCCTACGGAGGAGGAACAGTTTATAGCATACAAAAAGGCAGCGGAGACCATGGCAGGCAGACCCGTTATTATCCGGACTATGGATATTGGTGCGGATAAGAAGGCGGATTACTTTAGGCTGCCCCGTGAAGAAAATCCGGCAATGGGCTATCGGGCAATCCGAATCTGTCTGGAGCGGACGGATATTTTCAAAACCCAGCTTCGCGCTATATTAAGGGCAAGCGTTTATGGAAATATAGCTGTTATGTATCCGATGATCATATCGGTATCGGAAGTAAGGAGAATAAAGGAAATCATGGCGGAAGCAAAAAAAGAGCTTATCCATGAAGGGATTTCCTTTCGTGACATAGCGCAGGGAATTATGATAGAAACCCCGGCAGCGGCAGTAATCAGTGACTTACTGGCTAAGGAGGCGGATTTCTTCAGCATCGGCACCAATGATCTGACGCAGTATACATTGGCTGTTGACAGGCAGAATGCAAAGCTTGACGGTTTTTATGATGCCCATCATCAGGCAGTGCTCAGGATGATAAAAATGGTGGTGGAGAATGCTCATAAAGCAGGTATATGGGCAGGTATATGCGGTGAGCTTGGAGCAGACACCAGCCTGACAGAATACTTTCTGGAAATGGGCGTTGACGAGCTTTCTGTTTCTCCGGGTCTTGTGCTTTTGGTACGGAAAGCAATCAGAGAGAGCAGGGTCTAGGACATAAAAGGAACAGTTCAGCCCATAGGCGCAAAGCAGGCTTTATGCAGAGCATGTTTTCTACGT
>JAMPFB010000031.1 GCA_023664735.1 Robinsoniella sp. | reverse complement strand
CTGCTGCGTTTTTATAGAGCGAGAGCGTGGCGACGTAGAAAACATGCTCTGTGTGACCTTTTTTCTGTGCCTGCGGCTGAACTGTTACCCCCGCTCTGCGCCTGTGGGCTGAACTGCTATCTTTTTCATTTGATTTCATGGTATAATACTATACTTTAAAGATTTTTTCTAGTATAATATAGCTTAAAAATAACACAAAGCTATCTTTTATGTTTTTATATCCGGCAATATACCACTGTTTTAAAGGAGGCGTTATGCACACACCAAATTATCACAGCTATAAAGAAAAACGGAAGCATGGCAATATTCAATTTCCTTTTACTATTTACAAATGTATGATTCCTGACTTTTTTACCTCTTATCCTATCCACTGGCATCCGGAAATGGAAATCATTTATGTGGAAGAGGGCATGTGTCAGGTGACTTTAAATCTGGAAACTTATCAACTGGAAAAGGGCGATATCCTGTTCATCACTCCCGGACTTCTTCATTCCATTGAAGGAAACGGATTGATTTCTTCCGTTTATTATAATATTATTTTTGACTTTTCCTTGCTTTTGTGCAAGGAAACCGATATTTGCAATACAAAGTATCTGCTTCCTTATATAGAGGGGACAGCCCTGCTTCCTCCTATTTTAAAGCCTCCTATGAAGCATTACTCCCAAATTCAACATTATCTGGAAGCCCTTATTTTAGACCGCAAAATAAGGGAACCGGGATTTGAGCTTTTAACAAAATCCCGGCTCATGCTACTATTTTATTATTTAGAACCGTTAAAGCTGCTTGCCAGTCAGGAGTATGCAACCGAAAATTCCTCCAAGATTCAACAGATTAAGCAGATTCTTTTTTATGTGGAAAATAACTATTCTAACCCCATTACCATTAAAGAGGCGGCTTCCCTTTGCAATTTCAGCCCTTCTTATTTTATGAAATTTTTCAAATCTGCAACCGGAACGTCCTTTTTGCAGTATGTTAAGCATTATCGTCTGGAGATGGCGGCCAGCCTGCTTGTAAGCACAGATCTTTCTGTGCTGTCCATTTCAGAAGAGGTGGGATTTCGCAATCACTCTTATTTTATACGTGCTTTTAAGGAAAAATTTGGGAGGACTCCACGGGAATATAGAAAGTAGCGTTTCAGCCCACAGGCGCAGAGCGGGGATAACAGTTCAGCCACAGGCACAGGGAGGGTCACAGAGCATGTTTTCTACGTCGCCACGCTCTCGCTCTATAAAAACGCAGCAGCGCTAAGCTCGAAAATACCTCGCTAAGCGCTGGCGTTTTTATAAGGGCTCCTTAAGAAAACATGCTCTGTGACCCTCCCTGTGCCTGTGGCTGAGCTGTTATCCCCGCTCTGCGCCTGTGGGCTGAACCATCAAGGTCTATCAATACAGCAGCAAAGCAAGCCCAAGCGCCAAAATAAACTGCACAACTGTTGACACTAACCAAATTCCTGTACATGCAAACACGCGTGTTCCTGTTGACTTTTTCGTATCGGAAGCTATTGACATCATTGCAATGATAAGGAATGCCTGAAGCGCTCCACCAATTGCTCCACCAATCAACAGAAAGAAATCTATTCCATGCAGGAAAACAAAAATCCATACCCAGCCGGGCACTTTCATGGGAACATACTCTTGTCCCGTAGCACAATCTCTGCCATCATAGCTCAGAACCGGAGTTGCAAACGGTCTGATATGTAGTACTGCTTCTTTTCCTTCAATCATTATGGAATAATTTGTTTCTATAAGATTTGATTTTTTTGTCAGCCCATTCAGTGGTACAGGCGCAGTGCCATTTACCGATACCTTATTCTTTTTCAATTCGATTCTGTATGGAATGCTTTGTACTTCAAAGTTCCAAGTCATTTCTTTTGCTGCCATTTTTTCCCTCTATTCTTCTCGTAAGATTTTATACCGATATACGATATACTTTTTACAGTTTATCATAAGTTTCTTTATAATTCAAGTTCAGATATTCATGATATAGGTTTTTTATCCACTAACACTCGATATAAAATCTTCCATTCCCATATTCAACTGCACTTATACAAATTTATACATCTACTATTTCTTCTCCACTAACTATCTTTACAATCCGATTTCCATACCGGGCAAAAGACATATCATGTGTTACCATAACAATTGTGGCACCTTTTGCATGCAAATTTGCGAGCAGTTCTATGATGATTTTCCCATTTTCCTCATCTAGATTTCCCGTTGGTTCATCACACAGCAAAACCTTTGGATTATTTGCCAATGCCCTTGCAATTGCAACTCTCTGTTGCTGTCCCCCTGACAACTCCAAGGGCTTACTTTCTGCTTTTTCTTCTAATCCCACCATGCACAAAAGCTCTAATGCCCGCTTCCTTCTTTCCTTTGCCTTTACTCCCAGAAATCCCATAGGAACCTCCACATTTTCCCGCACGCTAATTTCATTGATTAAATAAAAGGACTGAAATACAAATCCAATATTTTGATTACGAAAATATGCTAACTGTTTATCTTTATATGCCTGAATACTGCTCCCCATAAAAAGGTACTCCCCTTCATCAGCATAATCCATGCACCCTAATATATTCAGCAAAGTTGATTTTCCACAGCCGGATTTTCCAACAATCGTGATAAAATCTCCCTTCTGAATGGTAAGATTGATACCCTTTAACACAGGAACATCCAAACATTTCCCGTGATAGGTTTTTCTGATATTCTTTAGCTCTAACATAACATTTCTCCTTTTATACCCACACTTCTATAAGGACGATAAAATCTGAATCGGAGAGGCTTTTTCAATTAATACTTTCATTGGAATTACGACAATTATAGAAAATAGGCATGCCACCAAAAACAATGAAATGCACGAAAATGCATGAAAAGTAACCTCCACTGTCGCAACGGAAATTCCATTTTTTATCAACAACCAGCCAGACAAAATGCCCACGATACAAGAACTTATATTTAAAATACATACCTCGCCAAATATCTCATAGCATATTTGCCGCTTTGTCTGCCCCAGTGCACAGCAGATAGCAATTTCCTTTTCTCTTCTTTTTAAAATCATGATGAAAATCCCAATCATCCCAATTAATACAATCAAAAACATAATACAGGACACGAAGATTAACACAATCGCTTCCCGCTCCGCTTCTTCTACCTGAACCAAAAAACGTGCAAAATCACTCCCTAGCATAAATTGATAATTTTGTCCGCAATTTTCACGAAGCAAAGACAGCACCTGATTCACTGTTTCCGTGGTCAGCATCTTCTCTGTATTGGACTTTATATTAAGAACCGTCCCTTTTAAATCCTTAGGGTGATAAATGCTTTCATACAGAGCAATCGGCATATAAACTGCCAACTCATTGCTTTCCATATACTCAATGGGATATTCCTCTCCATCCATGCCCAGTAATACATCATTAGAAATGGTATGAGGAAAATCTCTAGGATTAATAGTATTTTCATTGTTTATATCTAACAAAATTTCTTCCGTTTTCTTATTGAAAGATACCTTTTCATATTCTGTGGAATAATATAGATGTAACGACTGGTTTTCCTCTATCAACTCGCCCAAATATAATAATTCAATATCTACACACACCTCTGGTTCACACTGTATACATGTATTATGAATTTGATTAAGCACTTTTTCAGAAAATGGGAAATTGTCATATTCGTGGAGTGTTGCAGGCTGACTTCCCCAACTAATCAAATCAAACTTTTCATATTCAAAATCTGATGCCTGTACTGTAATCTGATAATTTTTATGACGACTCTCTTGTATCATCTGCTTTTTATTTTCAGCAATATCCAAAAGCAGGCTCAAAAATATGCTTAAAATACTAAATGCTACTACCAACTGTATGAATACGACAGCATAAATCTTCCTATCTCTTTTTACTTTATTAAACGGACGGATAAACACATACCAGTTCATTTTCCGCTCCCTTCCTTTGTTTTCAATACAAGCTGTTGCTTATTTATGTCAGATTATTTTGATAATCTGCTTTACTTACCTATATCATGTATAGGCAAATTCAGCAAACTATCTTATTCTTTATATAAGTTTTTTCTGATTTAAGCATCTGACATCATGCCTGAAATTTGTTTCCGGTAATGCATTCGATAAAGCAAAAGGGAAAAAACTGCATAAACCACCGCAAGTAAAATTATTGCAATACCATATATAAAAACAGACATATGAAATTCTATTAAATTTCCAAATACAGTATGTTCCAACAATATAACCATACCAGAACATAGAGTGGCAGACAGGATTGCAATAATAATGGAACGTATCAGCTTAGCAAGCAGAAGATTCTTTTGAGTTGCTCCCAATGCCCTTAAAATTGCAATAGATTTTTTTTGTTTTAAAATAAAAAAGGTTTCAATATTATAGATATTGATTAAACCATAACAGAGTGTAATGACGGCAACAAGTATGGAAAAAAGCCAGCCGGATTGCAACTGTTCCCTTTTCTGTTCTTCATATTGACTACTTGTGTATACTTCAAAATTACCAAAGCGATTTTCCAGATATTCTTCTATTTGCCCCTGTGCTTCGTCTATTTCCTGACTTTTGGCATTTATCCTGACATAAAGCTGACAGTCGAAAAAATCCTGATTTTCTAATGCTTCTGCCCAAATCATCACATGACTGGCATATTGGGGAACCTTTAATATTCCGCAGATATAAAAGCTCTGATTCCCAATTTCTATCATATCGCCAATTTTGATACCATAGCGTTTAGCTGCCTCATTTCCAA
This sequence comes from Robinsoniella sp., assembly GCA_023664735.1. GTDB lineage: Bacteria > Bacillota > Clostridia > Lachnospirales > Lachnospiraceae > RGIG3040. The sequence continues at coordinate 23,192 of JAMPFB010000031.1, read as the reverse complement.
TGACTGCACTTTGAATATCTTTTATACTTTCCCCTATCATATAGTCCCCTTCAAAAATACGTTCGTAATTTTTTGTAACTGTATAAATGTGAATATTGGGACAAAAGTTTTCCTGATACAAAACAACCTCTTCATTCAGGCTGTTAAAGCCCTGTATCTCCTCTACACATTTGCATTCTTCCTGAATGGCAGCAATATCATCTTGCGTCAGACTTATACCCATTATTGCCTTGCATATCAGATAATCAGAAAAGGGTACATAACACCGATCCCTATTATAATTTTCATAGGCGGTTCTTGCCTGACTCAAAAAAACAATTCCGATTAGCAGTCCCAATGACAGACAAAGAATGTCTAAAAGAACATTCCACATATTTCGTTTTTCCAGCTTAAATAAGGTTATTGCAGAAAATATCACTGTTCTCTCTCCAATTTATAAATACTGTTATTTTCACTGTCTGACAAATAAATGCTGCCCTGTGCATCCATTGCCATGAAACCTAAGCCTCGATTCTCTGCCGAGCTATTTTCATGAAAAAGAGTTTCCACATAAGTTCCATCCAGCTCAAACACATCAATTTGTGTGAACGCACCAGAAAAAATATAAATCTGATTATTATAAATTACAATATCAGCAGGAGAATATTTATCCGGAAGCTGAAATATTTTTGCCATTTTGTGTTCAGAAATACGGGCAACATAGCTCTCTCCATCCTCATAGCCGCTATAACCCTGTTCTTGAATATATGCATAAGCTTGAGCAAAATATATTTGCTGTTCTTCATCCTTGCCCAAAACACCCATACAGTACTTTTCTATTTTTTCAACCTCTCCTGTCTCTTTATCAAGAATATAAATATATAATGCCTTTTTCTCTCCACCGGCTACGGATACATAAATAGAATCTTTATCCACTTCCAAATCCAAAACAGAAAGATATCTACTGTTCAAAGCTTCGATATAATATAATTTTTGAAAATTGCCCTCCAAATCAAATGCCTGTATTCTTCCATCATTTTCATTTGCTACATAAATTTTATTTTCACAATTTGCAATTGCTGTAGGCTTGCTGAATTCACCTTCCTTTTGCCCTATATTTCCAAATGAAGCCTCAAATGCCCCAGAAGCAGAGTACTTCAAAATACAGTTATTTTCCTTGCTAACAACATAGATGCTATCATCTACACACACCAAACCTGCAGGTGCCTGCAGGTTACTGTCTTCTTCTATAAAAATCTCTTTCTTCAATACATTGTCTAAATTATTGTATGTCTCCATTTGTGGTGCAGGCTCTTCTTTCCTTCCACAAGCACATAGGAAAATTGATAATACCAACAAAACACATGTAAATTTTCTTCCATTATTACAAATCATAATAAATCTCCTAATATATAATAAAGAATTCACATTAACTTAATTACAATTAGTTAACACCAACCACAACCATTTACAACATAGATTACTCTTGTTTGCCTCTTTTGCTTTCCCTTTATATCGCAATAACGTTCTTGAAAACTTTTATGCTTTATCGTCTTCATTCCAAAAAAACTTTTAAATGAATTCTCACATTTGTGAGTATTATCACAAAATGGCTTATCATTATCATACTCAGTATAACCCGAACACTTTGCCTCTACTTGCATATAACTGCCAGCACTGCTCAGCACCACAGCCGAAGCAAGCATTAACGCAACCATTTTCTTTTTTAACTTCATAAAATAACTCCTTCCTAAAATACAACTAATCTCTTATTGTTAATGTGAATTCTCTATTACCTCATTAACGATTTTATCTTCCTTAAAAAATACTACTGAAGGATAAAAATCTATTTCGAAAATTTTTTTATACAATTCAAACTCATCATATATATTTCCTTCATCACGGTATGAGAATATTATGCAAACTTCATCAAATCTTCCTCGTTCCTGTTCAATAAAATCAAGCTGCTCTTCTAACATAAACATTACTGCATTATCTGACTTATTATTATCATTAAATAAATAATGAAAGACTCTTTCTTTTAACTCCCTCTTATCAGCATAAAAAATCGCCCTATCTATCACTTCGTTATAATCATATGTAGAAAAGTCAACTATCCCATCTTTTACGATATAAAAATATGGTTTTGATGTCTGAAATCTAATATCTCCGTGTAATGATAAAACATTTTTTTCTTCTATCTTTCTTTTTCTTATTTTATTCATGGGAACATTATCTTCCCATAAACAATAAAACTTTATTCCATCTACAAATTCTATATTTGACATCTGCTGATACAGCCCCAGCATTTCAATACAAGAAGAACAACTATCAGATAAATAAAAATAAATATTAATTCCCTCATAATCCAAATTGACTTTTTCATCTTCTAATGTATAAGCAGCATACTTTGTAAAGTCATCACCCGTTTCAAGATACAACACTTCACCTTCATCAAAATGCCTAAACAGCATATATATGAATATAACAATAAAAATTAATACAAGAATAATTATAATTCTTTTTAGTACACTCTTCATGATTATTCACCCATCAAACTACTTCAGTTCTTTTTCCATCCACATATAAAAATCCTCAATATACATTTGCTCCTGCTCTTTTTGTTCGTCACTGTCTAAACGATAAAACTCTTCACTCAAAAATTCATACTTGGAAACAATTATATTATTTCTTACATGATATATGGAAGGAACCCATTCTATATCGAACTCTTCTTTTATTTTTTCATAAAAATCAATATCTTCCTCATTAGCATTTTCAAGTTGAGCCAAATCTCTATATTCTTTTACATCAAGATAATACATGCCTCTATTTATTCCATCACCAACATATTGCTCCAGTATTGGAAAAAACTTTGCACAATCCCTGCAATCTTCTCTACCTATATAAATAAAAAAGTCTGTTCCTGCCTGAAACTTTTGTTCTAACTCATCAAAATCTATTATTTCAACCGAGTTTATTCTTTCCTTTTCTATATTCAAATTACTTAATGCTTTTTCTATGTCTTCCGCTACAGTTAAATTTCTATAAAAAACCATGTCTCCTTTACTTATGACAATTAAAGTAGGAGTTTCCGATACGTAATATTCCTCCAAAACCCTTTTTTCATTTTCATCCAGTGAATTTGCATCTAAATAAAATATTTCTTGTTTTGTCCTTTTCTTCAAATCCATTAAAATATCAGAAAACACAGCACAAGCACTACAATCCTCCTGCCCAAAATATACTATCATTTCTTTTTTTTCTTCAACTGTTTCCAGCATTTTATCAACTGTCGCTTCTTTAAATTTTTCTTTATTTCTAGCAAAGCCAAAACTTATGATGGCTATAAACATAATTATGACTAACGCTAAGAATGCAATTAATTTGTGAAAATTTTTCTTCATTTTGTACCTCACCTTATCCCTTACATTTAACAGGCAAAATAGATGATAATTGTAATGTTTGATAATATGATGCACTTAATTGAAACTTAACAAACTTTTCCGCTCACTTCACAACCATTACTTTATTCTACTATATTTTTTAAATTCTTCTATTTACTTAGATATAATGTTAAATTCAGTCATCATACTATATCCCTTCCTTTTTTATGAAAATAAAACAAATTAAGCTATATCGCAATATATATGTCGTTTTTTGTATTTTGAAATGCAATTTTTGCAAAAAGACTGCTTGCTCTCAACACTTTTTAAAGCTATTCCATGCATACCATGCTCTTTCTTAATTGTTATAAATCCTAATTCAGTAACACGCACAATACCTGAAAAATAGCTTTTGAACTTAAAAATAAAAGCAGGCAGCATAGAAGCCATTATCCAACAAATCACTTGAGCTCTAAAAGGTTTATATAGGAATTCCCGTAAGTATTCACAATAAACAGAATTTAACTACTAATAGTCCTATGTTTATTTTTTATACACTGCGCAGTTTTTTCTCTGAGTACAAAAAAGCACAATAAAATCATAATATGTAAATTTCAATTGTGCAGCTTACAATTAAAATAATATTTTCTAAAGTTTCCACATTTTTCCCTACAAATATTTTTCTTTTATATATCTTTCAAATGCTACTCTTAATGTTTTTTCTTTTGACCTTGCTATAGATAAAACTGTACCATCGCTCATTTCTAACTCTTTTGTAGTCTTTCGCTTAATATGATTCAAGTTTACAATATAACTATTATGCGCATACTCAAAACCGAAATCATGTAATTCCTCATAAATCATTGATAATCTTTTTTTACTAAATACATAATTTTCAAACTCATATTTCATAATTTTAGGATTAACATAAATATTGCTACCATTTCTGGCAATAGAAATATATAATATCTCTTCAAGTTTTAATTTGATTGTATTATACTTCCATGTACCTATTACAACAGGCTCATTCTGCTTATTTTTTACTTCTTGAACAATAACAAATAATTCCCGCAACATTCTTTCATCCGTATAGCTTTTAAGCAAGTACCGAAAGGGAGTGGTTTCAAAAGATTCTATCGTTGGCAAAGAAACACCTGAACAAAATACAATAACAGAAGATGGAAATTGATTCCGAAATAGTCTGGCTGTTTCATTCCCATCTAATTCTTTCATTTGCATATCTAATACTAATAAATCGATTTTGTCCAAGGCATCTAACGCTTTAACAAACTCCTCTCCTGAATAATATTCATAAAAAACTATCTCCTCTTTTTTTAACCCAGTCTTTAACAACATACCACGCATATACTTTATATAATCCGCATTATCATCGCAAAACGCTATATAGTACATACTATCATCTCCTACCTTTCTCATTGGTATTAACTTCAATCTTTTGAATTTGCCACCAATATTCTGTTTTTAGGATTTTCTACTTCTCCATATGTTTTTCGTTTGTAATTTTATCACAACTAATAGTTATATGCAATATATTATAATGGTAATTTTGAGTTATTGTTAAAATTTTTAAATTTATTGACAGCAAAAACTGTATATTATAATAGAATTAAAGAAAGACCTATTATTATTTGTCGGTAGGTGGTATAATGACAGAAATAGCAAAAATACTAAAAATCATACGGACAGAACATGACATCTCCATGCAGGGCATGGCTGATATGCTGGGGGTCAGCCGCCCCTATCTCTCCATGATAGGAACTGGAAAAAACCCCATGCCAGAGGACTGGATCTATAAGCTCTAAGAGGCATTTCATATACCAGAGGAGAAAGTAGCTGCACTCCAGAAGCTTGTATGCACCAGAGAAGGAATCCAGCTCTTTCCTAACAATGATGCAGAACGGGAACTGGTCTTAACACTGGCAAGACGGCTGAATGACTTGGAAGATGCAAAAGTTGCAGCCCTTCAATCGCTGCTTGAGCAGGACACATGAAACAGACAGCGTTTATGTGAATCAGAACGGAATCGGTTAGAAATAATATCATAATAAGGTAGGGAAATCCTATCAGCTGGCAGTATCCGGAACCAGCCAAGCAGTCATATGGTCAGGGAATGATGCGGCTGTTGCGACTGTAGTAGACGGACTGGTCACCGTCATCTCTCCGGGCAGCACCGGAGTGGATGTGAAGGTCGGGATGATAAGTGCTCAATTACTATGGAATCATCCTTTTTACCTAACTGCTCATGTGCTACATGAGACTTTTCCTACCGTCCCATTACGGGAAGCTAACAATAAGATAAAAAATAAATGATATCTGTATTATAAAGTAGAGAGCAGGTATTTGCAACTGATTTTTTGCGATTTCATTTGATTTCCTTATGAATTATTTGCAAGGGAAGACAAATTCTGTTTTAATAAAAATAGGTTGTAATATAGCTATTATTTGTATATACTATAAAAGAAAGAGAGGTGCATTTAAAATGACAATAGATACAAATACAATGATTTCTATAACGGAGGCAAACCAGAATTTCTCTAAAGTAGCGAGAATGGTGGATAAGCATGGCACTGCTGTAATTCTCAAGAATAATGTTCCCAGATATTTGGTCCTTGATTTTAGCAAGGCAGAAAAAGAACAGATAGCTGACATGGAAGATGTGCTTGCTGTTTCCGAACGATTGATAAGACAAAATATGGAAGCTTATGAGGTTCTCGCAAAATGATAAGATTAAGCAAAGAACAAGTGATTAAATTGCATGCAAAGCTGATAGAGGTTACCGGTGGCAGCAATGGCATTCGGGATGAGAAAATGTTAGATTCTGCACTAAACAATCCGTTCCAATCATTTAATGGAAAAGAATTATACCCCAGCATTCATGCGAAAGCGGCAAGGCTTTGTTTCGGATTAGTAAAAAATCATGCTATGGTGGATGGGAACAAAAGATTAGGCACGCATGCAATGTTAGTATTCCTTGCTTTGAACGGATATGAACTGTCATACAGTCAGACAGAGTTAAGTGATATTATTCTTGCTGTAGCTTCAGGGGGAGCCGGAGCAGAGGACATCTTGCAATGGATTTTGAAACACCAAAGCTAATTGTTTGAAAAAATGGCTACCGCAATCCCACTGGCTTAAGATGGTGGGCTAAGGTAGCCATTTTTTCAAATAAAAGGCTTCTAAAGCCTCAAGACCACATGCCTTAGTGAGTGCTTACCGAAAAGCCCCTTGTTGGCTTTTCCACCTCACCTTCTGGATGCCAAATCACCCATTTATTAATTTTTCTTATAGTGGACTGATTTTTAGCATTAAGACTGCCATCCAAATAATAAGGACGCCAAGAAAGAGCAGCCCTGCCATGAAAAGCAGATTGAATAGGTGCAGGCGTATCATATTGAAGAAAAGTGCCGCATAACCCAGACAGACGAAAACATACCCAATCCGGCAAATGGTGCACCTTAATACATTTTGAAGGTATATGGGAAACTGCACCCTATCGCCCTTTAGCTTCTGGAACATATGCCTTGCCAGCCTTGCGTCTTCGGTTTCTTTCGTATGTTTTACTCCTTTTACAGCGGCATGGGTTTCTGAATGCGCTTCTCGCCGTTGGGTTTCGTTTTCACAATTCCCCGGCAGACCTAATTGTCCATGGTCAGGATGCCTTCCTCATAAATGGTGCCAAAAAGACTCTTTGAAAATTTCAGGGGCTTGAAGCAGCCATTGTATGAAATGAACAAGTCATATCCGCAAAATCCGGCTCCAAACCGGGTATCATATTGAATGAAGCTCATAAAATTCTTTCCTTTCTCTTGAATTTTTACAGGTACGAAATTATGTACCCCGTATGCCTTATGTTCTCCTCACTCGAACACTGCCGTGTATGCCTTATTCCAGTATCCGTTTAGGAAGTCAGAAATACGGGAGCGCACGCTTTGGCGATTAAAGGGAGACTCCTCCTCTTCCGTATCTATGTAGCCAGCGCCCCTTTCTCCAATGTACCATGACTTGTCTAAAAAGACAACTCTCATTTAAAATTTTTCCTGACACTCTCTATAAAACCAATCAACCGCTTCCCACTCATCACATGCAATATCCGGCTCAATCAGTCCCTCTTTATTATCAATCCTATACCATTTTTTTGTAGAAGGCCGTATAACTATTCCTGAATTTGGAAGCTTGAAATAGGAAATATCCCCATAGCTGTCAGGGGCATTGCCCGAAGGTTCTCCGATAATAGTTCCAAAGTGATTATCCTTAACATACTCCGCAAAATTCATGGCTGAGCTAAAGGTATAACCGGATGTAAGCACATACAGGTTGCCCTGAAACAACAAATCCTCGTATCTATCGTTTTGAACTGTTGTTTGGGGAAAATGAAGCATAAAATATCCCAGCCGCCAGTCACATGCCCACTCCTTATAGGAGTCTATGTCAATATATCTAAAAAATTCATTTGCCACAAGGGAATTTCCTCCTCCATTATTCCGAAGGTCAACAGCAACATTCTTTATTCCCTTTTCTTTTATTTCTTTGAACATATTTTTAACAGTGCTTTTATATTCACTGTTATAATTACAGGAATACAATGTCAGAACTGCTGCGCTGTTTTCCTGATTAATTTCATAATATACAAAGCTGCTTTCCTCCGTGGCATTTTCCTCTGTACCACCAGCCTCTGCTTGACTGAATTTTATATATTCATCATAAGACAGGAAATCGCTTTCTTCAACGTATTGTTCAATTTTCTCTCCGTTTTCCGTTTCGTAATTATAAACAATGCCGTTTTCAACAGATATTCCCAAATAAGCCAAATTTTCTATAGAATTCACATATTGGCTTATACTTTCCATGCCGTAATCTTTTACTTCATAGCTTATCCTGTCAGAATAAGCTTCAAGCAACTGCTCCCATGTCTGCCCGTTAATTCCTTTTAAAACATCTCCTGCGTCATTATGGGAAGAAATATACTTCATATATCTTTGGTCAGGATAATTAAGCTCAATATGCGTATGGGCATCACCTAACATGGAAAAGATACCTTGAACCTCCTGCGCCACTGTATTTGTAGTGATTTCCTCTGCATTTTGCAGGTTCAAAACTGCTGCATCATAGCGATTTTGAATCTCCTCCGGAATAGCGCCATAAAGCTTCGGATGAATCTTCTTTAAGTACTTCATGGCATAATCTAAATCGCCTTTCGCCTGTTCATATGTAAGAATATAATCGTAAGGCTTACTATTCCAATCCTCATTACTTTTAAAGGAAATGCTATTCCAATAAGGATTGCAATAACTGCCAAAAAGTGAAAAGACGATTGCAAGAAGGCTGAATAAAGATATCATGATTTTTCCTGCAATCTTTCTTTTCACTTTTATCCAAATAATTACATTCACAACAAATAAACCACAGGAGAAAAGTATGGAAATCCATTCTGGCAACTGTATCAGGAATAAATTCAAGGGTATTATCCCAATTAGGAGCACTATCCACATAATTGACATTATGTACAATATCACAGAATTCTCTTTCTTCTTTTGCTTTATCATATTTTTTATTCTTCCTTCCACTGCAGCCTATGAAGCTCTCCCTCTAGCTGCATATGGGAAAACCCGTTCTGCCGCAGCGCCTCGTAAAGCACAATTGCCACAGAATTGGACAGATTCAACGAACGAATCTGCTCTAGCATGGGAATCCGGATACAGGTTTCTTCATAATCCACTAAAATTTCTTCCGGTATTCCTGCGCTTTCTTTGCCGAACATAATAAAATCATCCGGTGCATATTCCACTTCTGTATAAATATGCTTTGCCTTTGTGGTTGCCATCCAGATTTTCGCATTTGGATTTTTTTCCCGAAACTCGTCAAAATTCACATAGCGGGTTACATCCAGATGCTCCCAGTAATCCATGCCAGCCCGCTTAATAGACTTCTCATTAAGCTTAAAGCCCAAAGGCTCGATTAAATGAAGCTTTGTTCCGGCTGCCACGCAGGTTCGGCCAATATTTCCTGTATTTGCCGGTATTTCCGGCTGATGCAAAATAATATTCATAATCAGCCTTTCTGTTCCTTCCTAAGCTTCTCTATGAATCTTTCCAGCCGGCCAATTGCTATTTTTAAATTCTCTAAGGAATAGGCATAAGAAATACGGAGGAATCCTTCCCCACAATCACCAAACGCTGTTCCCGGCACGACGGCAACCTCTTCCTCCTCTAAAAATCTGGTGGCAAATTCGTCAGAAGTCATGCCAAATTCCTTGATGCAAGGGAATATGTAAAAGGCTCCAAAAGGCTCGAAGCATTCTAATCCCATTTCCCGAAAAGCATGAATGAGATAGCGTCTTCTCTGGTTGTATGCCTCCCGCATTTTTGCAACCTCTTCGTCTCCGTTTTTCAATGCTTCCACGGCCGCATACTGGCTGGTGGTAGGAGCGCACATAATGGCAAACTGATGAATTTTCGTCATCTGCTCAATGATTTCCTTTGGTCCACATGCGTAGCCAAGCCTCCACCCGGTCATGGCATATGCCTTGGAAAATCCGTTAATCAAAATCGTTCTTTCTTTCATGCCTTCTATGTTAGCAATGGAAACATGATTTCCATTATAGGAAAGCTCCGAATAAATCTCGTCGGAAATCACAAAGATGTCATGCTTTTTAATTACCTCTGCAATTGCCTCCAAATCCTTCCGCTCCATAATGGCGCCCGTAGGGTTATTGGGGAAAGGCAGAATCAGCACTTTTGTTTTTTCTGTAATGGCATCCTCTAATTCTTGCGCCGTAAGGCGGAACTGGTTTTCATTCTTTAATTCAATAATAACCGGCTTTCCTCCTGCTAAAATGGCACAGGGCTCATAAGACACATAGCTGGGCTGGGGAATCAATACTTCTTCTCCGGGATTGAGCATGGCGCGAAGCCCTATGTCAATTGCTTCTGAACCGCCTACTGTTACAAGCACTTCATCGTTATAATGGTATTCCAGATTCATGCGTCTTTTCAGATAATTGCATATTTCTATTTTTAGTTCCTTTAAACCTGCATTGGACGTATAAAAGGTACGTCCCTTTTCTAAAGAATAAATACCCTCATCCCGGATAAACCAAGGGGTTTCAAAATCAGGCTCTCCTACACCTAATGAGATGGCATTTTCCATTTCGCTTACGATGTCGAAAAATTTCCTGATTCCTGATGGCTTTAAAGCTACTACTTGATCTGCTAATGGATTTCTCATGGCGTAATCTTCATCCTTTCGTCTGTTGCTTTCTTTGCTAAAATCGTTCCGTGGTCTTTATATTTCTTTAAAATAAAGTGAGTTGCCGTACTAAGCACCGATTCCAAGGTGGATAACTTGTCGGAAACGAAATTGGAAACCTCCTTTAAGGACTTTCCTTCTAAGGTTATAAGTAAATCATATCCTCCGGAAATCAAATATACTGCATGAACCTCCGGATATTTATAAATCCGCTCTGCAATGTTGTCAAAGCCCTGTCCTCTTTGCGGCGTTACACGAACCTCAATCAGAGCGGTTACTTTTTCAATCGAAGTCTTTTCCCAGTCTACCAGTGTATGGTAGCCGCAGATAACTCCTTCCTCCTCCATTTTCTTTAATTCATTTGCCACATCAATCTCCGGCATTCCCAAAATCACTGCCAGCTCTTTTATATCAATGCGGCTGTTTTTTTCTATAATGGATAAAATCTGTTCTCTCATCCTGTTAATCTCCTTTTTTGATTATTGTATTTATGATACTGTCTTTTTCAACTATATATTATGCCTTTAACGCATCCGCCATGCCTAACGCCTTATACAGTTCATCCGTTTTCGGCGGCTCTAAAAATCTGCTTTCCTCTCCATTTACAACAATTCTGTCATTGCTGTCTGTGGTTTTTCCCACTACTGTCCCATGGATTCCCTGCTCCTTCAAGGTTTCCACCAAATCATGCCCATTGTCCGTAATAATCAGCATACTTCCACTGGAAATCAGCTCATAAGGACTGATACGGAAATACTCACAGATTTCTACTGTTTCCTGCTTAATTGGCAGCTTCTTTAAATCAATTCGTAGTCCAACGCCCGCACCTTCTGCCACTTCCCAAAGGGCGCCAAAAATTCCGCCCTCCGTTACGTCATGCATAGCACTTGCGCCGGACTTAATGGCGGTGGCGGCCTCCTTCACTACGGACAAATATTTATCGAAGCCCTTTGCTGTGTCTATCAAGTGTCGGGGATATCTTGTAAGAAGCTCTTCTTCTCTTTCTTTTGCTAAAATCCAAGTCCCTTCCAATCCAATCCACTTTGTTACCACCACATCCTGTCCGGGTTTTACATTCTTTGCGGTAAGCAGTTGTTCCTTTTTCCCTTTGCCAATACCCGTCACCGTCAACACTGGTCTGGTTACCGCATCTGTAATTTCCGTATGCCCGCCTAAAACCTGCATATCCAGTTCGGCACATGCTTCCTCCACATCTGCCATCATCTGTTTGATTTGGGGCTCCTCTGTATCCGGTGGCAATAAAGCCGTCAGCAGCACTCCAATCAGTTCTCCCCCACTGGAAGCAATGTCATTGGCGGTAATATGCACTGCCAGTTTTCCCACGTCCTTAGTAGCTCCTGTAATCGGGTCGGTAGACACAAGAAACGTCTCGCCCTCCTGAAGCTCCAAAATAGCACAATCCTCTCCCACTCCGGGACCTACCAGCACTTCATTTCGCCTGTTATGTACTTGTTTTAATATAGACCGTTTTAATACATTTTCCGGTATTTTGCCAATTTTCATTTTCAATCTTGCCTCCTAATAGAACAGGCATACATTTCTATTATATCGAATAACAGCTTATATAATGATAGGAAGTTCCCATACCGGAACTTCCCAGATAACAATTCAGCCCACAGGCGCAGAGCGAATTTCCCACAGAGCATGTTTTCTGCGTCGCCACGCTTTCGCTCTATAAAAACGCAGCAGTGCTAAGCTCGAAAGTACCTCGCTAAGCGCTGGCGTTTTTATAAGGGCTCCTTCAGAAAACATGCTCTGTGTGAAACCCACTCTACACCTGTGGGCTGAACTGTTACCTTCCCAGTCACATTTCTACTTTATTTATATTTCCTCGTCAGTTGGCTTCTATGGAATCTGCGCCTCCTGCTGCGCCTGTGCCGCCTGTTGAGCTGCTGCCTGCTGTGCTGCAATGGCTGCCTGCTGCTGGGCAAGAGCCGCCTGAGCTGCTGCCTGTGCCGGATCCGGTGAATTTACCGAAGCAATGATACTTTTCACATGATCAATATTTTGGGTTGCAATGGCTGCATTTACCGCTGCCGTTGCATTGGGATCTGCCGAAGCGGTTCCTACCACTGCCGTCCTTGGCGTCATTTTATAGGTGCTTTTATTTACCTGCGTACGGCTTTCTTCCACACCGTCCACGGTAACAATCTTCCAAAGCTGTGCCACATAACCGATATGGGCTGACTGTACATCAATAAATCCAATAGGCTGTCCACCGTCTGCAATTACCTTTTCTCCATCTGGCGTAGTCTTGCTGAGCACTTCGCTTTCATAAGTAACCTTACGGTTAGAAGGTCTTGTTTCCACTCCGTATATGGTAAAAGTAATCTTTTTATCTGATGTGGCTCCTTCTATATAAATAGGATGCTCCAGATTGTTGACAAATTTAAAGTCCTTTGCCGTTCCTGCAATGGCTGCATCGGCAGAAGGGTCTACATAAGTTACAATCATGGAATGGTTATGACGTTCCGTCACATCCAGCTCTGCCTTTAATACTGCATTGTACAAGGTTGTGGAAACCTGACAGATTCCTCCTCCAAGGCTGTCCACTACCATACCGTTTAAATAAGAGCCTGCTTCAAAATAACCGTTTGCTTCTGTAAAGGGGCTTACTGTTTCATACATGGAAAAGGAATCTCCCGGATAAAGCAATGTGCCGTCCACTAACCGGCAGCCGTTTGCCACATTGCCGGAACGGTTATAGCCGGAAGAGGAATAGCTGGTAGTAAAGGTTCCAAGCACATCCTTTACCTTGGACAATTCTTCCTCAGTTCCTCTTGGTTCTTCAACTTCCACCTTTAAGTCAATAGAAGCTTCATCGCCTGTCCATTCTGTAGTAAGATAATCATAAATAGCGGAAGTGGAGCCTGCCACATCAATGACAACTCCTGTCTGTCCCGGTTCAATGACAAATGCACCGTTTTCCCTTTTCAGGATTGCATCCTGTGCGGACACATTAAACTCTGCGCAATCCTCCTCCAGAATTTTGGTGATAGCCTCTTTGTCAAAATCATAGGTTATCTCAAATACTTTATTTTCATATTCCAAATCCTTTAATGCTTTATATCTTTGTACGATATTTCCTACTTTTCCAAGGGAAAGCGCCTCTTCTATCACTTCCTGATTTTTCCATGAAATCTTAAGGTCTCCGGCCGATACAGGCAAATGATTATCATTCATGGCATTTAAGGTAATGGTCGTGCCCTCTAAGGAAGAAATATACTCTGATACTGCCAAAAGCGCTTCTTCTTTTGTCATGCCGGAAACTTCCACTTCGCCTATAAAAATTCCATTTTCAATTGTATCTTTATTGGCTGCTGCATGGGTTTCCATATCCATGGCGCCTACAAAAAGAAAAAACAAAAATACTGTAAACAATGGAATAATATACTTTCTCATAATGCCTCCTCGTGTTATAATCGGGTGTAGTACCCGCCTGTTAGAAAATAGAAACAGCCATGGGAACTACCATGGATAAAATTAAAATAATGATAATGATTGTTGAAAAAATTTGTTTTGATTTTTTATTGCGAAACATTTTTATTCACCTTCTTACTGAAAGGATATTATATATGAATTTTATTATTTTGGCAAGTTTTATTCTACTGGCAGCCCTGATTGCCCATCAGCTTTCCAAATCTGCCAAAGACAGCAAAAAAGCAGAGGAAGATTTCTGGAACCGGGAACGGGAAGCCAACAGCGTCCGCAAGAAGCCTTTAGATGATTTAAACTATATACAGATTCCCTATGAAAAGCTTCCATTTCATATATTAATGGAAAATCAACAGGTACGGGACTGCGTGGAGCAAATCAATTCCTTAAAGGACTTAAAAATAGTAAATCTGTCAGAATTTACCAATACGGATTTAAAGCTGAAATATGGCACAGCAAACATTACCGTCCTGTCGGAATATGACCAGAGCTTTACCTTGCTGGTGCGAACCCTGTATAAATGGGGCAGCCTTCTTTACGAAGCAGGCTATGAGGAAGAGGCTTTAATTCCATTGGAGTATGCTGTTTCCATCGGCACAGATGTCAGCGGCAATTATAAGCTGTTAGCCTCCATTTACAAAAGCAAGGGGCAGATTTCCAAAATCGAGAACCTTATAGCTTCCGCCGAAAATCTGACTTCCATTATGAAAAAGCCCATACTTACTTTCCTTTCGGATATGGTTCCTTCGGACACCTGCCATACCGGGAAATAATGCTGTCTGCATAACGGCTTGCCTCACTTCTTGTAAGCCTGTCAATATCATATTCGGCAGTAAGGGAATGATAGTTTAGAAGCCTTAATAAATATTTTTTCTGGAATTTGGTAGCAGGTCTCTCCCTTTTTACCTGATGCTTCAATTCCTTGGGCTGAAACAGGCTTTTATTTTCCTCATTGGAAAACTGCTCTGTCAGAATCTTATACAATGCAAGGGTTGCTTTCGCATCCTCAAATGCCCTGTGGGGCTGATAGGTAATTCCAAAATGTCCGCAAAGGCTCACAAGGCTTTTGCTTTTTTGCTCCGGCACACATGCTCTTGCAATAGCAAGCGTATCTACCCCTTCTCTTTCATAGAAAAATCCGCAATTTACTGCCGCCCTTTTTAAAAAGGAAAAATCAAATATAATGCTATGTCCCACAAGTGGGTAATCCTTGGCAAACTGCAAGTATTTTGGAATCACCTCTTCTATATATGGCGCTTTTTTCAAATCCGTATCTGTTATATGGGTAATCTCCTGAACCTTTTCTGACAAAGCCCTTCCGGGATTGACAAGAGTCGAAAAGGTTGCTGCCTGCTTACCATCCTCCACACGTATGGCGCCTATTTCTATAATTTTATCTCTTTTGGCATTCAGCCCGGTAGTTTCCAAATCCACCACCACATAAGACTCCATTCCTTTATCCTCTTTTCCTGTTTTTCTTTTTTCCAGATTCAATGTTTTCTTTATAATAGGAACAATACTCCGTTAAAAAGCATTCCTGACATTTTGGGTTCCTTGCCATGCAGATTTCTCTCCCAAAGGTAATAATCTGTATATTATATAAAATCCAATGATCCTTTGGAAGAACCTTCATTAAATCCTGCTCGATTTTTACAGGGTCTTCTTCCTTTGTAAGTCCAAGCTTTCCGGATATGCGCTTTACATGGGTATCCACTACCACGCTTGGCTCATGGAAAATGTTTCCTCTTATTACGTTGGCAGTTTTCCTTCCCACTCCCTGCAGCGCTGTAAGCGCTTCTATATCCGAAGGCACTTCCCCACCGTGTATATCCACTAAATCCTTACAGCAGGCAATGATGTTTTTTGCCTTATTATGATAAAATCCCGTAGACTTAATATCCTGCTCTAATTCCTTTAAATCTGCATTGGCAAAATCTTCAGGACTTTTGTACTTTTGGAATAAATCCTTTGTGACTATATTGACTCTGGCATCCGTACATTGAGCGCTTAACATGGTGGCAATTAAAAGCTGCCATGCATTTTCATGGTTTAAGTAGCATTTGTATTCTGTCGTATAGACCTGATCCAGCCTGTCTAAAATTTCTTTTGTGCGCTTTGTCATAAACTGCCTCCTGTTGTTTGCTTACTATATTTGCAGATTCTTTTACATGTAACCATTTATACATAGCTGTTTATATATTATTATTTATTCATCATTATGCATTATGGAAAAACAGTTTTCCATCAGACTTTAAAAACCTGTTTACATTACAAGCCATCTTGTTTCCACTAATCGTCCAATTCATTCAAAAACCTCATGCAGCGCTGCCTGATTGGTAAGAGGGGAGCGGTTTCTATAGTCAAACAGCAGCATTTGGGGCACCGGCAGCTTTTCCCCCGAATGCAGGTCATAATCAAATACCTCTATATGGGTCATTTTCGCTATCTGCCTTGCATCATAAGCCCTGTAATCAGGAAGCAGCTTTCTTTCTGCCTCTTCCTTTCTGTAAACAGCTCTGATTTTGTCCTTATAGGGCGATAAATCCTTAGCAAACTCCGGACGGCTTTTTGCATTTTCCCTTAAGTAAAAGTCCATTGTCAAAAGCTCCTGAAACAGCTCCTTGCAAGATAGCTCCTTGCAGGACAGCTCTTTGCAGGACAGCTCTTTGCAGGATAACTCTTTGCAAACATTTCCGTTCTCCTGCTTCTGCTTATCAAAACTAATACTATTTATAGCAAATTCTAAAAGAATCTGATAGCGGTAAGTTCTGGAAGGGGAATTTACAAAATAGCCCTTCTCTTCATAATATTCGGCAAGCGCCTCATAAAGAGCAAACGGACTTTCAAAATGCCGTTCCAGCATAGGCAGGGTTAGCGTAAACTGACCGCTGTTATAATACAGCTCCACCATTTCCTCTACCCGTTTCAGCTTTCGGATTTCCCCATAGGAAATCCATTTCGTATACAATACCTCGTAAGGCTCATGGGATGTATATACAATTCCATATTCTTGTGCCCTTTTGTACATGGGCGAGCCTTTTAAAACCTTTAAAAAGCCTAACTGGAGCTGCTGCGGCTCCATGGCATAAACCTCATTGAAAGATTTTTGGAAGGTCTTAAAATCCTCATAAGGAAGCCCTGCAATCAAATCCAGATGCTGATGGATATTATTGCCTTTTTTTATTTCTTTTACAATTTTCCGAAGCTTTTCCATGTCCGTCACTCTCTGAATGGCGGAAAGAGTGGCGGGATTTGTGGACTGCACCCCAATTTCCAGTTGGACGGCTCCCGGCCTTAATGTATTTAAAAGGGAAATTTCTTTTTCATTTAACAAATCTGCTGCCACTTCAAAGTGGAAATTAGTAATGCCGTTGTCATGGTCTTTTATATACTGCCAGATGCTTATGGCATGTTCATGGTTGCAATTAAAGGTTCTGTCTACGAACTTTACCTGTTTTACCCGGTTGTCCAAAAAGAACTGCAGCTCTTTTTCCACAATATTCAGCCGTCTTAAGCGCACTGTCTTATCAATGGAAGAAAGGCAATAGCTGCACCGGAAGGGACAGCCTCTAGCAGATTCATAATAAATAATCTTATTTTGGAAATCCTCCAGCCTGTCATACAAAAAGGGAAGCCTGTCCAAATCCGTTAAAGGTCTTTCTCCCGTCCTTCCCTCTTTTAAGGCAAGCCCTTTTATGGCAGTAAGGGGTCTGCTTCCATCTACATAATGCTCCATCAGCTCAAGGAAGGTTTCTTCCCCTTCTCCTTCCATGATTCCGGTAATCTCCTCATGGGCACGCAAAACCTGTTCACTGTCGTAAGAGACCTCTGGTCCTCCAAGCCATAGCACCGTTTCCGGCAGTATCTTTTTTATTTCCCTTGTGAGAGTAAGGATAAGGGAAATATTCCAGATGTAACAGGAAAATGCCAGCACGTCCGGCTTTCTTTTGTAGATATCCCCCATAATTTCTTCCAAGGGCTGGTTGATGGTATATTCTGCCAGTTCAATATGCTCCTTATATGCTTTCGCATATGCCAAAAGGCTGTACAACGCCGGATTGGAATGTATATACTTTGCATTTAAAGCTGCTAATAATACTTTCATAACTGCCTGTTTTCTTTCTTCTTTTCTTTCTTTTCTTCTCTTAGTTTCTTAAAAAAATCACTTAACATGCTGCTGCACTCTTTTTCAAGCACCCCTCTTGTCACCTTTACCTGATGGTTAAATTCTTCCATCTGGAGCAGATTCAGCACAGAGCCTCCACAGCCAGCCTTTGGGTTCATGGCTCCCATAATCACTTCCGATATTCTTGCCTGTACAATGGCTCCTGCACACATCTGACAAGGCTCTAAGGTCACATACAGGCTGCAGCCTTCAAGCCGCCAGTCTCCTAGCTTTTTGCTTGCCCTTTTAATTGCTGTCATTTCCGCATGGGCAAGTGTATTTTTATCGGTATTCCTGCGGTTATAGGCTCTTGCAATCACTTTTCCTTCATAGACAATTACGCAGCCGATGGGAACCTCTTCTAAAGCTTCTGCTTTTTTTGCCTGCTTTAAGGCTTCTTTCATGTATTTTTCCTGTAGGGAATATTCTTTTTTTTCCATTTTTTTAATAGTGTTTGTTAGCTTATTAAAATTTTTCATTGGGTCTCCGCCTGACGGGAAACAATTAGCAGCCAGAGGCTCTTTCTACCGGTGCCGGGGCATGGCATGGGGAATGTTTTCTACGTCGCCACGCTTTCGCTCTATAAAAACGCAGCAGTGCTAAGCTCGAAAGTACCTCGCTAAGCGCTGGCGTTTTTATAAGGGCTCCTTTAGAAAACATTCCCCATGCCATGCCCCGGCACCGGTAGAAAGAGCCTCTGGCTGCTAATTGTTTCCCTGGATTGTGTAGGAAAGGGATTGTGTATGGAAAAGCCCTTGTCAGTATTGTTTATATTTATTAAAATGTTTAAATAATAAAGATTTGTATGCTTATTTACATTATTTACGTTATTTCCATTGTTTACGTTATTTTCATGATATCACAAAGAGGTGCTCCTATGCAAATATGCGGTTACAATAAAACAACTTTATTAGATTATCCGGAGCATGTTGCGGCGACTGTTTTTCTGGGAGGATGCAATTTTAGGTGCCCTTTCTGCCATAATGGGGATTTGGTGCAGAAGCCGTATTTGCTGCCTTCCATTTCCATGGAAGAAGTGCTGGCATTTCTCAGGAAACGCAGCGGCATATTGACAGGTGTCTGCATTACCGGGGGTGAACCTTCCTTGTCTGGGGAGTTACCGGAATTAATTATGCGTATAAAGGAACTGGGGCTTTCTGTAAAGCTGGATACGAACGGCTCTAGGCCGGATGTTCTAAAGCAGTTCATTGAAAGGGATTTGCTGGATTATATCGCAATGGATATTAAGGGGGACCGGGAAAATTATGGGAGGATTGCCGGATTTCCCGGATCTGGAAATACCAAGAAGGCTTCCTTTGACCTGTCCCCTATCGAGGCTTCCATAAGCCTGATACAAGGCTGTGGTATTCCTTATGAATTTAGGACTACCGTAGTGCAGGAATTTCATAGCAAAGCCTCTTTTGAAGAAATCAGTAAATGGCTTCATGGCAGCCAAAGCTATTTTCTGCAAAGTTATGAGGAAAGTCCCAATGCGATACAGAAAGGATTTCATGGATATAAAAAAGAGGAGCTTTTGGAATTTATTCGGATTTTGGAGCCGCATTTTGGGCAGGTTGGGATTCGTGGGCTTTAAGCAGTCAAAAAGACAGAATACAGGGTTTGATATCCCATATTCTGTCTTTTTTCTTTTGTTTATTATTTTATTTTGATTTTTAATTTTGCTTTTTTATTTGTTCCATCTGTAGATGCGGCAGTAATAGTAACCGTTTTTCCCTTTGCTGACTTTTTGGCAGTTACCTTGCCGCTTTTATCAACAGTTGCATATCCGGTGTTGGAGCTTGACCATTTCAATGTCTTGTTTACGCTCTTTCCGGTAGTCTTTACCGTGGCGCTAAGTTTCAGGCTTTTTCCAGCTTTTACTGTTTTGGAAGAAGCTTTCAGCTTTATGCTCTTTACCTTATGCTTCATGATTTTAATTTTTATAGTGGCTTTCTTTCCGCTTCCATCGCCTGCCACAACCGTAATGGTAACATTTTTCCCTGCACCTGCTGCCTTTAAAGAGACTTTTCCATTTTCATCAACTGTAGCATATTTTTTATTGCTTGTAGTCCATGTTACCTTTTTATTGGCGGCATTTTCCGGAGATATCTTCAATGCCAGCTTTACCTTCTGTCCTGCTGCCAGCCGCTTAGATGGAGCAGAAATGGTTAAGTCTGTTACTTTTACAGGGTCATTTTGGGGTTTTGTGTTACCGTTGCTTCCTTCTCCCTGACTGTTGCTGGGTTTTGAATTGTCCGGATCTGGGTTATCCGGGGTTGGATTGTCTGGGTTCGGATTATCCGGATTCGGATTGTCTGGGTCTGGGTTATCCGGAGTTGGATTGTCTGGGTCTGGGTTATCCGGGGTTGGATTGTCCGGATCTGGGTTATCCGGGTTCGGATTGTCTGGGTCTGGGTTATCCGGGTTCGGATTGTCTGGGTCTGGGTTATCCGGAGTTGGATTGTCTGGGTCTGGGTTATCCGGAGTTGGATTGTCTGGATCTGGGTTATCCGGGTTCGGATTGTCTGGGTCTGGGTTATCCGGATTCGGATTGTCTGGGTCTGGGTTATCCGGGTTCGGATTGTCTGGATCTGGGTTATCTGGGTTCGGATTGTCTGGGTCTGGGTTATCCGGGTTCGGATTGTCTGGGTCTGGGTTATCTGGAGTTGGGTCATTGGTACTTCCATCCGTCATAGACCATGCCTTGGATTCCAACTTTATATGTAGAACCGGACAAACTCCTACGTTGCTGGGACTGGTAATATTATTTCCTTCCCGATGTACATTTCCATTGTTGCCTATAACAGCAATATTATTTACTGCACGGCCAGGGGAACGCAGCCACCATACACAATTATTTTCTTTATCTTTATATGTGCCTCTTACCCCCGCATAATCACTTGCCTTTGCTTTTCTGCTTGAGGAATAATTGCAGAATTCACTGCAAAAGCCATAAGACTCATCCATCCCTTCTCCTATGGATAACAGATAAAGCTTGTCGGTTGTATCTTTTCCACCCTCTGTACCATACACAGGATTGCTTGCATTTATTACCTTTTGCCCTTCAATAGCCTTCTGCTCGTCACTGCTAAATGCCATATTATAAAAGCTATCATTCAACCAGCTTCTTAACGTGCTGTTTTCCCATGTGCTTTTTACAAGCGGGTCATTGTAGTTTTTGCAGTCTAATGCGTTGTCCGCTATCACAAACAAAGTACTTCCATTATTTTCAAGTACCCTCCATTTGATTTTCTCCCATTTGAAATAGCGGTAATCATCATCATTTCCAAAGTATCTGTCATAATTGGTATCATTTTTACTAATCCTGCGATACTTAGTACCGTCTACCACTACATCAATACCTGCATCCGCTTCTGTTCCGGATTGGCTGATAACTCCCTCTATGGCAGCTATCGTGTCACTGTCGGTTACTTCCGTCTGAGGGTAGCTTCCAAGGTATACATAATCCCACTCTGCATCATCACCCATAACAGCAGCTCCTTTTGCAGAACAATGGTGGAATGGCCCAGACGGGGCTTCTATTGTCTGTACACCATTTTCGCCGGCAACAGGTTCATCCGTTAAAAGCCATGCTTTGGATGACAGGTCTATGTGCAAGGCTGGGCGGACACCATAATCATTACGATCTACTTGATTCCATTCCGAAAAGCTTCCATTATAGTCATAAGCCATTGCATTACCATAATTAGGGCTCGGAGTACGCAGCCACCAGTAGCAATATTCTTTGCCATATGAATAGGCACCTCTTGCCATGCCATAGGCACTTGGCTTCACCATAAGGCTTTGCACATAAGTGCTGTCATTGCTGCAAAAACCATAAGCTCTGTCTCCCATTTCAGCTAAAGACATCAAGTAAACCAAATCCTGTGTGCTTTCTCTGCCTTCATTTGTAGTATCCTGTTTTACAATAGCCTTCTGCTCATTGCTGCTAAATGCCGTGTTATAAAAGCTTTCATTTAGCCAGCTCCTAATAGTACTGTTCTCCCATTTTACATTTGAATAGCTCCCATAAAACTTTTCACAGTCCAATGCCGCCTCTGCAAGCACAAATAAGGTGTCTCCATCGTTTTGAAGCACTTTCCATTTGATTGGTTCCCATTTAAAATAACGGTACTGGTTATATCCAAAATTGTATGAATTGTTCGTATCACTACTGCTAATTCTGCGATACTTTACATCATCCACCCATACATCCGTACCGATATCCGCTTGTATTCCAGATGTGGAAATAGCTTCCTCTATGGACTCAATGATGCTGCTGTCGGTTACCTCACTTTGAGGATAACTTCCAAAATACAGATAACTCCACACCGTGGAATCCTGACCGCAGTAATGGCAGAAAATATCTTTTGTACAGTGATGAACCGGGGCTTTCGGCATTCTTTCCCCTTCACGGACATTATTTTCACTGACATTTCCACCAAAAATAAGTTCCTGTTCCTCATAGCTGTTTTCATTCGGCTGTTCCAGAACAGCTTCCTCCTGTTCTGCCGGATTGTCATTATCCTGTATTACATCCTGTTCCAGCGTTACTCCATTTTCACTGACTGTCTGGGCAGATAAGGTAATTCCATTTCCTGCAAGCAGCACTGACATAGCAAGCACCATGGACAAAAGCCTGTTTTTCTTTCTGTACATAAGCAACAACTCCTGTTTTTATTATTTCTCATTTTAATTTTATCATTTTCTAAGTAAAAGACAAGACCTCTTTTTTTATGTCAGAGATTTTTCTCGTAGAATTTTCCGTTCAAAAATGCCTCTTAAAACATGCTCCAATGAAATTTCTTTTATTTCTGGCATAACCTTTATCCCGTCATAGAGTCCTGACACAGATATATGCTGTTCGTTCTTCTCCTTTCTTTCCAGTTGGTACTATGTCAAGAAAAAGTACAAGTTAAACGTGAACTTTTCTATATAAC
>JAMPFB010000030.1 GCA_023664735.1 Robinsoniella sp. | reverse complement strand
CCCTCTGTTGCGTCCGCTTAGCCACTACCTTCAAAAAAACTGGCTGAACTGTTACGTTTACTGTGTCATCCACCCAAAAAATGATTGAAAATTTTCAGAATTTTTAGTAAAATATCCATATGGTGTTGCTATTGTAAATTCATTTTCAAAATACTTTTGGCAAATTATCAAAAAATAATGACATAATGGAGGGAATTATATGAAAGTTTACACAACTGAAAAAATCCGTAATATTGTGCTGCTTGGACATGGGGGCAGTGGAAAGACCAGTTTGACGGAGGCTATGGCATATCTTGCCGGACTTACGTCCAGAATGGGAAAGGTGCCCGATAAAAATACCATTAGTGATTTTGGAAAAGAAGAGCAAAAGAGACAGTTTTCAATTAGCACGTCTATGGTTCCCATAGAGTGGGAGGATACAAAAATCAATCTTTTGGATACGCCGGGCTATTTTGACTTTGTGGGAGAAGTGGAGGAAGCAGCGGCAGCGGCAGATGCGGCTATTATCGTAGTATCCGGTAAGGCAGGCGTGGAAGTAGGCACGAAAAAGGCATGGGAGCTTTGTGAAAAGAACAAGCTTCCCAGAATGTTCTTTGTAACGGACATGGATGTGGACAATGCTTCTTTCAGGCAGGTAGTGGAAGATTTAACTGAGTTATATGGTAAAAAAATTGCTCCTTTCCATTTTCCAATCCGTGAAAATGAAAAGTTTGTAGGTTATGTAAATGTAGTAAGCCAGACGGGAAACAGATGGCAGGGAAAGGATGTTACGGAATGTGAGATTCCCGATTATAGTATGCCTCTTTTAGAGAGCTATCGAGAAACCTTGTTAGAAGCGGTAGCGGAAACCTCTGAAGAGATGATGGACAGGTATTTTAATGGTGAAACCTTTTCAGAAGCGGAAATCAGGGCGGCTCTTCGGACAAATGTGCAGGATGGCAGTATCGTACCTATTTCCATGGGCTCCAACCTGTTATGTCAGGGCATTTACACACTTTTAGATGATATTGTAAAATATATGCCAAGCCCGGAAAACTGTAAGGTAGCAGGTGTAAACTTAAAGACAAATGAAATATTTGAAGCAAATTATGATTTTTCCAAAGCAAAATCAGGCTTTATATTTAAGACAATTGTAGATCCGTTTATTGGAAAATATTCTTTGATGAAAGTGTGCTCCGGCGTATTTAAGACAGATGATTTGGTATATAACCGGGAAAAAGAAGTAGAGGAAAAAATTGGAAAGCTGTATGTTCTTCAGGGCAATAAGCCCATAGAGGTGCCGGAGCTTCATGCAGGTGACATTGGCGCTCTTGCAAAGTTTACAGCAGCAAGAACCGGAAACAGCATTTCCACCAAGGCAACTACGGTGCAGTACGGAAAGATTCAAATTTCCACTCCGTATACATACATGCGCTATAAAGTAAAAAATAAAGGCGACATTGATAAAGTGTCCCAGTCCCTGCAGAAGATGATGCACGAGGACTTAACACTGAAATCCGTAAATGATTCAGAAAACGGACAGATGCTTTTATACGGAATGGGCGATCAGCATTTGGAAGTGGCAGTGAGCCGCCTCTTAAATGAATATAAGGTGGAGGTTGAATTATCCAAGCCCAAAATTGCGTTTAAAGAAACCATCCGGAAAAAATCAGATGTGGAATCCAAATATAAAAAGCAGTCCGGAGGTCATGGACAATACGGTCATGTAAAAATGCGTTTTGAGCCTTCCGGCGATTTGGAAACACCTTATGTATTTGAGCAGGTAGTAGTAGGAGGCGCCATTCCGAAGAATTTCTTCCCGGCAGTGGAAAAAGGTATGCAGGAGTCTGTTTTATCAGGTCCGCTGGCTGCTTATCCGGTAGTGGGAGTAAAGGGCATTTTGTATGATGGTTCTTATCATGATGTGGATTCCTCGGAGATGGCATTTAAAAAGGCGACCATTCAGGCATTTAAGAAAGGCTTTATGGAGGCATCGCCTGTATTATTAGAGCCCATTGCTTCTTTAAAGGTAGTAGTTCCCGATGAATTTACAGGAGATGTCATGGGAGACTTGAACAAGAGAAGAGGAAGGGTGCTTGGCATGAATCCTGCTCCTGATGGAAAGCAGGTAATTGAAGCAGATATTCCTATGCTGGGGCTTTATGGCTATTGTACCAGCCTTCGCTCCATGACGGGAGGATTTGGAGAGTATTCCTATGAATTTGCCAGATATGAACAGGCTCCAAGCGACATTCAGGAAAAAGAAGTGGCAGCAAGGGCAAGTAAGCTGGCAAAGGATGAGGAAGATTAGAAATTTCCATTAGCAGCGTTTTGTACAATTTCAAAAAGCTTAAGAAGGCAAAGATGGTGGATTGAGCAAAGGCTTGGTTGAAAAAAATATGCACTGGATAAAAATATCTGGTGCATATTTTCTTATGGCGTATTGACAAAAGCTTTGTTACGACTTATTGTATTATACATATGATACAAGTGGCAAAGTACTTGAAAGAAAGGGAAATCAAAAAAGACAATGGGAAAAGAGAAAAAGAAATCAGGAAAAACATTTATTGGCATAAAGATACTTGCAGCGTTTGTTTTGTTGGCAGCGGCATTTATTTATTATTATGTGACTCTGCCAGCCATAAACATTCATTCAGCAGGCTTTTGGTGGTTTATTATTGGTGCAGTGGTCATGGTTACTACTGCGGGGATTTTGTGGAAGGCAGTAAAGGAGAAGAAAGCCAAAATTATGATAATGATTATTGATTCTAAGACTGCTATAGGGCTTTGGAAATATGGCTACTATTTGGCGGCAGTTCTGGGCGTTATTTTTATCATTGGGACATTTCTTGGCTCTCCTGTTATTAATGCAAAAAAATACCAGTCCCTTTTGGATGTGGAAACAAGAAAATTTACAGAGGATATTTCACAGGTGGATTACGATACGATTCCCCTTCTTGATAGGGATTCCGCTTCTTTGTTAGGTGACAGGAAAATGGGCGGCATGGTAGATATGGTATCCCAGTTTGAAGTGGCAGATGATTATTCCCAAATCAATTACAAGGGAAAGCCTGTCAGGGTTACCCCTTTGGAATATGCAAGTCCTATTAAATGGCTGACCAATCAAAAGGATGGCATTCCTGCTTATATATTGATTGATATGGCAACCCAGAATACAGAATGCATCAAGCTTTCGCAGGGAATTAAATACTCCAAATCCGAATATTTTAACCGAAATATTTACAGGCACCTGCGTTTCCATTATCCAACAGCTATTTTTGCAGACCAGATTTTCTTTGAAATTGATGAGGAAGGAGTTCCTTACTGGATTTGTCCTATTAAAAAATTCAATGTGGGGCTGTTTGGCGGTGAAACTGTTGACAGCGTAGTTATCTGCAATGCCATTAGCGGGGAATGCGAGAAATATAAAGTAGGCGAAGTGCCACAGTGGATAGACAAGGTATATCAGGCAGAGCTGCTTATGGATTTATATGATTATTCAGGCATTTATAAGCATGGATTTTTCAACAGCGTGCTGGGACAAAAGGACTGTCTGCAAACCACAAACGGCTATAATTATATTGCCTTAGAGGATGATGTGTGGGTATATTCCGGCGTTACTTCTGTTAATGGTGACCAGTCCAATGTAGGCTTTGTGCTTATGAATCAAAGAACTATGGAAACTCGTTTCTATCAGGTGGAAGGCGCTATTGAGGATTCTGCCATGGCTTCGGCAGAAGGGCAGGTACAGAACTTAGGCTATCGTGCCACCTTCCCGCTTTTGCTGAACATTGCAGATGAGCCCACTTATTTTATGGCATTAAAGGATGAAAGCGGCCTTGTAAAGAAATATGCCATGGTCAATATTGGAAAGTATCAGTGGGTAGCCATTGGCGATACGGTAAAGGAGTGTGAAAAGGAATATAACCGTCTGTTAAATACCAATGGCATTGCAGCAGTGGAAACAGGAACAAGTGAAACCATTACCGGAAAGCTTTCGGCATGTGCTTCAGTAGTCATTGAAGGAAATACACACTTCTACTTAACCATAGAAGGAAGAGAGGAAATATTTGATGTGGATATTACCAATCCGAAGGTGCTTGATGTGGTAAAATATAATCCGGGCGACAGTATTACCCTTACTTATATGGCGGGAGATAAGCTGTTGACGGTAACAGAAATAAAATAGAATAAAAGTGAAGTATAAATTAAGAATGAAGAAAAATAGAGAAAGCCCCGGGAAATCGTAAGATGGAAGCCGGGGCTTTTTGCTGCCTATGGTTTTCTCTATTAAAAAAGGTAACAGTTCAGCCTGCAGGCGCAGAGAGATGAATTGTTACTAAAAAAGAAAAAATAAATTGGATAGATGTTGACATTCAGTATACAATGGTTTACAATAGAAGTTAACAAACTTAATATATAATAAAAATTATAAGAATAAACGTGTAAAAATGTATAGTTATGAGAAGGAGCAAAGGATGTTCAAAGTAGGAACCGTTGAATTTGTAATGGTAAAAGATTGTCATATTGAAATAAAGGTTAATGCACATGGATATGGGATCATATCCGGAATCGTTTCATGCAGCGATGAAGAAGAGGTAATGCGGTTAATGCACTCTGAACAAATTGAGCAGATTGTCTATACAAATTTTGAAAATAAGCAAAAGATATTATTTTCAGGTCTTGTTGAAAGGATTGCCATTCATAAAGAGGGCAGGCTGTTAGAGGCACAAATCGTACTTGTGGGCGCTACGAAACAGTTAGATGTTGTGAAAAAAACAAGAGCATTCCAAGATTTATCCATGTCCTATGGAAACCTGCTGGAATATATGAATATGGCATACAAGAACGGAATTATACCTTGTGTGGATGTGGAGAAGACAATGGATAATCTGATAGTACAATATCATGAAACAGATTGGGAGTTTTTAAAAAGATTAGCTTCCAAATTTCATACCTGCTTGTACCCAAATGTATTTATGAAAGAAATGGTATGCTATTTTGGGCTTCCTAAATTAAAGAATAACAAAAATATAGAAATAATTGATTATTGTGTTGATTGTGCATATTCCGAATATAGGGAGAAAAAGGAAAATGGAGTGGAAGAGCTTATAGAGGAGGATTGTTGGACTTATAAGATAACTACCCGGAATGCCGTGGAGCTGGCAGAAGAAATCAATGTGAAGGGAATAGCATTGTGGGTAAGGAGCGTGGTAATTAGTCTGGAAATGGGAGAACTCATCTATATATGTGAACTGGTTCGGAAAAGGGGCTTAGCAAGTGTCAGCAGATACAATGAAAAAATAATAGGGGCATCTTTAGATGCCTATGTAATGGAGGCAAATGCAGATAAAGTAAAAGTACATATATCATGTGATGCAAAAAAGGAATTGGTTAATGGAAAGTGGTTTTTATATTCAACGGTATTTTCTTCGCCGGATGGAACAGGGTGGTATTGTATGCCAGAAGAAAATGACAGGGTAAGATTATATTTTCCAGATGAAAAGGAAGAAAACGGATATATTATTAGTTCTGTACATGAGGATATCGGAAATGCCAATGAATACCAGGAAAATGCCAGAACCAATCCGGATAATAAAAGCATTTGTACCAAATTTGGAAAACAGATAGAGCTTACTCCTACGAAAATAGCTATAACTAATAATCAAGGGATGCAAATAGTCCTTGATGATAATGCAGGTATACAAATGATCAGCGACAAGGATATTGTTATGGAGTCTCAGAAAACAATCAATATAGTGAGCGCAAGTGACACTGTATCCATGGCTGCTTTGGAGGCCATTGAACTGAAGCAGGGAAATTCCAAAATTATGCTAAAGGATAATATTATAGTAGAAGGGGCAAAGTTTAAGGTGCAGTAATGGCAAAAATAGAATGTATAACCCAAAGTGAAATCCGATTAATGGGAGCTATATGTCTGAATCATATTGAGCATTTGGATATCAGCATAATACCTAATGAACATGGGCATGCAAAAGTATGTGCAATTGAAAATAAAAAGATATTGGAAAAAATAAAAAGAATGGATTTGAACAAGTCTGTTGAAGTTTTTGCCAAAAATAAAGTTTTATTTTGCGGCGTGGTTCAAAATGTTCGCTGGTATTATGAGGGCATGCTCATACATTTAGAGCTGGAGATAGATTCCATTAGTGTATTATTGGATTGTAAGAAAAAGAAGAAATCATTTCAAAACTGTAAGATGACCATTGGGGGCATCATAAAAAATGTGATTGCTTTAGAGCAGTCTGGTGAAGTGGGTATTTATACAGAAGACAAAAGAATAGCAAATCCCGTATATCAATTTCAGGAAACGGACTGGCAGTTTATACGGAGAATGACAGCAGGACTTGGCAGCTGTGTCTATC
This sequence comes from Robinsoniella sp., assembly GCA_023664735.1. Classification (GTDB taxonomy): domain Bacteria; phylum Bacillota; class Clostridia; order Lachnospirales; family Lachnospiraceae; genus RGIG3040. The sequence continues at coordinate 22,122 of JAMPFB010000030.1, read as the reverse complement.
CGGATGTAACAAATAATAACCTTTCCATACAGATTGGGATAAAAGCTGAAACGGAAATCGTGACATTGGAAAATGATAACTATGATTATGGCGTAAGCGGTGAATTTTTTTCAGAAGAAAAACAATATGGCATGTTGGATAAATCCCTTTTTTTCTTTTACAAAATAGAATCTTACGAGGATTATGGTATCGGTCAGAAAGTGGTGTTTAAAAACAAAAAAATGAATATTTTAGAAAAAAGAATGTTTATAAAAGGGGCTGAATTAATCTTCCAATACAAATTAGGAAATGAAAAGAGCTGTTTTTTAAAAGGCTATTCAAATCCAGTACTTTCCGGCATGTCTATATCGGGAAAGGTGTTAGCTACAAAAAATGAACTTTTAAAAATCCATTTAGATATAGATGAAATTCAAAAGGAGGAAGAAGCATACTGGTATGAATGGGTACCGGAAACTGGAAATGTTATGTATTGCATGCCGCAAAAGGGGACCAAGGTTCAGCTTTATTTTCCAAGCGAAAAGGAAGATTCGGCTATAGCGGTCAGTTGTATTCGTGAAAACGGAGCCTCATGCAGCAGCATGGGCAATGCCAATCATAAATATTTTACAAATGAAAATGGCAAACAGTTTTATCTGAAGCAGTCGGAAATAGGTTTTATGAATGAGAGCAAGGAGATAAGCTTGATAGAAGATGATGGGGAGGGAATGAAAGTCGTCAGCAGTCAGGAAATCAATATTATATCCAATCAAAAGATAGAATGGAAGGCAAATAAAATTGTTTTAAATACACCTGTAGAAATAAAAATGATGCGAGGATAAAAAGCATGTACCGGTTAGAGCAGTGGGAAGAATATGTAGAAGGATTGTCTAAAAAGCAGATGAAAAAAATGCTGGAAATCATCATTCCACAATACCGTAAGCAGGAAAAGGAAATAAGAAAGGAGCTTATGGGAGCTGTGGAGAGGGTGTTAGAAGCTTATGAAACAGCCCGGAAAAATGAAAAGAAGGGGAAATTAAAGGCTATCCAGTTTAGTTATTTAAATTTAAGTGTGCTAAAGGGCGATTTTGAGATACATATAGAAGCTTATGATAATAACCTTTACCTGAACCGGTATGAAGTGAACGGGTGCTGGAAAGCAAATGTGGTTTATGATTTTTATGAAGAATATGTGAAATTCCTTATAAAAAAATGTGAGCAGAACATAAAGGACTTTTCCTATAGGGAGAAGCAGGAATTAAGAAAAAAGGCTGCTTTTGATTTTCATATGATAACTATAAGAATTATTGCAGAACATGCAGCCGGAATCGTTGATTTGGAGGTTTTTCAAAGGCTGGATGCTGAAGAACAGGGAATCATTTCTTTTGGAGGATATAGAAGTGAAAGTATGCCCTTGTGCATTTGGAATTTAGAAGGGGATGAAATTGGATGAGGTATTTTTTTATAGAAGAGGATAAAAATTATGTAAACAGGGTAAGAGTACATAACTGGGGCAAAAAAATTCCTTCAGAAATTCTATATCACAAAGCTTACTTAAAAATACCAAAAAGAATTGTTTTGGAAATAGAGCCAAACAAAAAGACGGACTTTGTAGATTTCATTATGGTGCCTTTTATCATGTTTTCTGAAAAAATAAAAAAAGTTTTGGATGTATTTGAGCCGAATATGCAGTACCGGGAAATCGTTTTGTTGGATAAAACGTATGAGAAAGCAGAGGTGTATTATCTGCCCATTTTAAAAGAAATAGATTGTCTTGGGAAGGATACGGTATTTAACCTGGATCATAGCATAATTAAAAAGCCTGTTTTGAATAAGAGTAAAATAGAAGACCAAAGTATCTTCAGGCTTATGGAAGGATCCGCTTCCAGCTGTGTGATAAGAATGGATTTATTGGAGTGTATATTAAGGCGGGAAGCATATGGATTTCAAATTAGTGAGCCGGAATATGAAAAGGAAGGAGGCTGAAATGTCAGAATATTTAGTAAGAGGGGCACTGTTAGCCTGTGAATACGGAAGTCATCCAAGAAGGCTGAATCTGCCGCAGTGTCATGGAATATACATTGAGGAGAAACCGCTTATGAGAGAGGATGATTGTGTAGTGGATGACAATATAAGCTACTTTGGCATCTGTTCCTGTCAGACTCCACCGGAAGGTGCAAGTACCATATCCTTGGCTCCTTATGGCGGGGATGAAAACGCAAAAGGAACCGTAACTGGGAAACAATGTTGTCCTCATATTATAGGAACGTGGAGGGGAATCAGTGAGCAGGTAAAGCTGTCAGGTGACATGCATGGAATCAGCATGGATTCCTTTCTGGTATGTAAATGCGGCGGTTTGATACAGCCACTGACATCCGGACAGGAATATGAGGAATAGGAGGGAAAAATGACAGACGTTGACTTAAAAATCGCAGAAGCGCTCAATCAATATAAGAAAGAATGCTATGGAGATATAGAAAAAGGAATCGTGATAAAAGAAGAAGTCATAAGTTTTCAGAGAACGGAACTGTTTGACGGGCAGGTTGCGGTAATGCTGCCGGAACATTATATAGATATGCCCATAGAGATGCAGGAAATAAAGTATCCGTCGGTGCATAGGCCGCAGATTATAAAAAGTAATGAGACAGGAGATGTTAACTTTACATTTTCTTTATTGGATAGTCCGTTGGAAAAGGAAGCTGTCAAAGAAACCATACGGCAGATAAAAAAATTAGTAAGAAAGGTACAGCCATCCAATGTATTTAGGGATGAAGGAATCATAGAAAAGGAAAATACGACAATTGGATGGCTTGACTATAAGAGTCATACAATTGACGAACCTTTATTGAACCTGATGTATTGTGCTTCTATTAACGGAAAGACCCTTCAAGGTGTATTCAACGCACCTTATTCAGAGTGGAAGCTTTGGAAAGAGGTCATGATTGATGTAGCAGGGACGATTGAATGCGTAAAAGCGGCAGAAGGTTAAAAGAGCAAAAAGGGAAAATTTTTTCTTATTAAAAGTATATAAAAGCAATGGGATATTAGAGTAGTCGAAAGGAAGGAACATATGGAATTGGAAGTACCCAGATGATATGTAAGATGCTATTAATGACTTTCGTTTCTTATCCATTTATGATATATGCATGCAGGATAAATTCAATTACATTTAAATCATTTATCAGGACACTGACAATAAAAAATCGAAAAATTGCAAAAATATTGATAGCAGAAAAAACAACATGGGGAGTATCCACAAGCCGTGAAAAGAGAAATAAGATGTCAATATTGAGTATTGTTTCATGGATTTTATTTTTGCCGCAAGTTTATTTTTATGTTTATGACTGGTGGATATTTATAACAACAGGGGCTGCGAAAGATTTTAAACTGGAAAATACGTATCTTGCTATAGTATGGTGGTTTTATGCAATTACTGTATGCATAAAGGCTGATGAATCAGGTAAATATCAGAAGGGGGATATCTGGTAACAGAACTGTCTGATTAAGGGATACGAGAAGGGAGAAAGGTTTGGGAGAAGGCACTACAATTACGATAAATAATGAGATAGATTTTTTAGGTATTCTAAGTGATATCTATGCAGATACATATGAAAGCTATCAGAAGTTTAACGATGAACCTGTTATCAAGGTGGAAGAAAAGAATAAATGGCTGGTGGCAGGATTGACAGCAGTTGTTGCAGCAGCTGTAGTGGGAGCAATTGCGGCAGCGGCATTTTTTACGGCAGGTGCAGCTTTAGCAGTTGCGGTAGTAGCATGTGCAGCAGTTGCAGGAGTAGTGGCAGGGGGAGTAAATGTTATAGGACAAAGGATTACAAAAGGAGAGGTTGATTGGTCTGAGGTAGTAATTGCAATCTCTTGCGGAGCCGTCAGCGGAGCAGTTGCAGCCACTCCGTTGGGTGCAGGAGGACAAATGGCGGTAAATGGGGTGCTTGGTGGTGTTCAGTCTGCTTTAATAGGTGGAGGAAAAGAAGATATTCTGGAGGGAATTGCGATAGGTGTTTTTTGTGGTTGGCTTGGTGGAGCAGGTTTTGTAAATGGTTGGCCAAAATCCGGTTATGTAAACAGGGAACTAGTGTGGTCGTTGTTCCATCCGTTTAAGACACTGACACGAGAAGGATTAAGAGCAATAAAAACAGGTGTGATAAGATCAAGTGGTTTTAATTTTTTATATGGTCTTGGGAAAAAATATATTTCAGACAAATTAGAAGATTTATACGAAGCTATCACGGAATGAAATGTATTATCAAGATATTATTTATCAGAATCTTTCTTGAAATGCTGGGAATGTATGAAAATAGTAAAAGTTTAAAGTATTAAGCAGGGAGAAATTCATGGAATTATTAAAGGAAATACTTTGGATGCTGTTGACGTCTTTGCTTGCTCCAACGATTATGATATTTTCGTGCAGAGTAAATTCAATGACATTTAAATCATTTAGCAGGGTTTTTACAATAAAGAATAGAAGGCTGGCAAAAATATTGATAGCAGAAGAAAGTACATGGGGAGTATCAACAAGCCGAGATAAGAGAAATAAGATGTCAATATTAGGAATTGTTTCATGGATATTATTTTTACCGCAAACATATTTCTATTTATATGATTGGTGGGTATTTATAACAACAGGAGTTATTGGATATTGTGAAAAGGAAAAGATATATCTTTATATAGTGAACTGGTTTTATTTAATTACAGTAACCGTAAAGGCAGGCGAATCCGGTAAATACCAAAAAGGAGAGATTTGGTAACAGAATAGAACAACTTTTAAAATTTTGAAGTAGGAGGAGTTCATATGGCATTATTAGAGGGGATATTGTGGGTAATATTAGGAAATTTAGTTCTTCCAGCAATGATGATATATGTATGCAGGATAAATGCAATGACTTTTAAATCCTTTACCAAAACATATACGATAAGAAATAGAAAATTAGCAGAAATATTGATAGCAGAAGAAAATCCGTGGGGAGTATCCACAAGCCGGGATAAACGAAATAAAATGTCTATGCTGGGGATTGTCTCCTATATTTTGTTTTTACCTCAAATTTATATCTATATATATAATGTGTGGAGATTTATAAGAACAGGAGATATCATGTGGGGTGATCTTGAACAAGAATACCTTGGAATAATGGTCCTTTTTTATACGTTTACATTGGCAAGAAAAAAGATTGAATCTGAAAAGTATCAAAAAGGGGAGATTTGGTAAAGAGGCTGTGCTATCCGAAGCTTTGTCTATATGATAGGGTGTTGGGAATTTTAAAGTATTAAGGCGGAGAAATATATGAAACTATTAGAGTGGATATTTTTGGGACTGCTAGGAAATTTGTTTTGTCCAACAATGATGATGATATATGTATGCAGGATAAATGCAATGACTTTTAAATCTTTTACCAGAACATATACGATAAGAAATAGAAAATTAGCAGAAATATTGATAGCAGAAGAAACCCCGAGGGGAGTATCCACAAGCCGGGATAAACGAAATAAGATGTCTATGCTAGGGATTGTATCCTATATTTTATTTTTGCCTCAAATATATTTTTATGTATATAATATATGGATATTTATAACAACAGGAGACCTAAGGTGGTGTGAACTGGAACAAAATTATGTTAGTATAATGATTATTTACTATCTAACCACATTAAGTATGAAAAAGGCTGAATCAGAAAAATATCAAAGAGGAGAAATTTGGTGAGCATAATTGCTTCACCAGAATTTTATTATGCACGAAGTCAACATCAGCATAGAAGAAAGCTCAAAACGGAACATATAAACGGAACATATAAATATTTTTTTTCTTGAAACCTCACAAGCTAAGGTGTATAATACACATGTTTAGCCTCTAAAACATGAAAAAACAATCATACTGAAGGCTGAACAAACTAAAAATAAAATACGAAGGAAGTACGAATTATGGGAGAAAATCAAAAAAAATCAGGGGGATGGCGCACTAATAAGTGGGTTCGTGCAGCAATTCCCGCACTGCTGCTTCATTGCAGCATAGGAACTGTTTACTGCTGGTCCATTTTCAGTCAGGAAATTGCGGATTACATAGGCTTTTCAAAAGGAGCAACGGAATGGGCATTTAGCTTTGCCATCTTTTTCCTTGGAATGTCTGCTGCCTTTCTAGGCAATATTGTTGAGAAGGATATCCACAAGTCCTCTTTGATTGCCACTATATGCTTTGCAGCAGGTATGGCAGGCACAGGCTTTTTCATTTACTATGGAGGGCTGCATAAGGGAAGCATACTTGCTTTGATTGGAATTTATGTATGCTATGGATTGATTATGGGTATCGGACTTGGAACAGGCTATCTGTCTCCGGTAAAGACATTGATGCTTTGGTTTGAAGACAGAAAAGGACTTGCTACCGGACTTGCCGTAGCAGGCTTTGGCGCTGCAAAAGCAATTGCAAGCCCTATTATGCAGACCATGCTTGGAGGGCTGGGAGAAGGCGGCATTTACAAAATGTTCCTGATACTGGCAGTGGTTTATTTCGTGATGATGTTTATCGGACATTTATTATTAAAGAAACCGGAAGGCTGGCATGAACCGCAAAAGAAGGAAAAAGGACAGAGCATGATGGCTGTTATTAAGTCAAAGCCTATTGCTAACTATATCGGAATCTGGCTTATGTTCTATATTAACATTACCTGTGGTCTTGCATTGATTTCACAGGAAAAGATGATTGTAAAATGTATCGGCCTTGCAGGTGCGGCAGGCCTGATTTCCACCGTATCGGCAATCTTTAATGCTGGCGGACGTCTTGGATTTTCCGCATGGGCAGATACCATGAAGGATAGAAATACCATTTATAAGCTTATTTTCATTCTTTCCATTGCATTTACCGGCATTGTGCTTTTGACAAACGGCATTAAAAACGGGGAAGGAAATACTTTGTTGATTGTTCTTGTGTTGGGACTGATTTTTGTTGTAAATGCAGGATACGGCGGTGGATTTTCCAACGTGCCCACTTTGCTTTCCGACCATTACGGAATGGGCAACATCAGCGCCATCCATGGACTTACCTTATCCGCATGGGCATTTGCAGGACTGACTGGAAACCAGATGGCTACATGGATTGTAAATACATTTGGAAAACCAGTGGATATCGAACATGCCCTTGCTGATGGAACGGTAGAAGTGCTTACGGTAAATCCTACCGGCTATCAATATGTGCTATATGCGACAATTGTTTTATATATCATAGCATTAGTTATATGCTTCCTGATGGTAAAACCAACGGAAAAAGCTTTGGCGGCAAAAAAGGCGAAGAAATAGATTTGTAAGGACAACTGGATGCTGGAGCTGGTGGAGTTGTTAAATTGCATAGGAATATTTTGGGGAAACGGTATGGCTTTGGCTGTGCCGTTTAACTGTTACACCCCTAAAAAAAATCAATCCATAAAATAATGACAATTTCCACAAAAAATGCTATACTTGTAAAAGTGCATTATTTTTTAAATGGAGTGACTTTATTATGGCAGCAAAATCAGGAAGGAAACCTGCGCCGAAAGGAAAGAGAACTGCAAAGAAGAATCAAAAAGACCAAAGCAATATTAAGATTGCACAGGAAATGCTGTTTTTATTTTCTCTGGCATTTACCATATTACTATTTTTATGCAACTTTAAAATTACTAACGAGCTTGGAGAAAAGACAAGCATTATCGGTGGCTTTGGCAATGTGCTGAGCCATGTGATGTGCGGTATTTTTGGTATTATGGCATACATAGCGCCATTACTATTGTTTGTGGGCATTTTATTTGGCATATCCAATAAAGGCAAAACGACTGCAGCGTTTAAGCTGGGGGCAGGAACTGTTTTGTTTTTTTTGTGTACCATAGTAGCAGCTCTTATAAGCGGACTGGATAACTGCGGCGAAACCGTAGCGGAGTATTATGAATTTTCCATGCTGGGAAAAGGCGGCGGAGTCATAGGCGGCGTTCTTGGAAACGGAATGCATTCTATTCTGGGCATGGTTGGAACAATAGTGGTGGTGCTGATTCTCTTTATTATGTGCCTTGTAATCTTAACAGAAAAATCATTTATGAGGGCAGTGAAGAAAAGCAGCCAGAGAGTGTATGAAACAGCAAGGGACGATGCGGACAGGCGTTTGGAGCAGGCAAGACTTAGAAGAGAACAACAGCAGCAGGAGCGGAAGGAAAAGAAAGAAAAAGAGCTTCGTATGAATAAAAAGGTATCTGGAGTAGCAATGGATACCAAGCTCAAAAAGGAAGCAGAGCCTTCACAGAACATCCATGAAATCACTATAAAAGAGGAAGAGCAGATAGCCTTGGATGCCTTGAATAACATTAAGATTAAGGGCATTGGATTTGAAAACCAGCAGACCGCAGAGGATGTGGCGGCAATGACAGAAGATATGCCGGCACCAGCGGAAGAAGCCCATATTTTAGGAAGCGGCTCCTTGAAAAAAACAGATACAAAAGAAAATGTGGCAAAGCCGGAAAAAGCAGAGGAGCAGCCGAAAAAAACAGAAGCAAAACCGAAAATCGCAGATATGCAGGTATTTTCCGAAAGAAGTCAGGCAGGAGAAAGACAGTCCCTGTCAGGCAAACAGTTTACAGACAGCGCTCCTATAAAAAAACAGGAAGAACAAAGCGGAGAGATTTCAAAGGATATGATGAAATCGCCTGTAAAGCCAAATAAAAAATATGAATTTCCTCCTTTAAAGCTGTTAAAAAAGGGAGAAAATGGCGGTGCAAAGGACACGGAAAGACAGTTAAAGGAAACGGCGCTGCACCTGCAGCAGACTTTGCAGACCTTTGGCGTAAAGGTTACGATTACCGATATCAGTCAGGGACCATCCGTTACCCGTTATGAGCTGCAGCCGGAGCAGGGGGTAAAGGTAAGCAAGATTGTGAATTTGTCAGACGACATCAAGCTGAATCTGGCAGCAACGGATATTCGTATTGAAGCGCCCATTCCGGGAAAAGCAGCAGTGGGAATTGAAGTGCCCAATAAAGAAAATTCCACAGTTGCTTTTCGGGATTTGATAGAATCAAAGGAATTCAAAGAATTTCCGTCGCCCATTGCCTTTGCGGTAGGAAAGGATATTGCGGGCAAAACAGTAGTGACGGATATTGCCAAAATGCCCCATCTTTTAATTGCAGGTGCAACTGGTTCCGGAAAAAGCGTCTGTATCAATACGTTGATTATGAGTATTTTATACAAGGCTCATCCAGATGAAGTGAAGCTGATTATGGTGGACCCCAAGGTAGTGGAATTAAGTGTCTATAATGGGATTCCCCATCTTATGATACCGGTGGTGACAGACCCGAAAAAAGCTTCTGCAGCCCTTCACTGGGGAGTTGTGGAAATGGAAGAACGGTACAAGAAGTTTGCAGACTTTAATGTAAGGGACCTAAAGGGATATAATAAAAAAGTAGAAGAAATGGAAGACAACGGCGGACAGGAGCTGCCCCAAAAAATGCCACAGATTGTCATTATCGTGGATGAGCTTGCAGACCTTATGATGGTGTGTCCGGGAGAGGTGGAGGAATCCATCTGCCGTCTTGCCCAGCTTGCCAGAGCTGCGGGCATTCATCTGATTATTGCCACTCAAAGGCCTTCTGTAGATGTCATTACCGGTTTGATTAAGGCAAATATGCCAAGCCGTATTGCATTTTCCGTTTCTTCCGGGGTGGATTCCAGAACGATTCTGGATATGAATGGTGCAGAAAAGCTGCTTGGAAAAGGGGATATGCTGTTTTACCCTCAAGGATTGACTAAGCCATCCCGTGTACAGGGTGCATTTGTTTCCGACCAAGAAGTTTCCAACGTGGTTGATTTCTTAAAAGAGCAGTGCGTGGATACCGGTACTTATGCCGAAGAGGTAGAAGAAAAAATAACGAATATCGGTCTTACCGGAAGCGGCGCTGCAGCAGGGGCTGATGGAGGAAATGAAAGAGATGCCTATTTTGAAGAAGCAGGTAAATTTATCATAGAAAAAGAAAAGGCATCCATCGGTATGCTGCAGAGAGTCTTTAAGATAGGCTTTAACCGGGCGGCACGAATCATGGATCAGCTATCAGAGGTTGGAGTCGTTGGAGAAGAGGAAGGAACCAAGCCCAGAAAGGTTTTAATGAGCATGGAACAGTTTGAACAATTATTGGAGGAGCTATAAGTGGAAATGAAAACAGATATCCAAATCGCACAGGAAGCAGTGATGAAGCCTATTACGGAGGTGGCTGCCACGATTGGAGTCAAGCCGGAGGATTTAGAGCTATACGGAACGTATAAGGCAAAGCTGAATAAGGAATATTTGAAAAAAATAGAAAGAAACCCGGACGGAAAGCTGATTTTGGTAACAGCAATCAATCCAACCCCTGCCGGTGAAGGAAAGACTACAACCAGCGTAGGGTTGGGGCAGGCATTTGGAAAGCTTGGGAAGAATGCAGTGATTGCGCTTAGAGAACCCTCCTTAGGGCCATGCTTTGGCATAAAGGGAGGAGCGGCAGGAGGGGGCTATGCCCAAGTAGTTCCCATGGAAGATTTAAACCTGCATTTTACCGGTGACTTCCATGCTATTACCTCTGCCAATAACCTGCTTGCCGCCTTATTGGATAATCATATCCAGCAGGGAAATGAACTGAATATTGATACAAGACAGATTGTCTGGAAACGTTGTCTGGATATGAACGATAGAGTGCTGCGGAATATTGTAGTAGGCCTTGGGAACAAAACGGATGGCGTAGTAAGGGAAGACCATTTTGTCATAACTGTAGCATCGGAAATTATGGCAGTGCTTTGTCTTGCAGAAGACATGGAGGACTTAAAGGAGCGTTTAGGGAAAATCATCGTTGCTTATAAGGTAACAGGAGAGCCGGTTACGGCAAAGGATTTAAACGGAGTAGGAGCAATGGCGGCATTATTAAAGGATGCCATGCTGCCAAACCTGATTCAGACCCTAGAGCATACTCCAGCCCTTGTACATGGCGGTCCTTTTGCCAACATTGCCCATGGCTGCAATAGTGTAAGAGCTACAAAGGCTGCTTTGAAAATGGCGGATTATGTTATAACGGAAGCAGGCTTTGGGGCAGATTTGGGTGCAGAAAAATTCTTTGACATTAAATGCCGTCTGTCAGGCTTGAAGCCGGATGCGGTAGTATTGGTTGCTACCATCCGGGCATTAAAATACAACGGCGGAGTTTTAAAGGCGGATTTGAACAAAGAAAATCTGCAGGCTTTAAAACAGGGAATCGGCAATTTGGAAAAGCATATAGAAAATATACAAAAATACGGTGTTCCTATTGTTGTTACATTAAATTCCTTTTTGACGGATACAGAGGCGGAAACCGAATTTGTAAAGAACTTTTGTGAAGAAAGAGGCTGTGAGTTTGCTCTTTCCAAGGTTTGGGAAAAAGGCGGCGAAGGCGGCATTCCTCTGGCAAAAAAAGTATTGGACACATTGGAGACAAAAGAAAGCAATTTCAGGCTTCTTTATGAGGACAGCTTGTCCTTAAAAGAAAAAATTGAGACCGTGGCAAAAGAGATTTATGGGGCAAAAGCAGTAAATTATGCACCTTTGGCTTCTAAGCAGCTTGCAAAAATAGAAGAGCTGGGATTTGGAAGGCTTCCGGTTTGCATGGCAAAAAACCAGTATTCCCTGTCAGATGACCCCACTCTGTTAGGCAGACCTACGGACTTTGAAATCAATATCCGGGAAGTGTACGTTTCTGCAGGTGCAGGGTTCGTGGTTGTATTGACCGGAGCAGTCATGACTATGCCGGGACTGCCAAAGAAGCCTGCTGCATTTTCCATTGATGTAACAAAAGATGGTATGATTACAGGGCTGTTCTAGCATAAGGGAAATGGGAGCTAAGAAGAAAAAGTTAGCAGCAAAATTTGTAAGAAAAGGAGAACAATATGGCACAGGTAATTGATGGAAAGGCTATTTCCACACAAATCAAAGAAGAATTAAAGGAAAAGGTTGCAAGGCTTAAGGCAGAGGGAGTGGAAATTTCCCTTGCAGTCATTCAGGTAGGAAATGACCCTGCTTCCAGCGTATATGTGAATAATAAAAAGAAAGCCTGTGAATTTATCGGAATCCGGTCTCTGGCATATGAATTAGAGGAAACGGTTTCGGAAAAAGAACTGGTGGAATTGATTGAACAGTTAAATGAAAAGGAAGAGGTTTGCGGAATTTTAGTTCAGCTTCCTTTGCCAAAGCATATTGATGAAGATAAGATTATTAAGACGATTTCTCCTAAAAAAGATGTTGACGGCTTCCATCCCCAAAGCGTAGGGGCGCTCTGTATCGGGCAAAAAGGCTTTGTTTCCTGTACCCCGGCAGGCATCATACGGCTTTTAAAGCGTTCCGGCATTGAAATTGCAGGAAAGGAATGTGTGATTATCGGCAGAAGCAATATTGTAGGGAAGCCAATGGGCATTTTAATGTTAAGGGAAAATGCCACCGTGACTATTGCCCATTCCAAAACAGAAAATTTAAAGGAAGTGTGCAAACGGGCTGATATTTTAATTGTAGCAATTGGAAAGCCTAAGATGATTACAAGCGAATATGTAAAAGAAGGCGCTGTTGTAATTGATGTGGGCATCCATCGCAATGAAAATAATAAGCTGTGCGGAGATGTGGATTATGAAGAAGTATTTCCTCATTGCAGTGCCATCACTCCCGTACCGGGAGGCGTGGGGCCCATGACCATTGCCATGCTGATGAATAACTGCGTAGAAAGCGTGCAGTAAGGTAACAAAGGTTTCCGGTTTTTAGGACGGGGAGAGTTTAGAGGTGTTTTTATGGATTGTCCATTTTGCGGCGGACAGATGAAAGAAGGACAGGTCTTTTGTGAACACTGTGGAAAAGAAATGCAATTTGTGCCGGTTTTCGAGCCGGAAATCGAAGAAAGCATAAGGGAAAGCTTAAGCGGTTTGATAGACCGGGTGGAAAAAGACAACAAAACAGAAGGTTCACTGGAAAAAGAGGCGGAAGAACAGGAAGAGAAACAAAATAGAGAAACAGGAAAAAAAGGACTTTTTAATAGAATTTCCGAGTCAAAGCATAGGAAAGCCATATATGCCGGGCTGGGAATAGGAGGAGTGCTTCTTTTCCTGTGCCTTGTTTTTGGAATCCCTTATGCAGTTAATTATCATTCCTATGAACACCAGATGAAGAAGGCAGGAACCGCCTATGCCCTAAATTCAACCCAGGGCTATGAAACGGCAATAAAATATGCAAAAAGAGCCATTGAAATCGCCCCAAATTCCTCAGATGCCAAGATGCTGTTGTCCAGCGCTTACCTGAAGCTGGAAAGACAGGAGGAAGCAGTTGCCATGTTGGAGGAAATCGTGGAAACGGACAACTCTTACATAGAAGCTTATAAAAGTCTGATTGGCATTTATGAGGGACAAAAAAAGTACGAGGACATCAACCGGATTTTAAAGGTCTGCACTGATTCTTCTGTGGTGGAACAGTTTCAGGAATATGTGGTGCAGACTCCTGAGTTCAGTGAGGAAGAAGGAGAATATGATCAGGTAATCTCCCTAAAGCTTTTAGCAGGCAGCAATTGCACTATTTATTATACACTGGATGGTTCCGTTCCTACAAAGGACAGCGAAAGATATTCTGTTCCTATACGTTTGGAAAAGGGGGAACATCAGGTATCCGCCCTTTGTGTCAATCAATACAAATTGACTAGTGATGTAGTAAAAAAACAATATACAATAGACATTTCCGTTCCCGATGAACCGGAAATCAGTGTGGACTCCGGAGAATATACAAGTCCCCAGATGATAACCAGCGATTTGATTGAAGGATATGAAATGTTCTACACGATGGATGGCACCACGCCCACAAGGGACAGCACCCCTTATCTGGTTCCCATTCCGATGCCCTTAGGACACAGCATATTCCAGTTTATCATGTATGACGAAAACGGGGTAGCCAGCGAAATTGCAAAGAGGGAATACCATTTAGTATTGGATGCGGCTGTTACAGTAGACGAGGCATATATTATATTAAAACAGGCATTGATTGGAAAAGGCGATATTCTTGATATCCAAGGGCATATGCTGAATATGGAAGGGACAAAGGAATATGTCTGTGATTCGGCATTTACGGAAAACGACCAGATATTTTATCTGATTATTGAGTATTATGTAGAACCGGGCGGCAGCCGCTCTAAATCCGGAAACGTGTTTGCCGTTAATGTGCACACAAGAGAGCTGTACCGGGCTTCGGCTAATTATGCGGGGTATTATATGGTGGAGGCATTTTAAATTTACTTGCCTTTTTCCCCATTTTCCTTTATAGTAAATTACAGTGTGAGAAAAAATATCATTTGAGATACGAACTATATTATCTTTAGGAGGAGTACCATGTATCAGATTTTAAAAGCAGAAGAACTTACCACAAATATCTATTTATTTGAGGTAGAAGCAAAAAGAGTGGCAAAATCCTGTGAACCGGGACAATTTGTCATTGTAAGACTTGGCGAGGAAGACGAGCGGATTCCTCTTACCATTAGTGATTATGACAGGGAAAAAGGAACCATTACCATAGTGGTGCAGACCGTTGGAGCAGGAACGTGGAAAATGAGGAGCTTAAAAGCAGGAGATAGCTTCCACGATTTTGTAGGCCCCCTTGGAAGACCTTCTGAATTTGTAGAAGAGGATATAGAAGCTTTAAAGCAAAAGAAAATCATATTTGTGGCTGGCGGCCTTGGGACAGCGCCTGTTTATCCACAGGTAAAATGGCTGCATGAGCATGGGGTTAAAGCAGATGTAATCATTGGCGCTAAAACAAAAGAGCTGCTTATTTATGAAGAGGAAATGAGCAAGGTGGCAGGCAATCTTTACATAACTACTGACGATGGCTCTTATGGCAGAAGCGGTATGGTGACCCAGACATTAAAGGATTTGGTGGAAGAGGAAGGAAAGTCCTATGACACCTGTGTGGCAATCGGTCCTATGATTATGATGAAGTTCGTCTGCCTTACCACAAAGGAACTGAATATTCCCACGATTGTTTCCATGAATCCTATTATGGTGGATGGTACAGGCATGTGCGGCGCCTGCCGTCTGACTGTAGGCGGAGAAGTAAAATTTGCCTGCGTGGACGGACCGGAGTTTGATGGACATCTGGTAGATTTCGATCAGGCAATGACCCGTCAGCAGATGTACAAGACAAAAGAAGGCAGGGACTTGTTAAAGGCTCAGGAAGGCGATACCCATCACGGTGGATGCGGTCAATGCAGTTAAAAAACAAAGCAAAAAGATAAATTAGCCGTTGGAAATGAAAGGAAAGGATAAGAAAATGGACGTATTAAAAAAGGTGCCTGTCAGGGAACAAGAACCGGCAGATAGAGCAAAGAATTTTGAAGAAGTATGTTTAGGATATAATAAAGAAGAAGCAATGTGTGAGGCAGAAAGGTGCATTAACTGTAAAAATGCCCAATGTGTCAAGGGCTGCCCGGTATCCATTAACATTCCCAAATTTATCAGTGAGGTAAAGGATGGCAACATAGAGCAGGCTTATCAGACTATCAGCGAATCTTCTGCACTTCCTGCTGTCTGCGGACGTGTATGTCCACAGGAAAGCCAGTGCGAAGGAAAATGTATCAGGGGAATCAAGGGAGACCCGATTTCCATCGGCAAGCTGGAGCGTTTTGTAGCTGACTGGGCAAGAGAAAACGGAATCAAGCCAGCAGGAGCAAAAGAAAAGCTGGGCAAAAAGGTAGCGGTAATCGGTTCCGGCCCTGCAGGGCTTACCTGTGCAGGAGATTTAGCAAAGCTTGGCTATGATGTGACTATTTTTGAAGCCTTGCACGAAACAGGCGGCGTTTTGGTATATGGCATTCCGGAGTTCCGTCTTCCAAAAGAAGCTGTAGTGAAGGCAGAAATTGAAAATGTGAAAGCTTTAGGCGTTCAGATTGAAACAAATGTAGTCATTGGAAAATCCACCACGATTGATGAGCTTATGGATGAAGAGGGATTTGATGCAGTATTTATCGGTTCCGGTGCAGGACTTCCGAAATTTATGGGTATTCCCGGCGAGCAGTCAAACGGAGTATTTTCTGCAAATGAATATTTAACAAGAAGCAACCTGATGAAATCCTTTGATGAAAATTCCAATACCCCTATCATGCATGGAAAGAAGGTTGCAGTGGTAGGCGGTGGAAACGTGGCGATGGATGCAGCAAGGACAGCGCTGCGCTTAGGCTCTGAGGTGCATATCGTGTACAGAAGAAGTGAGGAAGAGCTTCCGGCAAGAGTGGAAGAGGTGCACCATGCAAAGGAAGAGGGCATTATCTTTGACCTTTTGACAAACCCGGTGGAAATCCTTGCAGATGAAAAAGGCTGGGTAAAAGGAATGAAATGTGTGAAGATGGAGCTTGGAGAACCGGACGAATCCGGCAGAAGAAGACCGGTTGTAAAAGAAGGCTCCGAATTTGTACTGGATGTGGATATGGTTATCATGTCTCTGGGAACTTCTCCAAATCCGCTGATTTCTTCTACGACAAAAGGATTGGAAGTCAATAAATGGAAATGTATCGTAGCAGATGAAAATAATGGAAAGACAACAAAAGAAGGCGTATATGCCGGTGGCGATGCCGTAACAGGAGCTGCAACAGTTATTCTTGCAATGGGCGCTGGGAAGGCGGCTGCACAAGGCATTCACGAATATCTGTCAAATCATTAAATGCTGAAAGGAGGAGGCTTTTATGGTACATCATATTGTATGCTGGAATTTTAAGGAAGAGCTTTCAGAGGAAGAAAGAATCACTGCCGGAAATACCATAAAAGAAAAACTGGAATCCATACAAAGCTGTGTGGAAGGCGTGATTTCCATTCAGGTAAAAATAGGTGAGCTGCCTTCTAGCAATAAGGACGTGGCTTTGCTTGCAAGCTTTGACAATTTAGAGGCTTTGAATGCCTACCAGACGTCGCCGGAGCATGTGGAGGCTGGAAATTATATTAGAAGCGTAGTATGTGACAGAGCCTGCTTTGATTATGAGGATTGAATGAAAAAGGGATTGCTTCTGTAATGGAAGCAGTCCTTTTTGTGTAGGAAAAAATGGGAGGAAAATCATATGTGGTGTCCGGTATGCAAAAATGAATACAAGGAAGGAATCCTGCGCTGTGCAGACTGCGGCGTGGATTTAGTGGAACAGTTGACAAAAGAGGCAAAGGCAATCTATTTTGGGGAACTGAAAAAGCTGGAAACAATCAATGCTTTTTTAAAGGAAAATGGAATTGAAAGTGGAAACATTACCTTTGAACAGGAAGAACAGGTATATGAGCTGTCTGTTTTGGAGTCTGACCAAAAGAAAGCTGTGCGGGTTTTAGGAGTTTTTTTAAGGGAAGAAGAAAAAGAAGGGAAAAATGCGGACAAGGACATAGAAGAGGAAAAACAGAAAGAAGAGCGGGCAGAAAAAAGGGAGCCGGCGGCTGTTTACGTGGACAAAAGGTATAAAGCCGATGAATATAAAACAAGCGCCTATACACTATTTTTTGTAGGTATCTTGGGAATTGTATTTTTGGTTTGCATGGGACTTGGCATACTGCCCTTTTTCCAACTTGCCACCAGCACGAAAATTATGATGTATGTAGTGCTTGGCGCATTGTTTGCAGTATTTCTTGGATTTGGCGTTTATTCCATGAAAGCATATAAGAAAATTTTAGCGGAAAGCTTGGAAGAAGAAGGCATTATTAAGAAAGTAGAAGAATACTTAAACAAAACTCTCACCAAAGAAGCAATTAAGGCTTCTTTGACTGAAAAAAAGATAGAAAATGAAAATCCGGAAGATATGTATTTCGAGATTACGGCAATTATTGAAGCGGAAATGAAAAAGGCATTTCCGGATTTGGAGGAGGCTCTTTTAGCGAAGCTGACAGAGGATCATTACACAAGGCTGTATGAATAGTGCCTGTCTGGGAAGTCAGAGGATCATGAGGAAAATAGGAAAGGGATTTTCATGAAAATTACCATTGTTGCGGTAGGCAAAGTAAAGGAAAGCTATTTTAGGGATGCTATTGAGGAATATAAGAAAAGATTGTCCAAGTATTGCAGGCTTGAAATTATAGAGGTTCCCGATGAAAAGACAAAAGAACATGCCAGCGAAGGGGAAGAGGATCTGGTGAAAGAAAAAGAAGGAGAGAGGATTTTAAAGCATCTAAAAGAAGAGGCTTATGTAATAGCTCTTTCCATTGCCGGACAAAAGCTGGATTCCGTACAATTTTCCAAAAAGCTGGAAAAGCTGGGGATTTGTGGGAACAGCCACATTCAGTTTGTTATTGGAGGCTCACTCGGTTTACATAAATCTATATTAAAACGAGTAGATTACGAGCTGAGCTTTTCGGATATGACCTTTCCTCATCAGCTTATGCGGGTGATTTTATTGGAGCAGGTTTATAGAGGGTATCGGATTATGAATGGGGAGCCGTATCATAAGTAGGTAACTTGGTTTTGATGGGCTGGACTGTTATAAAATGAGATAACAGTTCAGCCTGTTTTTTTAGAGATAGTGGTTAAGTGGACACAACAGAGGAATTTTTTTGAAGGTAATGGCTAAACGGACGCAACAGAGGGATGAGAGTGGATTGGCTTTTCGTGTTTTTGATGGCGCTTTTCCTAAACAGCCTTGGAAGGTTACTGGTACCGAACGGGTCGTCATATAGCGCCCTCCATGGCGCAATATGACTAAAATTGCCGTCCATGGCAATTTTCCCCTAGGTACTGAAAAGGCTGTTAAGGAAAAGCGCCATCAAAAACAAGAAAGCCAATCCACTCTCATCCCTCTGTTGCTGTTTTGTGGCAGGCTGTACTAGAAAAGAGTTTGCTTGTTTTTAGAGTGTCTTTAACATTATCTCAAAACAGATTGATTTTGCGTTTATACATAAGCATGTATACGGAATACATACATGGGGATTCAATAAATAAAAAAATTTATATGAGTTTCCCCACATAGAGTTTGCCGGCTCTCACGTCCGCATTCCAAATCCCCTATGCTCTGCCATTGCCCACGTCCGTTGATCCATCTTTACTGAAAAAGGCTGAACTGTTACAAAATGAGACTAAATTTAAAATATAAGTATTGACAAATACTTCCAAAAACTGCTATAGTATATTTGTTATTATATAAATTACGTTGTTTACATAATTATATAAATTACTGTACAAAGGAAAAAGAGCATTATGAGGAAGCAAGGGGAATATTTGTTTTATGATAACGATAAGCACAAAAAGCAGGCAGGTTTGCTGTTGGTTTTTTGTGCTTTTTTTGTATTTAAAATATGATACATAGGAGAAAATGAATGAACAAGTGGAAAAAAATAGTAATAAGCGGATTGACAGCGGTTGTTTTGATGGAAGCCTGTTTGCAGGCACAGGCGGATACTTACACGTATGATGAACTGAACAGGTTAAAAAGCGTGACATATGAGGATGGAAGTAAGGTGGAGTATGAATATGATGCCAATGGAAATATGAAAGAATCTAAAGTATACGATAAGCAGAAAGAAGAGGAAGAAAAAAAGACCGAAGAAGAAAAGAAAAAAGCTGAGGAAGAGAAAAGGACCGAGGAAGAAGAAAAGAAAAAAGCTGAGGAAGAGAAAAAGAAGGCTGAAGAGAAGAAACAGCAGGAGGAAGTAAAAAAGCAGCAGGAAGAGGAATGGAAAAAATCAGAGGCTGCCAGACGGGCAGAGGCAGAACGACAAAAGAAAAAGCTGGAAAAGATTCAAAAGACGGAAAAGAAAGTCATCAAGGCAATCAGCACGGACAAAAAAATCAAAAAGAAGGTCAAAAAAAGAACTTATGGAAAAGTAAACAAGAAAAAGAAATTAAAGAAAGTGGTCTATAAAGATAAGAGCTATCTTACATGCAAATACAACAAACAGGGACAACTGACGAAGCTGGCAGCAAAAAAGGGAAAGAAATCCAAGATAAAGTTGAAAAAAACAACAGCTTATAAGCTTGCCAAAAAGTGGAATAAGGTGTTGAAAAAGGCACACAGGTGATTGGCTTATGAAAAAGAAAGCAAAGTATATTCTTACCTTTTTTTCTACAGGGATTATCTGTATGGGACTTTTGTTTTTTGCCTCCTGCATCCCGCAAAGGTGTATACAGGCAGGAAGTGAAAAATCAGCGGAATATTTTATGGCACAAGACTTATTTCCCAGCCTGAAAAGCGGGAAGCAAAATACAAAATATGATAATTATGCGGACTGTCTCCTGTTTCACATTGCTTATCAGATGGATGCAGGAAAGCCTTTTCAATCCATGATAAAAGCAGTCTATTATGATAATCCGCAAATGCAGGTAAATGAGGATTACCATGCTGCTGTATTTGAAGGGAAAAAGGCAAATACGACTTATTTCCGATACTGGCACGGCGCTCTCTGCCTGCTAAGGCCATTGCTTTGCGTTTGGAGCGTGCCGGCAATACGGAGAGCGTTGGGTGTCTGTTTGCTTTTGATGAATGTTGTATTGGGTATTTTATTATGGAAAAAGAAGCAAAAGGAGCTTTTTGGCCTGTATTTTCTGGGCTTATTTTCTATAAAAATATGGGTAGTTGTCTGTTCGGTTGAATATATCATGGCATTTATCCTGATGACTGCAATGACAATCTGTTTTGTAGTCCATGAAGAAGCAGAGGATGGGAAAATTTTCCAGCTTAGCATCATAAGCGGCGCTTTAACCAGCTTTTTTGATTTCCTAACAGTGGAGACGGTTACGATAACAGTGCCCCTGCTGTTTCTGATTGTGATAAGGCAGAATGCAGGAAGGCTTGGCTCATGGAAAAAAGAGCTTGGTTTTACGGCAGCCTCCGGTTCCCTTTGGGCGCTTTCTTATGGAGGAATGTTTTTGGGTAAATGGCTGCTTGCGGCAGCAATCATGGGAAAAAGAGTATTTGGGGAGGTTGTAGATACAGCAGGTTACCGAATTGTACATGGGAAAGGGGAAGGGATATTTTTACGGCTTTTTTATGCGGCAGTTTATAATATTTCCTGTTTGTTTGGTGGCAGGGAGGTTTCCGGCTGGATACTATGCGTTTGTCTGGCAGTAATTGTCATACTGATTTGGAAGGGAAGCACGTTCCGGCGGCTTCTGGTATGTTTGGGAATGGTTCCTTATTTACGTTTTTTTGTGTTAAGCGGGCATTCCATGGAACACTATTTTTTTACCTATAGAGCACAGCTTACAACAATCATGGCATTGGGAATGATTGTCTGGTACAAAGGAAAAACGGTTTTGAAAGAGAGGAAGGGCATATGAGAGGAAAAGTGAGACGTATTGGCTGCATGTTACTGGCACTGGCAGTATGGATTGCCGGGCTGCATATACCGGCTATGGATGTAAAAGCTTCGGAGGATGATTGGGAATACATGGAACAGCGCATCGGCACTTATATAGCATATGGGAACGGCAGCTTTGTCAGTGTTGCGGATAGTGGAAAGGTATGGGTATCCCAAAACGGATATACGTGGAAGCAGAAGGGGCGCATAGCTACAGAGAGCATGATAAGCGGTTTGGATTATTGCGGAGATTATTTTTTCGTATATGGTTCCATGGGGGAAGTCTATCTGTCTAAGGATGGCAGTAAGTGGAGCAAGGTTTCAGTAGGCAGGGGCTGTATCTCAAAAATTGTCTATGGGGATGGAAAATACGTGGCAAATATAGGATATTGCAGTATTATATCGGGCAGCATGTGGGAATATGACAGTTTTGGCATATATGAATCGGATAACGGGATAAACTGGAGTTTTTCTGAATCCACCATAAATAACAAGATGCTGGATATCGCATATGGAAACGGCAGTTTTGTTGCAGTGGGAGAACAGGGGGCAATCTACACGAAAAGAACAGGGGGCTTTTGGGAAAAGCAGTCTGTGGGACAAGTAGAATTAAAAGAAATCGTTTATGGAAATGGAATATTCATAGCAATTGCGGGGTATCAAGAATTCTTTACCTCTGTGGATGGAGTGAATTGGAAACAGGGAACTGGATGTTATGGGGAAAAAATTGCTTATTATAATTCTCATTTTTATGTATGGGCTCCTTCCCAGTACTATGGAAGCCTGTATGTAAAAGACTGCATAGGTGGTACTAGAATATAAATAGTACAAGTTAGACATGGAAAATTCCAAATA